>JAYWFR010000112.1:0-62176 GCA_043778695.1 Polaromonas sp. | reverse complement strand
CAAGTTTTTGGAAGGCTACCGCAACCGCGAAGGCAAACCACAGGTGAAAGCAAGCGCTATCAAATTGGTATCTGCTCGCTCATGATTTACAAGGGCTATAGCCCGTTTTGTTAGTGAAAAAGCATATGAAATCGATTCAAGTAGGCCTTCTGGGCATTGGCACTGTCGGCAGCGGCGTGTTTACTGTGTTGCAGCGTAATCAAAGCGAGATCGTTCGCCGCGCCGGACGGGGTATTGAGATTGCCATGGTGGCTGACCTGGACACCGCACGCGCTCAAGCCGCAGTCGGGCCCAATGTCAAAGTGGTCAGCGACGCGCGCGCTGTTATTGCCAACCCCGACATCGACGTTGTCATTGAGCTGATTGGCGGCTATGGCATAGCCAAACAACTGGTGCTGGAAGCCATTGAAGCAGGTAAGCATGTGGTGACAGCGAACAAGGCACTGCTGGCCGTACACGGCACCGAGATTTTTGCCGCTGCCAGCCGCAAAGGCGTGATGGTGATGTTTGAAGCCGCCGTGGCTGGCGGCATACCCATCATCAAGTCATTGCGTGAAGGCCTGAGCGCCAACCGGATTCAGTGGATTGCCGGCATCATCAACGGCACGACCAATTTCATCTTGAGCGAGATGCGCGACAAAGGCCTGGACTTTGACGCGGTGCTAAAACAAGCGCAAGCATTGGGCTATGCAGAAGCCGATCCGACCTTTGACATTGAAGGCGTTGACGCGGCGCACAAAGCCGCACTCATGTCGGCCATGGCCTTTGGCGTGCCAGTGCAGTTTGACAAAGCCTACATTGAAGGCATCACCAAGCTGGGTGCAACTGACATCAAATACGCCGAGCAATTGGGTTACCGCATCAAGCTGCTGGGCTTGACTAAAAAAACGGACAAGGGCATCGAGCTGCGCGTTCACCCCACGCTGGTACCCATCAAGCGGCTGATTGCCAACGTTGAAGGCGCAATGAACGCGGTGATGGTGCACGGCGATGCTGTTGGCACCACGCTCTACTACGGCAAAGGTGCAGGCAGCGAGCCTACGGCGAGTGCCGTGATTGCCGACCTCATCGACATCGCTCGCTTGCACAGCGCCGACGCAGCCCAGCGCGTACCGCACCTGGCGTTTCAGCCTGATGCAATGAGCAACACGCCTGTGCTGCCCATGGGTGAAGTGGTGACCAGCTACTACCTGCGCTTAAAGGTAGCCGACGAAGCCGGCGTGCTGGCCAACGTCACCAGCATTCTGGCCAAAGCGGGTATCAGTATTGATGCGGTGTTGCAGCGAGAAGCTGACGAGGTAGGCGGCGAGGGTGCCACGCAAACTGACCTGATTATCTTGACCCATGACTGTGTTGAGGCCAAGATGAATGAGGCACTGGCGCAGATGCAGGCACTGAAGACGGTGCTGGCGCCGATTGTGCGAATTCGTAAGGAGGAGTTGGTTTGAACAAACTGAGGACTCCCAATACTCGTCATCTACCAAAATTGCTTTTAAATTCACCGACAGTTTAGGTAACATCCACCAAGAATATCATTCAAGAGGCTTAGGAAATCATGACCGACCAAACTGAAAGTTTAATGCTGGAGCACCTGAAGCGATTCCAGGCGACATTGGATCGTGTCGAACGGAAACAGGAAGAAACAGTCAGCCGAATAGGCCATCTTGAAGTGTCTCTTGCAGGTTTGCGCCGTGATATTGCACACGGTGACGAGATTGATGCCAGCGGCGCGGTGCGTATGGACAGGCTGTCTGAACGTTTAGACAGAATCGAAAGACGGCTTGAGCTTGCTTGACGGCTTTGGTAGCGTTTGACTTGAATTGCGAAGGCGTCATGCCCTGGTTAAGCGCAAGGCCGCGAGTAATTTATCGATAGCTAAATTTTGCAATGAAAGAACTGACCCACGTGGCCTCGTTACTTTTTCTTATCAATTCGCCGTTAGAGCATTAAAAAATGAGATGGAACAAAGTAACAATTGCACGCCTTCTCGCACCAGTTCACGCGGCTGCAGATACCTGGGCAGGTATGGCATCTAAAATTTCGGGGGTCGAACTCACATCGCTTAGTGCTGGTGAGAATGGCCACTACGTCGGGTTGCTCGCCGGTGAAATTAGAGAGTCTCTTAGACATTGCACCAAGGGTGGTTTAGTTTACGTGTCTGGCGCATTAGCGCCCGTGAAATGTCAACTGGGTGATCCAGACATCCGGGGAGAATTTTTCCAAATTTTGCTGACGACGAAGGAGTCTTTCAAACTATCTGAGTTGAGCGTTTTATCCAAAAAACCGATACCGCCAAGGTTGAGTTTGTTCGATTTTTCCTCCGAAGAGTTAGAGCTGTTAAAAATCGGGGAACGGCGTTTCTTAGAACCTGAGAAAAACGCCTTTGTTTGTTATCAAAGTCGGTACAGCGAGGTTGACGAGAACAGCGCGAAAATTGATCGACGACTTGGAAGACCTATTACGCAACGCACAACAACTTACAAGCAAGATCACGAAAAATACGTGCGTGATATCCAATCCTCCGCTCAATACAAAAAATTTCATGGCAAGAAGTTCAAGATTCCGAGCCCTAACGGTTTCTTATACATATCCTCGATTGGATTAGATTCTTGTGATTTGATGGGTTGGAACATCGTCAACGTGGTCTATGCAAAGGTGGGCGATTCGTTGGTTGAAACGGCGCGTTTTGACGGATGCATCAAAGGCGGTTTTAGAGATTTGAATGGGGACGGAACGCCCGAAGTGCTGACACAAACCTGCGAAAACGGTGAATCAACGAACAACTCTTATTGGACTGTCTTTCCTAAAGCTGAAGTGCTGCTAGCGCGATAGCTAGCGTGACCTTTACCGTCAAAGCAGTAACTGTGGCAAATCAGCAATTCAGTGATGACCCTTTTCGCCCAATGGGGGGAGCATCGGAAATCGCAAGCGACCAGCAGCAGAAATCGTGTGCGAAACGCGCGGAGAAGACTCGATGTGGGAATTTTCAGGCCGCTCGTTTTTTTTCATCAGTCCCACTTATATTGAATTGATTCCCACTTAAATGAATTACCTCTCCACCCGTGGCGACAAAACACCACGCAAATTCTGCGACATCTTGCTTGAAGGTCTCGCACCCGACGGCGGGTTGTATTTGCCAGAGCATTACCCGCAAGTCACGCCTGCCATGCTCGATGCCTGGCGCAACTTGCCCTACGCTGACCTGGCTTTTGAAGTGTTGTCGCTGTATGTAGACGACATTCCGGCAGCCGACTTAAAAGTCATTTGCCGCAAAACCTATACGCAAGAAGTATTTGGCACGGCTGCCATCGTGCCGCTGCGCCCGCTAGAGCCCGGCTTGCATGTGCAGGCGCTGTCGAATGGCCCAACGCTGGCTTTTAAAGACATGGCGATGCAACTGTTGGGCAATTTGTTTGAATATGAATTGGCACGGCGCAAAGAAGAGCTGAACATCTTTGGTGCGACCAGTGGTGATACGGGCAGCGCGGCTGAATACGCCATGCGCGGCAAGCGTGGGGTGCGGGTGTTCATGACGTCGCCACAAGGGCGGATGAGCCCGTTTCAACAGGCGCAAATGTTCAGCCTGCAAGACGCGAACATTCACAACATTGCAATTGCGGGCGTGTTTGACGATTGCCAAGACATTGTCAAAGCGGTGTCCAATGATTTGGAGTTCAAGCGTCAGTACAAGATTGGGACGGTGAATTCGATCAACTGGGCTAGGTTAATGGCGCAGGTGGTTTACTACTTTGCGGGGTATTTTCAGGCAACCCAAATCGGGGGCAGCCCCCTCCCTAGCCCTCCCCCGGAAGGGGACGGAATCAGGAAAGTCAGCTTCACAGTCCCTTCAGGTAATTTCGGCAATGTTTGTGCTGGCCACGTCGCCCGCATGATGGGGTTGCCAATCGCGCACTTGGTCGTGGCAACTAATGAGAACGATGTGCTAGATGAGTTTTTCCGCACTGGTATTTACCGTGTTCGGACCAGCCAAGACACGCATGAAACCTCCAGTCCGTCGATGGACATTTCAAAAGCGTCAAACTTTGAGCGCTTTGTGTTCGACTTGTTGGATCGCGACGGTCCGCAAACCAAGGCGCTGTTTTATGACCAGGTCAATGCCAAAGGTTTTTTTGATCTGAGTTCTAAGCAAGCGTTTAAATCTGCGGCTAAAACCTATGGTTTTTTGAGTGGTAAAAGCACCCACGCCAACCGCTTGGCCACCATTCAAAACGTGTACGCGCAGTTCAACGACATCATTGACACCCACACAGCTGATGGTGTGAAAGTTGCGCGCGAGCACATGCAACCGGGTGTGCCAATGATCGTGCTGGAGACCGCGCTGCCGATCAAATTTGCTGAGACGATCGAAGAGGCGCTGGGCAGATTACCGCCAAGGCCAGCGCGGTTTGAAGGCATTGAGGCGCTGCCCAAGCGGGTCAAGCTGATGCCGCCCGACGTGGCTCAAATAAAAGCGTACATCGCTCAAAATATTACTTAATAAGCCTATAGCCCAATTAATATAAGCGCTATCTGCTATTTATTTAATAGCATTTACTAATCAATCACAGCTTTTGGCTTAAAACTACAGTAGCTGCTAACAGCGCATTGCCAACAATGCGGTGACCTAGCCATGCACACATAGCGGCCATGCAGTATCAGCCAATGGTGGGCGTCTACCAAGTATTCAGCGGGTATGCGCCTGAGCAGTTTTAGTTCTACGTCAAGCGGCGTTTTGCCCGGTGCCAAGCCCGTGCGGTTACCCATGCGAAAGATATGCGTGTCCACCGCCATGGTGGCTTCGCCAAAGGCTGAGTTAAGCACCACATTGGCTGTTTTGCGGCCCACGCCTGGCAGCGCTTCAAGCGCCTCACGGGTGCGCGGCACAATGCCGCTGTGCAGCTCTACCAGCATCTGGCAGGTTTGCAGCAGGTGCTTGGCTTTGCTGTGGAACAGGCCAATGGTTTTAATGTGCTGCTCAAGCTTTTTTAAACCCAAATCTAAAATCGCTTGTGGGGTGTTGGCCACTGCAAACAGCTTGCGCGTGGCTTTGTTGACACTCACGTCGGTGGCTTGAGCAGACAGCAGTACAGCGGTCAGTAATTCAAACACGCTGGTATATTCAAGTTCTGTTACCGGCTGCGGGTTTGCTGCTTTTAAAGTAGCAAAAAACGGCACTATGTTTTCTTTTTTCATTGAGCTATTTTCACATGTCTCTTCAATTTGCGTCCCGGCTAAACAACGTCGAAACCTCTGCCATCCGCGAGCTGTTCAAGTTACTCGGCAAGCCCGGCATCATTAGCTTTGCGGGCGGCTTTCCAGACCCAGCGCTGTTTGATGTGGAGGGGGTCCGCACAGCATCTGAACAGGTGCTGGCTGGCCACCCTGGTGCCGTGTTGCAGTACGGCGCCACTGAGGGCTGGCCTGCCCTGCGGCAAGCGCTCAGTGGCTACCTGGCGCTCAAGGGGATTGAGGCTGCGCCAGAGCAAATCATCACCACCACGGGTAGTCAGCAGGGCCTGGACTTGATTGGCAAAACCATGATCAACCCGGGTGACAAAGTGATTGTGGAAGGGCCGACCTTCTTGGCCACCATCCAGTGCTTTCGGCTTTATGGTGCTGACATTGTGAGCGCGCAGATTGATGCCGACGGCGTGAAGGTCGACGAGCTGGAGCGGTTGATCATTGAACACAAGCCCAAGCTGGTGTATTTGATACCGACCTTCGGCAATCCCAGTGGCGCGATGCTGAGCCTAGAGCGCCGCAAGCGCATTTTAGAGCTGGCCGCCCAGTACCGCGTGCTGGTAGTTGAAGACGACCCGTATGGTGAGCTGTACTTTGGCGCGCCGCCGCCGCCCAGCATGTTGGCACTCAGCAGCAGCGTGCCCGGCTCGCGTGAGTATTTGGCGTACTGCGGGTCCTTCAGCAAGGTGTTGTCGCCCGGCCTGCGTGTCGGCTGGATGGTGGCCCAGCCGCAGCTGCTGGCCAACGCTGTGATGTGCAAGCAATTCAGCGATGCACACACCAGTAACTTGACCCAAGCCATCGCCGCGCAATACCTGGGCTTAAACCGCATGGATGCCGCCCTTGACGTGGTGCGCAAGACCTACGCCGAACGCGCGCAGACGATGGCCCGTTGCTTGAAAAGTGAATTGGGCGATGCCGCAAGCTTTGACCAGCCGCAAGGCGGGATGTTTTTCTGGTCACGCTTGAACGCGCCGAATGCGGACTCTAGCGAGTTTGCAAAACGAGCGATTGAGCAGGGCGTGGCGTTTGTACCCGGTGCGCCGTTTTTTGCAACCAATGTGGACAGGGCAACCTTCCGGTTGAGCTTTGCAACGGCAGACTTGGAGAAGATTGCTGAGGGTGTCAGGCGCCTTGCTCGGGCGCAGTAGCTTTCGCTGTAGCGATGGCTGGCAGCGACCAAAATTTTATTTGGTATCAATATTGCGTTGCAGCCCAGGTAATTAGAGCGCTAGCAGCTATTGAATGAATAGCATCAATCTTTTGGGCCAAACTCAACCGGAAAGTCTGTCACGACTTTCCCATTCTCATCTGTAGGGATGCGCTCTGCTTTTTCAACGGCACGCAGCACCGCTTCATCCCAAGCGGGAATGCCGCTTGACTTGGTCAGTCGTGAACTCATGATGAGCCCAGACGAGGAGACTTTGACTTGCACAATGGCGCGCGGGTTGCCCTGAATGCTGTCGACGTTTGAAAAGGTGATGTTGCGTTTAAACAGCGCTGCCAGCTTGCTTTTGTAGCTGGCTGATGGTCCGCTGGACGTCAGCGCTGAGCCCTTTGCCGCCTCGCCGCCCGTCGCGCCCGCCAGGCCCATGCTGCGTGCAATGTTTTGCTTGCGCTGCTCTTGTGATGCCGCCGCTGTTGCTTGCTCTTTGACTGCCTGCTTTTTAATTTCCGCTTTTTTGATGTCTTCGGCAGCTTTTATTTTTGCCTGTTCTTGCTTGAGCTTGCGCTCTTTTTCAGCAAGTGCATCAGCCTTGGCTTCAGCGGCATCCCGCAGTTTTTGTTGCTCTTGCAGTTTGCGCTTTTTTTCTTGGCTTAGCGCAATGTCAACTTGCGGTTCTGGTGGCGCTACTGGTTGTGCTTTTGGTGCTGGTTCTGCTGGCGGCGGCGGCGCAGGTGACACTTCAATCAACTTGGGCGCTGCTTCTTGCTGTACGTTAGACCACAGCTCGGCTTCAAACGCAACTGACGGATCGCTTCGCTTCCAATTCACGCCCCAGGTCAATGCAGCAATCAGTGCTGCATGCACCAGTAGCGCCAAACCGAACGAGCGGATCGCTCCGGCATCACGCGGCGGGCCAAAGTCACTGCGATCTAAGGCACTGGGCAAAATTTACTTACCCGTTTGCACCGACAACCCAACGCGCGACACACCGGCTTTTTGCAGCGTGTCCATCACCTTGACCACGGTTTCGTATTTGATGGACTTGTCAGCGCTGATGACGACAGGAACTGCCTCAAGAGCGGCCATTTTTACCTTGGGCTCCAGCTTCACAATGTCTGCTGCTACGGTCGCGACATTGCTAGGCCGCGAATCATTCTTGACTTTGATCTGAATCGCCTCGTCCTTGCCGATCACGATTTGTACCGGGCTGGCGGGCTGCGCAGCCGCCTTGCCGACTTTTGGCAGGGCAATCATGCTGGGCGTGATGAGCGGCGCTGTCACCATAAAAATAATCAGCAGCACCAGCATCACGTCAATGAAGGGCACCATGTTGATTTCACTGATGGTGCGGCGGCCGTGACCTCGCGAATTGATGGCCGGCATGGCTAGTGTCCAGAAGGTGACTGTGCACCGAGGTTGCGCTGCAAAATATTAGAAAACTCTTCAATAAAAGTTTCCAGCTTGTTGGCGATGCGGTCAATGTCGTGCGCAAAGCGGTTATACGCCACCACTGCCGGAATGGCGGCGAAAAGGCCGATGGCGGTGGCCACCAGCGCCTCAGCAATACCTGGCGCTACGCTGGCCAGCGTGACTTGTTCCAGCGCCGCCAGGCCGGTAAAGGCATGCATGATGCCCCACACGGTGCCAAACAAGCCGACGTAGGGCGACACCGAGCCAACGGTGGCTAAAAACGACAAGTTGGTTTCAATCGCATCTACCTCGCGCTGGTAACTGGCACGCATGGCGCGGCGTGCGCCGTCCATCAGCGTGCCAGCGTCAGTGATGCGGCGCTCGCGGAGTTTTTGAAACTCCCGCATACCGCTGGCAAAAATGCGTTCCATCGAGCCTGAGTGTTTGGCATTTTGTGCGGCGCTGGCGTTCAGGTCGTTCAAGCTGGTGCCTGACCAAAACTCACGGTCAAACGCGTCATTAAGGCGTTGTACTTTTTTAAGTGCTGTAATTTTGCGAATGATGGCTGCCCAACTGGCGATCGACACGCCGACTAGCAGCGCCACCACACCTTGCACCACCCAACTGGCGTGAAGAATCAGGTTAACAATCGACAGGTCTTGGTTCATGGCTTGACTCTTAATCTTTCGATGATGTTTTGCGGGATTCGTGCGGCTTGCATGGTGTCGGTATTTACCCAACCGATGCGGATTTTGCCTTCGCAAATTAGCGATTCTCTTAACAGCACTTGTTGCCAGATTGTCATGGACGCACGGCCACTTTCACTAAGGCTTGCCGTAACAATGAGTTCATCGTCCAGCCGGGCAGGGCGCAGGTAGCGAATGCTGGTTTCGGCCACCACAAACATGCCGCCGGTTGCGTCTTTAAGCTGCTGTTGTTCGACACCCAGTGACCTGAGCCATTCAGTGCGCGCGCGTTCAAAAAATTTCAAGTAATTCGCGTAAAAAACAATGCCGCCTGCGTCGGTGTCTTCCCAATACACACGGATTGGCCAATGGAATATTGCCCCCACGTTTGTCACTGCGTGTACTGCTCTGCCCCCCGAGGGGGCCGCTGCGCCTGCGGTCTGGCCAAGCCAGTCCCGCGGCCCCTGCTTGGTCAACGCACTTCCATTGCTTAGTTTTTGGCTACGCAAAAACTGACTCCAGCCGGGCAATGGCTTCTTGCAAATGCGCCATCGAGCTGGCGGTTGCAAAGCGCACGTATTGCTCAGGCGCGCTGCTGCCAAAGTCTCGTCCCGGCGTCACAGCCAGGTGCGCACGCTTCATCAGTTCAAACGCAAATTCCCAGCTGCCTGCCAAGCCCCACTTCGCTGCGAGTTTTGAGCAATCCGCATATGCATAAAAAGCGCCGTCAGGCAGCACCGGTACCGTCAAACCCAAGCGATTGAGTTCAGGAATAAAGTAGTCACGCCGAGCTTTAAATTCGCTGCGGCGGCGCTCGTATTCGGCCAGGCTGTCCGGCTCAAAACAAGCCAGCGCTGCGTGCTGGGCTATCGTGCTGGGGCAAATGAACAGGTTTTGCGCGATGCGTTCAATCACCGGCACCAGCGCCTCGGGCACCACCAGCCAGCCTAGCCGCCAGCCAGTCATGTTGAAGTATTTGCTAAAGCTGTTGATGCTGATGATGGTTTGGTCCACGCCGTTAGGTGTTTTGTCATTTCCGCCCGGCATGGCTAAAGCGGTGCGGCCAAATCGTTCTTCGTAACTCAGTCCGAGGTAAATCTCATCAATCATGGTGATGCCGCCACGCGAATGAACAAACTCCGCGATGCGTTGCAATTCGTCTGGCGCAATTGATGTGCCTGTGGGATTAGACGGTGACGCGAGTAAAACCCCGCGCGTGCGCTCGCCCCAAGCGGTTTCAACCTGGGTGCGGGTTAATTGAAAGCGCTCATCAGCCGTCGTGGGTATCAGCACCGCCTTGCCTTCAGCAGCGCCAACAAAATGCCGGTTGCAGGGGTAGCTGGGGTCGGGCATCAGCATCTCGTCGCCTGCTTCAATCAACGCCAAGCAGGCCAATTGCAGCGCTGCCGATGCGCCGGCTGTCAGCACAATGCGGCTGGGTGCAATGTTGACATTGAAACGTGACGCATACCAAGCGCTGATTTTTTCGCGCAGCTCTGGCAAACCTGTGGCTTGGGTGTACTGGGTTGCGCCGTTCGCTATTGCTTTACTAGCGGCGGCTTGCACGAGGGGTGGCGCGGTAAAGTCTGGCTCACCAATGTTTAAAAAAATCATTGGCTTGTCAGTGTGCGCAAATTCTTTGGCCAGGGTGGCCGCCGCCTTGGCCACTTCCAACACGTAAAACGGTTCAATGCGCTGGGCGCGCTGGCTTATTCGCAGGGTCATGGCCTCATAGTGACGGGCTTAGCGCTGTTTGGCTGCATCGTTAGCGACTTCGTTGGCACGCAGGCTGGGTGCCAATTTGTTCAGCACCCCGTTGACATACTTGTGTCCATCAGTGCCGCCAAAAGCTTTGGCCAGTTCAATGCATTCATTGAGCACCACGCGCCACGGTACGTCCAGGCAGTTCTTCAGCTCATAAGCGCCTATCCACAGCACCGAATGCTCGACCGGCGATATCTCGGCCAACGGCCGGTCAAGCAGCGGGGTAATGGCGGCATCAAGTTGCGGGGCTTGTTCAATACAGCCGTGCAGCAGCGCGTCGTAGTGGGCTGAATCGGCTTTGTGAAAGCCCACCAAGTCACGGGTGAACATGTCGATCGAATCTGCTGCATTGCGGCCCACAAAGTGCTGATACAGCGCCTGCATGGCAAATTCACGGGCTCTTGTGCGGGCTGATTTGTCAGCGGCTTTTTTAACGCCGGTATCGGTCAGTCCGGTTCGAGTTTGTGGCGGACGCCTGGACTTGGCTGTCAGCGGTGGTTTTGTGGTTTTTATATCGGTCATGGTGTTGGCAGGTTCAAGCCAGCTCATCCAGCAAATTAGCCATTTCAACCGCAACGCGCGCGGCATCAAGGCCTTTTTCAGTTTGCCGCGTTTGGGCTTGGGCGGCGGTCTCAAGCGTCAAAATTGCGTTGGCTATTGGCAATTGGTAGTCCAACGCCACGCGCGTCACGGCTGCGCCGCTTTCGTTGGCAACCAGCTCAAAGTGATAGGTCTCACCGCGAATGATGCAGCCCAGTGCAATCAACGCGTCGTAGCGATTGCTTTCAGCCATGGCTTGCAAGGCACTGGCCACTTCCAAAGCGCCCGGTACTTTGACGTGGGTGATGTGCTTGCTTTCCACACCCAATGCAGCAAGCTCGTTCAAGCAGGCGCTGGCCAGGGCATTGGTCACGCCTTCGTTGAAGCGTGCCTGCACAATGCCAATAACCAATTTTTTGCCGTCTAGCTTGTTGGCTGTTCCCTTGTCTGCACCGAACATGTTGTTTTCCCCTTGCGTCGTTTTTTTATTGAGTTATTTGGTGATGTAGCTAGCGGTTTCCAGGCCGTATCCCATCATGCTGGGCATACGCCTGGGGTTGCCGAGCAGGTTCATTTTTTGCACGCCACAAGCGCGCAAAATTTGCGCCCCAATGCCATAAGTTCGCAAGTCCATGCGGCCACGCTCTGGTGCTTGGCTAGCGCGTGCTGTGCCTTCAAACTGGGCCAGCAATTGAGCGGCGCTTTCACCGCAATTGAGCAGCACGACAACCCCCTTGCCAGCGTTTGCCACGTATTTCAGGCTCTCGTCCAGGTTCCAAGAATGCATGCCGCGGCCAGCTTCCAATGCATCGAGCACCGACAGCGGTTCATGCACTCGCGCCGCCACGGCCTCGCTGGCTTCCCATTGGCCTTTGCTAAGTGCCAGGTGCAGGCCCTGGCTGGGTTTGTCTTTGAAGGCGTGGGCTGTGAATTCACCAAAGGCTGTATTCAGGGTACGGCTGCCGATTTTTTCAATCAACGACTCGTTGCGACTGCGGTGTTCAATCAGCGCGGCAATCGTGCCAATCTTCAAGCCGTGAACAGCTGCAAACAGCAGCAAGTCAGGCAGCCGCGCCATTGTGCCGTCGTCGTTCATGATCTCGCAGATCACCGACGCTGGCGAGCAACCGGCCATCGCCGCTAAATCGCAACCGGCTTCGGTGTGGCCAGCCCGCATCAGAACACCACCGTCAACAGCTTGCAGCGGGAAGATGTGGCCGGGTTGCACCAGGTCACTGGCGGCTGCGTTCTTAGCAACCGCTGCTTGCACAGTGCGGGCGCGGTCTGCGGCTGATATGCCGGTAGTGACACCCTCGGCTGCTTCAATTGACACTGTAAACGCAGTGGAATACTTGCCGCCGTTGCGCGTCACCATCGGCGGCAACTCAAGGCGCTCACAACGCTCGCGGGTCAGCGTCAGACAGATCAAACCGCGGCCAAAGCGGGCCATGAAGTTAATCGCTTCAGCCGTCACGTGGTCAGCTGCCAAGACCAGATCGCCCTCGTTTTCACGGTCCTCTTCGTCAATCAAAACGACTATTTTCCCCGCGCGCATGTCGGCCACGATGTCCTCGACGGGAGAAATTGAAACGGTCTCAAGAACGGTCATTTTTTATGCTTTCAAGCGACAGCATACGCTCTACGTAGCGCGCGACTGTGTCAATTTCCAGGTTAACGGCGCTGCCAGCTTTCAAGCTGCCAAGCGCGGTCTTGTCAATGGTGTGAGGAATGATGTTGATGCTGATTTCGCAGTCCGCGCCATCAGCCAGATCGCGTACCTTGTTCACCGTCAAGCTCACGCCGTTGACTGTGATGGAGCCTTTGTACGCCATGTATTTGGCCAGTGTTTGGGGTGCTTTGATACGCAACTCCCAGCTCTCGCCCACCTCAGCAAAGTAAGCCACGTGCCCAATCCCGTCAACGTGGCCCGACACGATGTGCCCACCTAACCTGTCGTTGGCGCGAAGGGCTTTTTCTAAATTGACGGTGCCAAGCTCTGCCAAGCCGCCGGTCTTGTCAAGCGACTCAGCCGATATATCAATCGCAAACTGGTTAAGCGCTGCATCAATGCTGACGGCCGTCATGCAGGCGCCGTTGATGGCAATGCTGTCGCCCAAACCGACGTCGTTGAGGTAAGCCGGGGGCGTCTCAATGGTGAGCCGCTTGCCGTGGTGTGAAGTGTTGCCCAGGCTGTGAACGGCGACGATGCGCCCCACGCCGGTGATGATTCCGGTAAACATGTCGATATTTTCGCAGGGATTCGAGCCGATTCGGTCTAAGGCTCAATTAACAGCCGATCACAACGGTTTTATTGTCTTTAAAACTGGTCGTGCCCGCTCACGCGTGCGCGTATGCGCAAGTCGCTGCCAACCATTTCGGTCGACATAAACTTCAATTCGGTTGCATCAAGCAAACTTTGTAGCGGCCCAAAGCTAGCCACACCTTGCCCCATGCCCAAAAGCTTCGGCGCCAAGTACACCAGCAGCTCGTCAACCAAACCTTCTCGAATAAACGAGCCATTGAGCTTATGCCCCGCCTCAACGTGCAGCTCATTGACTTCACGCCGCGCGAGGTCGTGCAGCATGGCGCGAAGGTCAACTTTGCCGTTTTGGCCCGGTAGGTAAATGACGGTGACTCCCAGTGCTTCTAAAGCTGCTTTTTTAGTATCATTGCGGCCTGAAGCGTATATGAAACGTGCGCGACCAGCTCCTAAAATATGAGCGTCTAGCGGTGTTTCAAGCTTGCTGTCAACAATCACAATGTGGGGCTGACGGGTGGTTTCAACCAATCGAACATTCAGCCGCGGGTTGTCAGCCAGCACCGTGCCAATGCCTGTCAGCACGGCACAACTGCGCGCCCGCCACCCATGGCCATCAGCCCGCGCCGCCTCGCCGGTGATCCACTGGCTTTGGCCATTGAGTAGCGCCGTTTGTCCGTCAAGCGATGCCGCGACCTTCATCCGCACCCAAGGCATTTTGCGAACCATGCGGCTGAAAAAGCCAATGTTCAACTCTCGCGATTCAGCCGCGCCGGGCCCCACTTCTACTTCAATACCTGCAGCCCGCAAACGCGCAAAGCCCCGGCCGGACACCAGCGGATTCGGGTCAGCAATTGACGCCACCACTTTTTTAACGCCAGCGGCAATCAGCGCGTCACAACAAGGCGGCGTGCGGCCGTGGTGACTGCAGGGCTCCAGCGTGACGTAAACGGTTGCGCCCCTGACCGAATGCCCCCTGGCTGCTGCATCGCGCAGCGCCATGATTTCAGCGTGCGGGCCGCCCGCAGCTTGGGTGTGGCCTTGGCCTAAAACCGTGCCGTCGGTCCCAAACAATAAGCAAGCTACCGCTGGGTTGGGGCACGATGTTCCCCGCGCTCTACTGGCCAGTTGGACTGCCTGGGCCATGGTTTGTGTAACCAACATACCGCCCAAAGCACCTGTTGTCAGTCGTTCGAAGTCATGTTGCATGTGGGGTCGTTTGCCATGGCAGGCTTGCACACCCTAACGCGGCCCGTCACTGAAATGATCACGTAGCGCGTTTGACTGGGCTGGTCTGCAATGCTGACATCATTTCTTTTGATTTCCACGGCAAGCGCTGCTGGATTACCCGCTTTTGCCTTGGAAAACCCTGAGGCGTCAAACATGATGTAAGGCGTTGCGCCGCCCGCGTTGCTGTTGCCAGTCACTGTGATGCCGCTCGGCACCATTTCCTGGATGGCAACTGCGCTGTCGGGGCTTAAGTTGTAGCTTTGCAATCTAGTTTTGTCTACGAATGCAGCCCAGCCAACGCCCCAACTTGCTCCGTTGTCCAGTGGTGTCACCATGGCGTTCATGCCGCGTTTCATGGCTTCGCCCCTGGCTGCGTTGACTGCATTGATGAATTTGTTGGCTACTGACGTTAGCTCGGCGTTTCTTCTAAACGACGTGAGATCTGGCACGGCAATCATCATCAAAACTGCCGCGATGCTGATGGTCACCATCAGCTCGATAAGTGTGAAGCCCTTGTGGCGGCCTTGAACCTGTGTCATGGCCAGCAGACTGCCTGTGGCGGCTGCGTACCACCGGATGGCGCGGTGCAGGTTTTGCTGCCCGCGGAGGTGATGCTCAGCGTGCCCACCCGGCCGTCAGTCCCCACCGGCGTCGCCGTGAGTTGCACGCACTCGGTCAACGCTAACACGACGCCGCTCGCAGCCGGGCACGAACCCGCACTCAGGTAGTAGGCGGGTGCGGCATTGTCACCGGAGGCGACTTTAAATGGCACTGAGTTTGGTGCTGCGCCGCACGGAGCCACGCCAGCCACAGCCGTGGCCGTTGCGACGCCACCGCTAAATGCGGTCGTGAAGGCTAGGTAGCAGTTCATTTGCGTCATGTAACGCTCTTGTTGTTGCATCAGCTCGGCCAGAGCGGTCCGCCCCTGCGCACGTTTGCCCTTGAGAACTGACTCGCTGTATGACGGGTAAGCAATGGCGGCAAGAATGCCTACCACTGCCACCACAATCATCAGCTCGATCAGGGTAAAACCAGTTTGGCGTTTGTGGGTCATGGGTAGGTATCGTTTTTCAAGTCTTGGTAGTTGTTGATCTGGCGCCAGCTCAAGCGGCCAGAAACGATGGTAATCGGGTTGGGCGGTGCCACCTTGAGCGCACCCGACGTCGGGAGAACCACGAGAGGGTTGATCGTCTTTACCCTGCGTCCAGTCGATGTGCTGATGGTGTAAGTTGTTGATGGCGTGTCAAAGTACAGCTGCGGCCCAGGAATGTCTGGGATTCGCGAGGATATTCCAACGCCAGTGTCAACGTTGATAGCGTAAACGCCGCCGCCACCGCCGTTTGCGGTGCAAGAGCCCGAAGTTCCCGCCGCTAAAGGAATGACCGTTACGAAGTTAACGACGTCTCCAACAACTAACGGGGAGGAAATACTTTTCTCGCCCGACGCTACATAGTCGACATACCAACCTGAACGTTGCGCGTCGCTGTCTTTGGTGGCGCGTCCCCATTTAAATGGCGGCACAGTGACAGCCAAGGTAGTCGCATCAATGGTGCCAGCTTGCAGCCTGCCACGACCGGGTACTGACGCACCGCCCGCTGTTGCTGAGGCCGTGCCGTCTTCCAAAATGGCGTAAAACGAATTTTGCGCAGTAGAGGTTTTGTCTGCGTTTTCAAGATACTTGCCGGTTGCAAACGCGACGTAGTTCCTTTTCAATCCTTTCAAAGTACCCGCAGCTACGACAGCAGGGGCCATGCTGATAGGTTGAACTAACCCAGCAGCAGTTTTAGCCGCATACAAGGGGTATGGGTCGGTAGCAGTAACTTTGTAGAAAGACAACTTTTCAAAAACCCAATCGGCGGCACCGCGCTCACTAAAGTCCAGCCGCCAGACCTTGCCGTGCAGGTCGCCCATGTAGACCTGTGACAGCTCGCGCAGAGGCCCAAGCGTGGTCGCGAAATTGATCAAACCAGTAGCGTTGGTCGCGTTCAACAAAGGATCTACAGGCACAGACAGTTTGTAGTAGTTGGGGCTGCTGCCAGTGGCTGACCACGCTGTGCCAGCGGGCTTGTCAAGCGCCAATAAGAACAACGCCGGGTTGCCAGTGGTGCTGTACGTACCAGAGGTGTCTGGGAACGGAAGGTAATTGTTCACGCCACTGGCCACCAGTGCAAACCAGCGATAAGTGGCCGGCTTAACGGTAGATGCACTGGTGCGCAGCTTTAAAATTTGTGGCTGGCCCACCACGTAGCCCATGTCTGCGTCGTCCGCTTTGGTGAACTCCCACATCACCTTGGACGCACTGAATGCCGTTGGGTCGGTGACGTCAAGCGCGTAAACGCCAGGCCCCCCCGCGCCAGTGCCGCCTACCAGCACGGTTTTCCAGTCTGAAGCGGAGCCTGCGCTGCCCACTTGCGCCTCTGCCACCGCCGGTGTGGCGTCAACATAAGCTTGGTGGTTAGCGGTGTAGGTGTTGACAGTCAGCGCCGCCAGCTTGGGTCCCATCCAGCTTGGGATATAACCAAAAAGCTCCGCACCTGTCAGGGCATTGAACGAATGCAGCATGCCGTCGTTGGCACCGACAAACAAGGCTGGCGTTCTGCCGCTGTTGCTGGTAAAAAACGTCTTGTACTCGTCGGTGTAGGGGATGATGTTGGTCGTCAGCGCGCCTGAATAAACAATACCCGCGTTAACCACATCACCGAGCGGCGTGCTGCGGGTTCTAAACGGCGCGCCCTCTTTGGTCCTGTCACCACGCAGGTAATCGAGCCGGTCCGAACCCAGGGCGTCGGCTGCGTTGGTTGGTGCAACCTTGTTGAGGTTGGTTTTCATGGTGGAATCTATCGAAGCCCATAAAAACGGCGTGGCAGTCGGGTTGGCGGCACTGCCTTCGCGGCCGATAACGATGTTCCTGGAGGCTGCCGACCTGGCCGCTAGTGCAGCGGCGGCAGTCCAAGTTGGGCTGCCCAGCGAAATGGTGCTGGTTCCTGTCAATGACAACGGCACCGACGATATCTCACCACTCCAGTCGGACGTGTTGAAAGCTCCTTGGTAGATTGAACTGCCAGCGGTCGTTAGATTTTTGTTTGAAACGGCGCTTTTGGCGATGCTGTTGGCGGCAACCGCCGCAGTGTTAAAAATCTTGTCAAATGCAGCCAGCGTGCTGCGCGCGCTGCTGGACAAATAGTAGCTTTGTGCCTCACCGGGGTTGGCTTCGTCTTGCCAAACATTGTTGTCAGTGGTGCCAGACTGACTGGTGAAAGGATTACCGGAAGTATTAAAAGGCTTGGACAACGTGATCTTGTCCGCTTCGGTGTTGAAACCCCCATATTTTGAGGCGGTAAAAAACTGATTTCGGTTTTGCCGGTTGCTGGTGTCGCTACCAGAGCCGCCTTCATTCACGTCAAAAAAGAACGACTTGACCCGCAAGCCCGGCCTTTGCAGCGCTGGGTTGGCGGTCCAGTTTTTACCGCGAATGTCATGGGTGTGTGCCCAATATGCTTGACCCATGATGGACGCGGGTGAGCCTTGAGAGACCGAAGGACTTTGGGTGTTCTTTGTATTTGGGTTGCTGGTGCTGCGGGAAGCGCCTTGGCCGTCAGTGTACGTGGCGGCTGTGCCCGACTCAAACGCGCTGACGATGTAGTTCCATCCGCCTATCCCGTAAGAAAAGTCCGGCAGGTTGTTGCTCAAGTCCGCAGTGCGCTTTAGCAGTCGGTCGCCATCATGCGTGTTGATGTCTCCGACCACAGCGATATTGCCCTTCACACATGAATAGTCGGTGGTATTGGTACGCCCACCTCCGTAAGGGTCTGCCCATGTGGTGGCTACGGGAAAGCCGTCATAAAACGCTCCTTTTGTGTCTGCCAGACCTGACACTGCCTCGGGTGTGGGGGGCAGGCCCTGCAGGTATCGCAACACCTCGCCGTACATCTCGCTGATAGGATCGTATTTTTTGTAGCGGCCTGGTACCGGGCCAGTGCGGCCGAACTTGTTCAAGTAGTTAATCACGCCGCTGATGGGCGTTGTTTGTGTGGTGTCGACATCAGGGTTGGCGGCAAACACGCCGGTGTTGGCGTCCCACTCGGCATTCGGGTTACCGCTGTTGGGGGTGTTGTCAATGCCGGCATTGTCAAAAGTTTTAGAGCCCACATATTTCATCGGGGCGCGCAACACACCGCCGTAGCGGCCTGGCGTTGGCGTGTCCCAGCTGGCTGTTTGGTCCATCAAGTAACCGAAAGCCGCCAGCCGCACTTGGTTGCTGTATTTTTGAATTGTGCCGGTTGGCTTGTAAAAGCCGTTGGGCTGCTGGGTGCACAAACCGTAGTCGCGGTTGTCCTGCAAAACTTTTGAAGCGTTCACGTTGCAGACTTGAACGCGCGCATAAAAAAAGCCATCGCTGTTCATTGTTCCGCCACCGGACGGCTTCCACGTCCCCGTGTAGGGCCGTGTGTAGCAATTCTTTGGTGTGCCGCCGATAGGGTCACCAAAAACACCGTTAGAACATGACACACTGTTGTAGCCTGGCGCAACTGCCCAGCTGGTGCCAGCGCCATACCAGACCTCTTTGACGTCGGAAAAAGTGCAAGTGCCGTATTCGGCAGCGCAAGCCGCAGAAGCGTCGCCTGGCAATGTTTGGACCACGCCCTTAGTAACGGGGCCGGTAGCCGATGCAGGCGTGCCGCCCAGGGTGTATTTGGTGGTACTGCCACAGCCGCTGACCGGCAGCACCACACTGGTTGCGCTGGTGCTAACGCCAAAGTAGATTCGGTTCAGCGTGTTGGCAACAAGAATGTCTGCGCCAGTGGCAACTGAGCCGGTAGCTTCGGTCCGCATTGCTTTTGGCACGGCACCCAGGTAATCGCCCGAGTCCTTGGGGATACTCTTGGCGGGAAAGTTACTGCTGCTGTTCCAAAAACACGAAGGGTCGCCATCGGGTAACACGGCTCGCTGCAAAATAGTCAAACTGGCGCTGGCGCTGCCTGTGTCAACCACGCGGTCACCACCGGACAAAGCCAGGCGCAGCATGTCAATCGACGAGCTAGATGCAAAATTTAAAAAGTTACCACTAAAACCATCGACAGTGCCGGTGCATTTTCTGGCCACGGCCGGTCCTATTCTGTCGAAGCGCTTGTAGTCAGAGTAGTTAACAGCGGCGTAGCCGACTTCGGTGGGGGCGTTGACATAGCTGTAGCAACTTTCAGCGTCGTAGTAGCCCAGAAATTCGTTCACAGGGCTATAAACCGTGTCCCGATACTGCGCGCCCACAGTCGGGAACTCGGCTGAAATAGCCAGTGCCAGCACCGGTTTGTCCACCGTAGCGGACGCAAACAACGGCTCACTCGACAAACTAAGTGCCTTGATGGCAGGCGGTGTGGTGGCCCCGATGACCAAAAATGCGGCGGTGCCGGCCAGCAAGGCCCCCGTAACCACAACCCAGGGCTTGAGTGCTGCGTTGATAAAGCGCGACGGTTGCAGCAACGCACTGCTGTTGGTACGCTTGCCGCGCAGATTTGAAAGTAATTTCAGCGTTTTCATTGTTTTTTCCATATTGCCCACCCGCTCATCACTTGCGGTAAATCATCTGTAGCACCGCCTGAATGTCCTGGCGCGGGCCAAATCCCATGGCCGTGACGCGGTAGACATAACAAGGTTCCGCTGTTTCGTCGCGACATTCAGAGCCAACCCCTGCGCTGTCGCGCATGAGCTCAATCAAATAGCGGGGTGCGCGCGCCGGCCCCGCACCGGCACCTGCTGCAAAAGCGTTGCCAGTAAACTCGCCGTATTTGGTGGTTTGGGCGGTGCTGTCCTGCACCTCAAAGTCGGCGGAAATCCATTGCGGCTTGCCTGGGCCAGGCATGCCGCACAGCCCCCTGCTGTTGCCGGCCGCTCCACAGCCTGGCACAAACTTGCTCAAGTCAATGCGCTCGATGCCCGTTGGCATAAATACGCTTCGACGGGTTGATGCTCCCGGCCCAAAAATATCGCTTTCCGCGTCCATCAGCCCCGCCTCTGCCGACTGCCAGGCGAGCTGGTAATCGCGGTCGTTTCTAGCACCGCGCTCACCCATGGTGGAAATTTGTATGCCAGCGATACCAATCATCGAAACGATGGTTAGGATGATCATCACCATGATCAATGATGCGCCACGTTGCTTTGGCAACATCGCAAAACTTTTAGCCGCTTTAGAGCGGCGGTGGCCTATTAAATTCATGTCAAAGCCCTTGCTCATTGCGCAGGTGAACGGTAAAGGTCACCACTTGCCGCAGGCGCGTGTCGGCAGGTGGTGTGTAGGCGGTGCCCGGGTCGTTAACGGACGACATGGCTGAGCCTGTAGAGCCGCCCGCAGCACTGGTGGCCTTGCCAAAAGGGTAGTAAGTTTGCGACAAAGCTTGCTGCGCGGAGCCAAGCGGCCCTCTGATTACCATACCGATTTTGATGCTGCGCACCCGACGCCAGTTGGCATTGGTGGCGTCACCTGTGGGGTCGGGCACCACGGCCATTTGGTCGGCGCGCAAATAGTTGGTGGCGATAAAGGTTGGCGTCACAGTTGTTGCGGTTGCAACGTTGGCGGTGACGCCATCAACGCCGTACAACACCTGAAAATTTTCAACGCCGGCAAGGATGGGCTGACGCTGGACTTTTTTGTCGGTACTGCAATTAAGTTCAGGCTCGCCAGTGATGGTGCTCACCGCGATATGCAACACGTTGGTACGTCGATCTCCCGGGTACTGCCGGATATCAGAATCTACTGGCGGGGCACCAAAGCAGTCGATCATCGACTTGTCTGCTTTGGTAGAGCTCGGATAGGTTTCTGGCACTTGGTATTTCAAAATCAATACATCGCTGCCGTAGCCCAGGGATGTTGTTCCTACACGAGCCACCCCTACATTGGTTGGGTCACTAGCGCTTGCCGTTGCATTGTTAAAACCAAACACGCTGGGTAGCGTGTCACCACCCGAGCTGCTGACAGGTATTCCAGTGGTTTTGTCCTTGGTCCAGGTTGTGGTCGCGTCTTCAAAATCATTGAACCCGGCCTGCACAGCAAAGCGCTGAATTTGCTGAGTTGCAAAGCGAGCGTTGTCGCGCAGCTGAGACGCTGCATCCACCGTGCTAAAGCCTTGCCGACTGACGATCAGAGCCGATATTGCCGCAATGATGATGACCGAACTGATCACCAACGCAACCAACAGCTCAATCAGTGTCAGGCCGCGTTGCGCTGCGGGGCGCTTGAATTGGGGGTGTTTCATAAAACGTTGCCAGGAATAATCGGAAAGACGAGCGAGGGGTAGGTGGCCCGGTCGGCGGCATCCACGTCGCTAACTACGTTGCTTTTGTCGTTGGCGTTAGCCCGCTTGGTAGACGGGCGACTCCAGCCGATTTTGATCACGCTGGTGGCAGCAGCACCCGCTGCGGGCGGCGTACAGGTCCAAACCGGCGTTCCGGTGCTGGTGTTGTAGGGTTTGGCGTCTACGCAAACCACGACATGTGCGCCCGGTAATTCGTTGCTGACGCGTGCTAGCCATTCGGTCATTTGCGCTGTCGCGATAGCAGGCGCTGCAATGGCTGCGGAAGCACCACAAGCGGTTGGCAACGAGCCGACATTCAGGCAATACGACGGAATTGCTGGTGCAAGTGGAAACGACGCGAAGTCGCCAAAGTAGGGATTGTTAAGCGTCAGCAGCGCTACATCCTTGTTGCCGCGCATCATTTCAGCCAACTCACGCGCCAAAGAAATGGCAGTGGATTGCAAACGCGCATCGCGGTTGCCCTGCAGGGCCGCCGCTTGCAGGCCGACCATGCCCAACAAGCCAAACGACAAAATAACGATGGAAATCAGAACCTCGAGCAGAGAAAAACCAGTTTGCCTGATTTGACGCTTTTGTTTTTGGGGTGTTTTGCACATGCACAAATTGTAAGAAGCTGCGGTCTGATGCGCCAAGCCGCTCGTCGCGGCACGCTTACCTTTTGTCATGCGTTTGGCTGACCACATACTTTTATGGTTCAGCAGTGGCCGACTTAACAGCAAAAACTACCGCTTATGAAAGCTGCCCGCTGATGCAAAGAACATTTACCGGACGCTGGTAAACCCTATGCCGCAGCGGCGACATGCAATGTATTCTGTATACAGAGTTTTAAAATGACAATGACGCTGATCAAAATCGAATCCACCCCAGACCTCGTCGAACAGGTCTACGTCAGCTTGCTCGACGCGATAAGTGATGGATCTTTGCCGCCTGGCGCGCGCATCATGCAGGAAGACATTGCTGAGCAGTTGGCCGTGTCGCGCCAGCCGGTGCTGCAGGCGCTGGGTTTGCTGCGCAAAGACGGTTTTGTGTTAAACGCGCCTGGGCGTGGGGTGCTGGTAGCGCCGCTGGACGTCGCTGCGCTGGTGCAGATTTACCAAGTGCGCAGCTCGCTGGATTCACTGGCTGCACGGCTAGCAGCGCAGGCGCATGTGTTGATTGACGCGCGGCTTATCTCCAATGGCAGAAAGGCCGCGCGCGGCACAGATATCAAAGCCATGATGACAGCTGATGCTGCTTTTCACAGTGCTATATATGCGGCATCAGGCAACCCATTGATTGCCCAAACCGCGCAAACGCACTGGCACCATATTCGCCGCGCGATGGGCGCGGTGCTGCAGGTGTCGACCATGCGTGAATCGATTTGGGATGAGCATGAGGCGATTGCCAAAGCGATTGCTTTAGGTGACGAGGCCCAGGCCGAAACCCTGATTCGCCAGCATGGTGAAGACGCGGGCCGCAACCTGGCCGCGTTGCTGACCCAAGCCTTGTTTAAAAATTCTTAGCCACCCGTTAGCCCGAGCTGTTAATCCAACCCTTAAGGAGACCCTATGAAATTGAACCCAGTGCAACTCGAACAATTTGACCGTGACGGCTATTTGTTTTTCCCCAGCCACTTTACCCCTGAAGAAACGCAAAACCTGACCGACGCCGTGCCGGAGATTTACGCGCGCCGCGAGGACTACAACATTCGTGAAAAAGGCAAAGACGCAGTGCGCACCAACTTTGGCGCTCACCTGTACAGCAAGCCGTTTGCCAAGCTGGCTAGGCACCCGCGCATGATTGAACCAGTAGAAAGCCTGTTGGGTGAAAAGCTGTACATGCATCAGTTCAAAATCAACGGCAAGATGGCCTTTGAAGGCGACGTGTGGCAGTGGCATCAAGACTACGGCACCTGGCTGAACGACGACCACATGCCGACCGAGCGCGCGATGAACATCGCGATTTTCTTGGACGATGTGACTGAGCACAACGGCCCCTTGATGTTGATCCCCGGCAGCCACAAAAAAGGTGTGGTGGACGCCAAACATGACCTCACCACCACCAGCTACCCTCTGTGGACGGTCGATAACAATTTGATTCGCCAACTGGTGCAACGTGCAGGTGGCAAAGGCAGCTTTGACGCTGCCGGTCGTCACATTCCGGGCGGCATCGTCAGCCCCAAAGGCCCAGCGGGGTCGATGATTTTGTTTCACTCTTGCCTGGTGCATGCCTCTGGCAGCAACCTGTCGCCGTTTGACCGTGTCAGTGTGTACCTGAGCCTGTGTGCGGTAAGCAACCACATTCGCCGTCACAAACGGCCTGAATACATTGCGCACCGAGACTTCACGCCCATTGACTGCCTGCCAGACGATTGTTTGGTGAGGGACTATCCGGTAGATTTGCCGTGGAAAGACGGCCTGCCTGCGAGTGCGTTGCAAACGACGCTGGATGAATTCAAATTGGCCGCGTGATAGGTTATGAGCCTCTACACAAAACTGCAGCAGCGCGCAGCTCAAAACAACCCCATCCGCATCGGCCTGATCGGCGCAGGCAAATTCGGCTCTATGTATTTGGCGCAAATCCCCAAGACGCCAGGTGTGCACTTGGTGGCGATTGCTGACTTGTCACCCGACGCAGCACGGACCAATCTTGCCCGTGTGGGGTGGAATCCACTACTAGCCCAAGCAAATAGTGCGCAAGCAGCTATTAAAACAGGAGCGACATGGATTACCGATGATTGGCGCGCGGTGGTCACACATCCGCAGATCGATATCATTGTGGAATGCACTGGCAACCCCGTGGCAGCGGTTGAACATTGCCTGGCGGCTTTTGCGCACGGCAAGCATGTGGTGAATGTGACGGTAGAGGCCGATGCGTTTTGCGGGCCACTGCTGGCGCGCAAAGCAGCGGATGCGGGTGTGGTTTATTCGCTGGCGTTTGGCGACCAACCGGCACTGATTTGCGATTTGGTGGACTGGGCACGCACCTGCGGTTTCCCAGTCGTCGCTGCGGGCCGGGGCCACAAATGGTTGCCGCATTTTTCTGAAAGTACACCCGACACGGTGTGGGGCAACTACGGCTTGACGCCTGAACAAGCTGCGCGCGGCGGGCTGAACCCCAAGATGTTCAACAGCTTTTTAGATGGCTCCAAACCGTCAATTGAGTGCACCGCTGTGGCCAACGCTACGGGCTTGACGGTGCCCAGCAACGGGCTGCTGTACCCGCCGGCCAGCGTTGAAGACATTCCGTTTGTCACCCGGCCTATTTCTGAGGGCGGCGTGCTGGAACGCAAGGGCATGGTCGAGGTGATTTCATCGCTTGAAACTGATGGCCGAAAAATTCCCTATGACATTCGAATGGGCGTGTGGGTCACGGTCGAGGCCGAAACTGACTACATCAAAAACTGCTTTGAAGAGTACAACGCCCACACCGACCCGAGCGGGCGTTACTTCACGCTGTACAAACGCTGGCATTTGATTGGGCTGGAAGTTGGCGTGTCAGTGGCCAGCGTGGCGCTGCGCGGCGAACCAACGGGCGTGGCTACCTGCTGGAATGCGGATGTGGTGGCCACCGCCAAACGTGATTTGATGCCCGGTGACATATTGGACGGCGAAGGCGGCTACACGGTGTGGGGCAAGTTGCTGCCGGCTGACACATCAATGCGCATGGGCGGTTTGCCACTCGGCCTCGCACACAACGTGAAGGTATTGCGCCCGGTTAAAAAAGGCCAAAACCTAAGCTGGGCTGATGTGGCGATGGACACGTCCCTAGAGGCCTACAAGCTGCGGCGACAGATGGAAAGCATGTTTGCTACGCCATTGCAGAAAGCCGCATGAAGATCACCGTGTTGGGTTTAGGCGCGATGGGGTTGCCCATGGCGCAGCGGCTTTGCGCTGCAGGCTGTACCGTCAGCGTGTGGAACCGCACACGCGGCAAAGCAGACAGTTTGGCGGCATTGGGCGCGGCTATTCACACGCACGCATCAAGTGCTGTGGAAGACGCTGACGTGGTGGTCAGCATGCTGGAAAGCGGCCCGGTGGTCGAAGACGTTTTATTCAATCAAGGTGTTGCTGGCGACATGAAACGTGGCGCACTGCTGATTGATATGGCGTCCATCAAACCGCGTGAAGCGCGCGACCATGCGGCGCGGCTGGGTGCGCTCGGTATCGCGCATCTGGATGCGCCGGTGTCGGGCGGCGTGGTGGGCGCTGTTAACGGCAAGCTGGTCATCATGGTCGGCGGCAAGACGGCTGATTTTGAACGGGCACAAGGTGTGTTTGCGCACTTTGGCCGCGCCACGCATGTGGGCTCGCATGGCAGCGGCCAACTTGCCAAGCTTGCTAATCAAATGATCGTCGGCATCACCATTGGTGCCGTGGCTGAGGCGCTGCTGTTTACCAAAGCCGGCGGTGCGGACATGGCCAAGGTGAAAGAAGCGATTACTGGCGGATTTGCCGACAGCCGTATTTTGCAAGTGCACGGCCAGCGCATGGTGGAGCGCGACTTTGCGCCGCGTGCGCGCATGAGCATTCAGCTCAAAGACATGCGCAATGCGTTGGCAACCGCTGAAGAAATTGGTTTTGAAGCGCCCATCACAAAGCTGTTTGAAAGGCTTTACGCTGACGGTATTGAGCACGGCCTGAGCGATCTGGACCATTCAGGTCTATTTGTGGAACTGGCGAGTCGCAACGGCATGGATTGAGGAGACGGTATGGACGATTTGCTGATCAAAGGCGCGTTGGTGTATGACGGAACGGGTGCGCAGCCTGCTATCAAAGACGTAGCTGTTAGCGCAGGTAAAATACGGGCTATAGGCACAAACTTGCCTGAAAGTGCGCATCAAGTCATTGATGGTACTGGCTTGGCACTGATGCCTGGCATCATCGACAGCCACACCCATTTTGATGCGCAAATCACATGGGACGCAACGCTCAAACCGTCCCCCGCGTTGGGCGTGACAACCGCTGTGATGGGCAACTGCGGCTTTACCATTGCGCCGTGCAAACCCGCTGACCGGGACATGACGATGCGCAACCTGACGCAGGTTGAAGGCATGTCGCTTGATGTGCTGAAAAGCAGCATTGACTGGGGCTTCGAGACTTTCGCCGAGTACCTGGCGATGCTGCGCGGCAAAGGCTGTGTGGTCAATATCGCCGCCTACATTGGCCACTCATCGGTACGCACCTGGGTAATGGGGGCGGACGCTTCAAAAAGGCAAGCTACAGCGCATGAGATCAGGGAGATGCAAACCGTCGTGCGTGACGCCATGGCAGCAGGCGCCGTTGGCTTTGCCAGCAGTACCAGCCCGGCGCACAACGGCGAAGGCGGCTTACCCATGCCGTCGCGCCTGGCCAGCGATACTGAAATGATGGCGCTGATCACCGCCATGGGGGAACGAGGTAAGGGCGTGTACATGGTGACCAAGGGCGGGCAAATGCCGGTGCCGTTTTTAGAAAGCATGGCCAAACAATCAGGTCGTCCCGTCATGGTTGCCGCGCTGCTGCACAACAGCACCAACCCCGACGCAGTGTTCAACGATTTAGAGCAAATCGCCAGCGCCAACGCGCGCGGCCACCGCTTGATTGGCCAGGTGTCGTGCTGCCCGTTGACTATGGACTTCACCCTGGCGTCGGCTTACCCCGTTGAAGGTTTGCTCAGCTGGAAGCCTGCACTCGGCCTGCAAGGCGATGCGTTGAAGGCAGTCTTAAGCGACAACGCCTTTCGTCAATCGGTACGCGCAGAGATTTCAGCGCCGACAACCTTTCGCCTGTTTAACGGCGAGTGGGACAAGGTGCACGTGGTCGAATGCGCACTACCAAGCAACGCAGCGCTGGAGCAGCGCACCGTGGCCGACATTGCAAAAGAGCGGGCGTGCGACCCGCTGGACGTGATGCTTGACTTGGCCTTGGCTGAAAACTTGCAAACAGTCTTCACGGCTCAGCTTTTGAACAGCGACGCTGACGCAGTGAGCCGCATGTTGAACCACCCGCACAGCATCATCTCGCTCAGCGACGCAGGTGCGCATTTGACCTTTTTCAACGACGCAGGTTTTGGCCTGCACCTGCTCGGCCACTGGGTGCGCGACCTGAAAGCCATGAGCCTGACTGACGCCATACGCCGCCTGACGTCCCAGCCCGCCCGCGTCTTTGGCATGACGGATCGCGGCACCATCAAAGAAGGCATGGCCGCAGACCTGTTGTTGTTTGACCCAGCTACCGTAGGCCGTGGCCCCAAGCGGCGCGTGTTTGACTTGCCAGGCGGCGCAGCTCGGCTGACGACCGACGCGGTCGGAGTACACGGCGTGTGGGTGAATGGCCAGCAAGTGGCGGACAGCCAAGGGTTGCTAGCAAAGCCGCCGCTGGCTGGCCAACTATTGACTGAATTCGCCTCTTGACGAGCGAACATTCCCTCCTAGTTCCCTCTCCCTTTGGGAGAGGGTTAGGGTGAGGGTGAGGGCTCCCCGTTTGCCATTAACAACTTACACGATTTTAAGCACCGCCAGCCCTCACCCCTGCCCTCTCCCAGAGGGAGAGGGAGTAAGAGAGATCAGTCACGCGCTTTTGAAAACTTGGCAGCTTTCTTGGCAGCATCGCGCGGCACAAACACCTTGCCTGCTGGCTTGGCGAATGCTGGTTTTGCGAAAGCTGGCTTAGGCGCAAAGCCCTCGCTACGGGGCGCAAATGAATCACCACGTGGCGTGAAAGAACGCTCTTGGCGCGGTGCAAAATTGCGGTCTTCACGGGGCGCAAAGCTACGTTCTTCGCGAGGAGCAAAACCTTCATCACGGCGCGGGCCGCGGTCATTAAAACCGCTGCGGTCAGCGTAGCCACCTTGCGGTGCAGGGCGACCCTGGAAGTTGCCGCCACGGTCACCGCCAAAACTACCACGGTCACCGGCGAAGCCGCCGCGATCACCGCTGAAGCCGCCGCGATCACCGCCGCCAAAATTACGCTCGCCACCACCAGCATTAAAACCGCCACCAGCAGGCTTGCGGCCAGCATAGCCGCCGCCGCTGAAGCCGCCGCGATCACCGCCGCCAAAATTACCGCGTGGGGCACTGCGATCGTCACGCCCACCAAAGTTGCCGCGTGGGCGGTCAGACGTCGGTGCAAAGCGCTGCTGTGGCTCCAGGCCAGCAATCACGCTGGCTTTGAGGTTTTGCTGCGAGTAGTGCTCAATGTCCTGAATCTTGCGGCGGTCACGAAACTCGGCAATGGTGATGGCATTGCCAGCGCGGCCCGCACGGCCCGTGCGGCCAATGCGGTGCACATAGTCTTCAGCCTTCATCGGCAAGCCGTAGTTGATAACGTGGGTGATTGTTGGCACGTCCAAACCACGAGCAGCGACATCGGTAGCCACCAGCACTTGTACGCGGCCATCGCGGAAAGCCATCAAACGGCGGTTGCGCAGGCCCTGGCCCAACGCACCGTGCAGCGCCACAGCGCTAAAGCCGTCTTGCACCAAATCATTGGCCAGGCCGTCGCATTCAACCTGCGTGCAGGCAAACACAATGGCTTGGTTGATGGTGGTGTCGCGCAGTAAGTGGTCGAGCAACTTGCGCTTGTGCGTCATGTTGTCAGCCCAGTGCAGTGACTGGGTAATAGACGCGTGCTTTTCATGCGGCGAGTCAATCTCAACGCGTTGCGGCTGGCGCATCACCCGCGTCGCCAGTTGCATGATGCGTGGCGCAAACGTGGCGCTGAACATCATGGTTTGCTTGCGCTCAATGGTGAGCTGGTTGACTTCGGTCAGGTCATCGGCAAAGCCGAGGTCGAGCATGCGGTCAGCTTCGTCCACGACCAGGAATTGCACCTGGTCAAGTTTGATTTGCATACTGCGCTGCAAGTCAAGCAAACGGCCTGGCGTAGCAACGACCAGGTTGGCGTTTTGCAACTTGGCAATTTGTAATTGGTAAGGAATGCCGCCGACCACATTGGCAATCCTCAAGCCGCGGCAATGGCGAACCAGGTCAATGGCGTCAGCGCAAACTTGCTGGGCCAGCTCGCGGGTCGGGCACAAAATCAGCGCGCCTGGCGTGGCGGCCTTGAAATTGCGCATGTTGGTCGGGTCTTTGCGCTTCGGCTTTTTGGCAGGGGCTTCGCCGCGGGCAGCAGCTTCAGCAGACAAGCGCTCAAACTCGGCGCGCTCAAAGCGTTCGGCTTCTTCCTGCTGCTTGAGCAGCGTGTGCAACACGGGCAGCAAGAACGCAGCGGTCTTGCCGCTACCGGTTTGGCTGGACACCAGCAGGTCAGTAAATTTGGCTTTTTTGTCGACGTTCGCATCGTCCAGCGCCTGCATGGCCTTGGGGATGGTCGCCAACTGCACTGGAGTAGGCTGGGTAAACCCCATGTCAGCCACCGCTTGCAGCAGCTCTTTGGCCAGGCCCAGCTTTACAAAGCCGTTCGGCTCAGGCGAAATCTTGTCTAGCGAAGTGGCTTCTAGCGATGTTTCTAAAACATCAGACGCGCTCGGTTTTTCAGTGTCAAAGCTTGCGTCTGCAAACGACTCGTCACGAATTTCAAAGGAATCAGTCATGGTTTTTCTCAACTTTCATCCGCGCCGCTGCTGTCAATAAAAGCATGGCGCAGAAGAACTTGCACGGCTCGCTGTTGCGTGCCGCTTCGTTCATGGTTAATAAAACATCAACCATCAAACGAATATGCGAATCAGGTCAAAAAATTTGCCTGAAGCGGTGGCTCAATCAACAGAACCGACAAGTGTGAGGTAGATGTACAAATAGCAGTCTCTAGATCCAGCCAAGCCCGTGAGCATACCATGAAACGCGGGTTTGTACCGATCGGTTTGATGATTTGCCTCAAAAGTTTGCGCTGCCGCGGCCAGGCAGCACAATCACCATGATGAAAAAACACCTTTCTGAAACCACCGGCCCACAGCGCCTGATGTACGGCTTGGTCGCCGGATTGGCGGTGGCCGCGCTGCCGCTGCCGACGGGGTGGGAGTTTCGCGGCTTGCTGGCCTGGTGCACCGGGCTGGCGGTTTACCTGGCGCTGGCTTGGTGGCTGTGTGTAGGCTTTGACGCCAAGCGCACGCGCCAGCGCGCCCAGGCGCAAGACGAGCCAAGTGTGGTGCTTTTTTTGGTGTTGTTGCTGGCCACCGCGGCTTGCGTGGCAGCCATCACGCTGTTGATGCACCAAAGCCGTGATCTGTCAGGCCTACAGCGCGGCCTGCACATTGGTTTGTCGGTGCTGGCACTGGCGTCGTCGTGGCTTTTTATCCAGACGATCTTTACCTTTCGCTATGCGCATCGCTATTACTTTGAAGAAAAGCAGGGCGAGCCTGATGGCGCGGGCTTGCGATTCCCGGGTGGGCTGGATCCGGACTACTTTGATTTTTTATACTACGCGTTTGTTGTTGGCATGACGTCGCAGGTGTCTGATGTTGAAGTTACATCGCGTGAAATGCGCCGCCTAACGATGGTGCATGGGGTGTTGTCGTTCGGTTTTAACATGCTGATACTGGCGCTGAGCATCAACGTGGTCGCGGGCTTGCTTTGAATTTAACCAGTCCCGTTGCCAGCGCAGTACCGCACACAATCACCGCTGCGCACAGCAGCATCCACGGCGTGATGACTTCGCTCAAAAACACCGCGCCGTAAAACACCGCAAACACAGGGATTAAAAACGTCACCGTCAACGTGCGCTGCGGGCCAGCTTTTTCAATCAGCCTAAAGTACAAAATGTAGGCGATACCGGTACACGCGATGCCAAGTACCAGCAGGGACGCCCAAGCCGTGGTGCTGGGTGTGCTGTCTGGCCAAAACCAAATGGCGGGCAGCGCCAAGCCCAGCGTTGCGCCGATCTGGCTGCCTGCGGCTGTCACCATCGGGTGAATGCCGCTCATGTATTTTTTGGCATAGCTGGCCGATATGCCGTAGCACAGGCACGCCACCAAGCACGCCAGCACCGCCCAACCAGTGACAGCGCCTGTTGCGTCAGGTTTGAAGCTGGCTTTGCCCCAGGCCAGCATGGCAATGCCGGTAAAACCAATCGCAATGCCCACGATACGACTTAGTGCAGGCTTGTCTTTGAGCCAGACCCAAGCCACCAATGCGCCAAACATCGGCACGGTGGCATTCAAAATCGCTGACAGGCCGGTGCTGATTGACAGCAATGCAAACCCAAAGCAGGCAAACGGGATGGCGGAGTTAAAAATGCCCATGAGACAAATTTTCTTCCAATGTTTTTGCAGCTCTGGCAGCAGGCCTTTGATGAGCACAATTGGCAGCAAAAACGCGGCAGCGATGCCAACCCGCACAGCCGCGGTGGCCATGGCGCCAAACTCTAACGCGCTAAAACGCATGAACAAAAACGACGAACCCCACAGCGCGCCCAGCGCCAGGTAATCAGTCAGCCAGGGTTTTTTAGCAGTGGTCAAAACATGTCTTCTATAAATGCGCTCTCAAGCCGGAGCAGCGCGGTTTTACGGTCAAGCCCGCCAGCATAGCCCGTGAGCGAGCCATCAGCGCCCAGCACCCGATGGCAGGGCACGATGATGCTAATGGGGTTGCGGCCAATCGCCGCGCCCACCGCCCGCACGGCTGCTGCATTGCCTATGCTGTGGCTGATGCTGCCGTAGCTGCTGGTCTGGCCGGGCTGGATGGCCAGCAATGCCTGCCACACCGCTTGCTGAAAGGCTGTACCGCTAGACAGATCAAGTTTTAAGGCAAAGTCGGTGCGCTGGCCTGCAAAGTATTCGGTCAGTTGCTGGGTTGTTTTTTTCAACACCGGATGGGCTGCGTTGACGGGCCAGCTTGACGGTGCTGCCAGCTCGGCAGGCAGGTGCCGCTGGTCGTCAAACCACACGCCAGCCAGCCCCGTATGCGTTGCAGCCAGTGTCATTGGCCCCAGCGGGCTTTGAAAGGAAGTTTGAACAATGGAAGGGTTGAATTTCATGGTGTTTTTGCCTTTCTAGTGTCATTTAGCATCATTTAGGCCTGACGCCTTTGTTTTGACTGCGCATGCAGCTCCTGTATTAATAGCAATCAAGTTGCTCGCCCACGCCATGCGCCAGACCAGGTCCGTATCACCGCATAACTACGCCACGGCTTCCAGGGCAGCGATGCCGCCTCAGCCAGCCGCGCCGGGCCTTGTTGCCCCTGAACGCCCAATATTTTGTGCAGCGCTACATCCCCCGCAGGGAAGGCATCAGGCCAGCGCAGCGCCCGCATGGCAATGTACTGCGCTGTCCAGTCGCCAATGCCTGGCAGGGCAATAAGTGCTTCAATGGTCGCGTGCACATCCGCGCCGCCATGCAACTGCAAGCCGCCAGCAACCGCCTTGGCCAGGCCAACAATGGCAGCTTGCCGTTGCTTGACAATACCCAATTGACCTAATTCATCACCCGTTGCTGAGGCTAAAACAGATGGCGAAGGAAAGAGCCGTGTTAGCTCGGGCCACGGCGTGGCAATTGGCTCGCCAAACTTGTCAACCAGGCGCTGCGCCAGCGTGCGCGCCGCTGCCACGGTGATTTGCTGGCCCAGCACCGCCCGCACCGCCAATTCAAAACCATCTAGTGCACCCGGCACGCGCAGGCCGTCGCCCGTGGGAAAGTCGTTGTGCAGCACCGCGTTGATGGCTTGGGGGTCAGCGTCCAAATCAAACGCGGCGCGCACCCGGCGTATCACCAGCGGCAGCACGCCATGCAGTGAGTCGCTGACGGTTAGCAGCAACTGATGACGCGGCTCGTCAAAGCGCATTTGCAACCAGCCGACATGCTTTTTACCGGCTATTTCAGTGCCAAATGTGCGTCTAGCGCAGTATTTATGTGCGCTAGCAGCTATTGATTCGATAGTGATCGATTCAATACTTTTGATGCGCCGAGTTTCCATGAAAGCCAGCATGGCTTGCGCGTCATACGGTGGCCTGTAGCCGAGCTTGATGGTGATGCCGTGCGCTGCGTCAGCCTTGGGCGCAGCGCGCCTGAGCTGCGTTGGGCTCAGTCGGTAGTGGGCTACAAACGCGGCGTTAAAACGGCGCAAGCTGGCAAAGCCGCTCATCAGCGCGATGTGTGTGATGGGCAGTTGCGTATCGGCCAGCAACTGCTTGGCGGTTAGCAGCCTGCGGGTTTGCAGGTATTGCAGCGGCGACACACCAAATTGCGCTTCAAATATACGGCGCAAGTGACGGTCACTGATGCCAAGTTTTAAAGCCAGCTTTTTTACGGAAGGGGTGTGCGGCGACGGGCTGCCGCTAGGCGGCACAGCCCCCTTGGGGGGCAGCGCATGACGCGTAGCGAAAAGCGTGGGGGCAGCATCACTTGTCCAGCCTTCTGGTTCGTCTAACAATCTAGCCGCTTGGTGCGCCAAGATGAAAGACGCATCTTGAATCGACCACACCACTGAATGCGGTGCCAGCTCAGGGCGGCAGCGCAGGCAGGGCCGAAAGCCGGCGCTTTCAGCTTGCGCGGCATGGCTAAAAAAACGGCAATTCTCACGCTTTGGCGCTTTCACACTGCACACCGGGCGGCAGTAAATGCCGGTGGATGTGACGGCTGTAAAAAAGCAGCCGTCAAACCGGGCGTCACGCGCTTTCATGGCGGCGTAGCAGGCATCTGCCGATGCGCTGATGTCGTTGCTCGGATCATGGGCTTTCATAGCATTTATCTTACCTGTGCTGTCGGCTTTGGCTGGCCGTTTTCGGACATGCCACCAACACACTGGCAACCTACAATCAAAGTGTTTTTTTAACTTGTCACGGCGGACTTGATCCGCCATCCACACCCCTATAGGACGACATCCGATTCGGGGATGGATCCCGGATCGAGTTCGGGATGACAGCCACACGAGACGCGCCCCATGCAACTCAATGCATCAATCTTCAAGGCCTACGACATCCGCGGTGTCACGCCCACCACCATCAATGACGACGTGGCTTTTGCGCTGGGCAAGGCGTTTGGCGCGGCGGCGCTAGCGGCCAAAGAAAAAACCGTTGCAGTCGGCCGTGATGGCCGTTTGAGCGGCCCGGCCTTGGCGGCTGCGTTGATTCGCGGGCTAGCGGCCAGCGGTGTCGATGTGATTGACGTTGGCATGGTCACCACGCCCATGCTGTACTTTGCGGCCAGCACGTTGTGCACGTCAGGCATTCAGGTCACCGGCAGCCATAACCCGAAGGACTACAACGGCTTCAAGATGGTGCTGGCCGGCAGGGCAATTTATGGCGATGAGATACAAGACCTGCGCCACGTGATAGAGGCCAACACCGACACCGACACCGACACCAACACCAACATCGACGCCGACACCAACACCAACACCAACACCGACACCGACACCAATACTGCAGCGCCCGGCAGCGTCAAGAAGGTCGATATATCTAGCGCATACCGTGATCGCATTGTTCAGGGCATCAAGCTGGCTCGCCCGATGAAAATCGTGATCGACTCTGGCAACGGCATTGCGGGTGCTTCGGCCCCCGCCGTTTTTAGGGCGCTGGGCTGCGAGGTGATTGAGCTGTTCAGTGAGGTTGATGGCAACTTCCCCAACCACCACCCGGACCCGAGCAAGCCTGAGAACCTGCGTGACTTGATCAACGCCTTAAAAGCTACCGACGCGGAACTGGGCCTGGCGTTTGACGGCGATGGTGACCGCCTGGGGTTGATCACCAAAGACGGCCAAAACATTTACCCTGACCGCCAGATGATGCTGTTTGCCCGCGATGTTTTAAGCCGCGTGCCAGGCGGCTCGATTGTGTTTGACGTGAAATGCTCACAACGCCTGGCCCCTGACATTGTGGCCGCTGGCGGGGTGCCGCTGATGTACAAAACTGGGCACTCACTGATCAAAGCCAAGATGAAAGAGATCAACTCGCCGCTGGGTGGCGAGATGAGTGGGCATATTTTTTTCAAAGAGCGCTGGTATGGTTTTGACGACGGCACCTATGCCGGTGCGCGCCTGCTAGAGATCGTCAGCCGCTCTGCGGATGCCAGCGCGGTGCTCAATGCGCTACCGACGAGTTTCAGCACGCCTGAATTAAATGTGCCCTGCAAAGAGGGTGAGCCGCATACTGTTGTAGAGGCACTGATCAAGTCCGTTAACTTCGCGCCGCCAGCTGGCGAGCGCCGCGACGGGCCGCCCCTAGCAAGCACAGCCCCCTCGGGGGGCAGCGCCATACGCGAAGCGATAAGCGTGGGGGTGGCAGTTCTGAACGTCATCGACGGCGTACGCGTTGACTGGCCGGATGGGTTTGGTTTGATTCGCGCGTCCAACACCACGCCGGTGCTGGTGCTGCGCTTTGAAGGGCACACCGAAGCCGCGCTACACCGCATTGAAGCTGACATGCTGGCGCTGCTGCGCAGTGTGAAACCGGATGCCAGTTTTGCCGTTGCTGCACACTGACTGAATCGCGCGCTGATGCGGATTCTGATGGTCAAACTCTCGTCATTGGGCGATGTGGTGCACACGTTGCCTGTGGTGCAAGACATTCTGACGGCCATGCCCAACGCGCAAATTGATTGGGTGGTCGAAAACGCTTTTGCCCCGCTGCTCACCCAGGTAGATGGTTTGAGACGCGTCATCCCCTGCGAGCTGCGCCGCTGGCGTAAATCGTTTTGGGCAGCGCAAACGCGGCAAGCGTGGCGTGCCTTTAAAGCGGATTTGCAAACGGACAGATACGACGCGGTCATTGACCTGCAAGGCTTGACGAAATCAGCTGTTGTCGCGCGTCTGGCCAAGCTAACGCCGACAGGCAAACGCTACGCCATGGCCAACCAAACCGATGGCTCAGGGTACGAAGCGCCGACCCGCTGGGCAGCTGATGTGGCGATTTCGCTTGAGCCTCACGTTCATGCGGTAGCGCGCGGCAGGCTGCTGGCTGCCAAGGCTTTGGGGTACAGCACGGATGTCGCTATAAAATCACCAGTTTATGGGTTAAAAGTGCCTGTAGCCCAATCATTTGTTGCGCTAGCAGCTCCTAAAACTATAGCGTTTATTCATGGTACGTCACGCCAAGACAAAAGCTGGCCGCTGCAAAACTGGGTAGCGCTGGGCCAGCGCTTGGCCGCCAGCGGTAACCACATCATGCTGGTGCACGGCAGCGCCCAAGAGCTAGCTACCAGCCAAAGCGTAGCAGCACAAATGGGCAGTAGCGCCACCGTTTTGCCTTTGCTGTCGCTTGACGCGTTAGCCAACGAGCTCGCCTCGTGCGCGGGGGCAATTGGTGTGGACAGCGGCGTTAGCCATATCGCCGTGGCGCTGGGTTTGCCGCATGTGCAAATTTATAACTTTGACACCGCGTGGCGCACTGGGCCGTTGGGCTGCGCTCGCCAAGTCAGCGTGTTAGGCCGACCTGCACCCAGCGTAGACGCCGTCTGGCAGGCGTGGCAGGCTTGTGAAGATGCACTAGCGTGAGCCGCCTGATGTTGTCTTTGTATTCCGGCTTGATGCGCGCGGCCCAGCCGCTGCTGCGCCGCAAAATGGCTAAGCGCGCTGTGCAGGAACCCGGTTATGGCGAGGCTGTTGACGAGCGCTTTGGCCGGTACACCTTGCCTATTGAGATGGCATCAGAGCTGGTCTGGCTGCATGCCGTGTCGCTGGGCGAGACACGCACCGCGGCCATCTTGCTCAAAGCCCTGCGGGCCAAGCATCCAGGGCTTCGGCTGCTGCTAACGCACGGCACAGCCACGGGGCGCGCTGAGGGCAAGGCGCTGCTTATGCCGGGTGACATTCAGGCTTGGCAGCCGTGGGACACCCGCGTGGTGGTTGAGCGGTTTTTTGAGCACTTCAAGCCGCGCCTGGGTTTGCTGATGGAAACCGAAGTGTGGCCCTGCATGGTTGATGCCGCCAAGGCACACGGCATGCCCCTGGTGCTGGTCAATGGCCGCTTGTCTGACAAGACTTTAGAGCAGGCGTTAAGCATGTCGCCGCTGGCCTACCCAGCCTATGCCGCGCTGACGGCGGTGTATGCGCAAACCGCCAATGATGCCAAGCGTTACCGCCAGCTCGGCGTAGACGTGGCAGGCATCTTTGGCAACCTCAAGTTTGATGCTGCGCCGTCTGCTGCGCAGCAAGCAATTGGCAAGCAATGGCGCAAATCACTGCGCCAACCGGTGGTGATGTTTGCCAGTTCTCGGGAAGGTGAAGAAGACCTGTTTTTAAGTCAAATTAAGGCTGTAGCCCAGGTAAATAGCGCGCGTGCAGCTCCCGATTCAGTAGCAATCAAGTTTTTAATTGTGCCGCGCCACCCGCAGCGCTTTGACGATGTGGCAGCGCTGGTGGTGCAGCACGGCTTGAGCGTGTCGCGCCGCTCCGGCTGGCACGGCAGCCCGTTTGACAACGAAGAAGCGATGCACGCCGACATTTGGCTGGGCGACACGCTTGGCGAGATGCCTTTGTACTACGCATTAAGCAGCGTCGCCCTGTTGGGCGGCAGCTTTGAAAAGCTCGGCGGTCAAAACCTGATTGAAGCGGCAGCGTGTGCCTGCCCGGTGGTGATGGGGCCGTACACCTTTAATTTCGCTGATGCTGCCGAACTGGCGGAGGCCGCAGGCGCTGCACGGCGTGTGGCCGATATGCCAGAAGGCTTTCAGCAAGCCTGCAAGCTCGCGTGTGATGACCGCCTGCAGACAGAAAGCTCAAACGCTGCGCTGGCGTTTGCAGCGGCGCATCAAGGCGCGGCAGACAAAACAGTGCAGGCGCTTGAGCGCTATTTGTGAAAGACTCAGCGAACTGTTGCCGTTAGCCCTTTGGCAAATGCTGGCAACGGCAAAAAGCCAACTTGTTTGACCAGGGCGTCCCCCTGTGCCACGGCGGCTTGAACAAACGGCAACGCGCTGTTGCGGCCCTTTTTGATGGCGACCGGCACCAACGCATACGGCACTGCCACCATCGGGTAGGTGCCCGGCCCGGCGGAGCCGTCCAGGTCAGCGGCATTGGCGTCTTTAGACCACTGGGCTTTGTCCAGCGCCTCGCCAATTGATGCAGCATTCGGCGCGACGACTTTGCCTGAACCGTTGAGCAACTCCGCAATGCCCAAGCCCGACTTTTGCGCCGCGCCCAGCGCGTCATAGCCCACCGCGCCCGGTGTGGCTTTGACGGCGTCCAAGACGCCCTGGCCGCCCTTGACACTTTTGCCTGCCGTCAAATTCAGGGTGTTGGTGGTGCCCACCACGCGCCGCCACTTGGGGTTGCCACGCGACAAATAGCTTGAAAATACATACGACTGCCCCGAGCCATCAGCGCGCCAGATCGGCACAATAGGCCGACCAGGTAACGGCAAGCCAGGGTTAAAGCTGGTGATTTGCGAGTGGTTCCAGGTCGTGATGTTGCCTTGAAAAATGTCCGCCAATATGTCGCCATTTAGCTTGACTGCTTTGCCGCCCAGTTCTGGCAAATTAACCACAACGGCAACTGCAGCGCCTGCCAGCGGTACCTGGCGCAAGCCCGCTTGGCGCAGCGCAGCGGCGGTCAGGGGCACATCAGTCACACCGAAATCAACACTTTGCTCAGTTGCCCGGGCTACACCGGCTGATGAGCCTGACGCTTCATACGCAACACCGCCTGACGCTGGCCCATACTGGATGGACCAGCCGGTCATCAGCTCGCGCACCAGGCTAGAGCCTGCGCCCGTGACTTGCGCTTGGCACGCGCCAGTGCATGCCAGGCTCAAGAAGGCCACGATTGGGGCCACAAATGCCAAGCGCAGTGGTGAGAGTTTTTTTGTCATGATGGTCACCAGTTTTCGTTTGGTGCTGATGGAGATGGAGATGTAGATGTGGATGTGGATGTAAACGCGCACAGCACTATTTTAGTGCGCTCGTGGTACCGTCCCAGGCGCGCCTAACGGCCACGTTGGCAACTGGCAAAAGCGCGACAGGCGGTGAGCTGCTTTATTTGACGAACAGCGTGCTGATCAGCAGCAAATCATCGGACGTTAGTGTGCCATTGGCCTGGCGCAGCCGCAGTCCGCCCAGCAGCACGTTGTAGCGCGCCTGAGCCAAATCGCGCTTGGTCTGAAACAGCTGGCTTTGTGCGTTCAGCACATCAATGTTGATTCGCACCCCCACCTGGTATCCCAGCTTGTTGGCGTCTAGTGCGCTTTGGCTGGACAGCTCGGCGGCCTCCAGCGCCTTGACCTGACCTTGGCCCGACTGCACGCCAAAGTAGGCGGTGCGGGTAGCCAGTGCGACGCTGCGGCGTGCGCCCTCCAGGTCGCTTTGTGCCTTGTCTTTGAGCGACAGCGTTTCCTTGATGCGGTTTTGCGTGGCAAAGCCAGCAAACAGCGGCAAGTTAAAACTCAGGCCGATGTTGGTGACGTTGGTTCTAAAGGTGTTGGGCAGCGAGGTGATGGTGCCGTTTGGGTTGCGCTGCACGCTGTAGCTTGCGGTCGCGTCCAGTGTGGGCTTGTGGCCAGCCTCAGCTTTTTTAATTTCCAGCTCGGCGATGTCTAGGTTGCTTTGGGCCAAGCGAATGTTGGGGTGAACACTTTCAGACTGCTGCACCCAAGCGTTGACATCTAACGGCATCACGCTGGGCAGTTTGACGGGCATAAGTAGGCTTTTGGGCTGCGCGGCTGTCATGCCCGCCAGCGTGTCCAGCGCGAGCTTTTTAACCCGCACATCGTTTTCAGCGGCGATTTCCTGCGCCACCACCAAGTCGAATCGGGCCTGCGCTTCTCGGGTGTCAGTAATTGTGGACGTGCCGACTTCAAAGTTGCGCTTGGCCGAGGCCAACTGCTCGGCCACAGCGGCCTTTTGCGCGCCGACAAACGCCAGCGTGTCCTGCGCGGCCAGCACATCAAAATAGCCTTGGCTCATGCGCACAATCAGGTCTTGCTCGGCCGTGTCAAGCGTGGCTTTGGCCAAATCAACCTGCCGCAGGCCTTGCTGATAAGCGGCCACGTTGGCCGGTCGGTACAGCGGCTGGCTGGCCGTGACCGCGATGTTTTGGGTGCTGAAGGTGCGGTCCGTTTGTGGGCTGGTATTTTGAAACTGGCTGCGCGACACACCAGACGTCAAACCCGCAGTGGGGTAGATGCCGGCAATGGCCTGGTCGGCTTTGGCTAGATTGGCATCGTATTGCAGCTTGGCTGACTGATAGGTGGCGTCAAAAGCGCGGGCCGAGTCGTACAACTCGACCAGGCTTTGAGCTTGCGCACCTATCGATACCCACGCAAAAGCTGCGGCAAGCGAGCAAGCGTGCGGTTTTAAAAATGTGTGTCGTGTCATACAGGTCCTAAAAATATGATCGGGTCAGATCAGCAAGGTCGCTAGCGGGTCAATACTGGGCCATGCTGGGGTCAACCTGCTCGGCCCAAGCTTGGATGCCGCCTTGCAGATTGACCACCGCCGTGAAACCGTTTTGCGCCAAATAGTTGGCTACGTGCATGCTGCGTATGCCGTGGTGGCACAGGCACGCCATCGGCTGGTCTGCGCCGTGCTGCTGCTTAAGCTCGGCCATGCGCGCCGGAATACTTTGCATCGGGACGTGTAGCAGCGTAAAACCAATCGCCTTGACTGACGCGGTGCGCACTTCCCATGGCTCACGCACGTCTAAAACAACCGCGGTCTTGGGTGCTGCGGCGTCGCGCCATTCGGCAAAATCGGTGGGGCTGAGTTGGTCAATCATGCCGCGCTTATTTAAAAGCTGAACTTGGACGGCTCAGGGAAATGCAGCAGCCGCGGCGCCACCGTGTCCCACGCCTGTGTGGTGCGCCAAGCGGCTTCACCCACCCGGGTGATCAGCGTGGCACGCATGACCGGCTCATCGCCTGTGATGGCGCTTAAACGGCCACCAATTTTGAGCAAAGCCAGCAGTGATGCGGGCACATCAGCCACCGAGCCGCTCAAGACGATCACGTCAAACGGGCCTTGCAGTGGGTCGCTTTTCGACACGGATCTGGTGAAGTTGGCCGCACCATCGCCGGTGCGCACCTCGGCGTTGTAAATGCCGGCGCGCTGCAAATTGCTTCTGGCGGTTTCTGCAATGTCACCATCAATTTCCAGCGATACGACCTGCTGGCCGCGGTGGCCCAGCAGCGCCGCCATGTAGCCCGAGCCAGTGCCAATTTCCAGCACTTTTTCATGCTTTTGGACCGACAGGTCCTGCAAAATGCGGGCTTCAACTTTAGGCGACAACATGCACTGACCGGGTTGTTTCTGGGAATGCGACGACAGTGGAATTTCCATGTCGGTAAAGGCCAGCGAGCGGTAGGCGGTGGGCACAAAATCTTCACGCTTGATGACGGCCAGCAGGGCCAGTACCTGGCTGTCGAGCACTTCCCAAGGACGGATTTGCTGCTCAATCATGTTGAATCGGGCTTGTTCGTAGTTCATATCGGTTGTGGTTGTCAGAGTTAGCTTGTTGCTGCGTAGAAGGCGAGTTTTGGTGAATTTTAGTTGGCGACTTTTTGCAGCCTTGCTTTGCGCGGCCCCAGCTTGCGTTTAAACCACTGGGCCAAGTCGTCCATGAAACAATACGTCACGGGCACCACCACCAGTGTCAGCAAAGACGACGTGATCACGCCGCCAATCACCGCTTGACCCATTGGCGCGCGCTGCTCTGAGCCTTCACTGAGGGCAAAGGCCAGTGGAATCATGCCAAAAATCATGGCCAATGTGGTCATTAAAATTGGTCTCAGGCGTACTTTTGCAGCCATCAGGAGTGCCTCGCCGCGCTCCATGCCGGGGATGAGGCGGCCGTCCGCGTTCGTTGTTGGTTCGCGCATTCTGATGGCAAAGTCGACCAACAAAATCGCGTTTTTGGTTACCAACCCCATGAGCATGACAACGCCAATGACAGAAAACATCGACAGCGTCGAGCGGAACGCGAGCAGCGCCAGCACCACACCAATCAGCGTCAGCGGCAGTGATGTCATCAGCGCCAATGGCTGCAAAAAGCTTTTGAACTGGCTGGCCAAAATCATGTAGATGAACAAAATCGCCATGATCAGGGCTGAGATGGCGTAGCCAAAAGATTCGGCCATATTTTTGGTTGAGCCGCTGAACTGGTATTTGTAGCCCGGCGGGAAGGGTGTTTTTTCCAGCGCGGCTTTGATGTCGTTAGACACCTCACCGGCCGAGCGGTTGTACACATTGGCGTTGACTGCCACCTCGCGTATCAAATCGCGCCGGTTGATCTGGTTCGGCCCGGTGACTTCTTTGATGCTGGCGACTTGGCTTAATCGGACGATGCGGCTTGAGCCATCGGCGTTCGCGCCCATGGCCGTGCTGGTAAATGGCAAACGCTCCAGGTCAGCCGGGGCGTTGCGTGCATCAGGGCTTAGGCGCACATTCACGTCGTAGGTTTGGTCGTCAGGTGCGCGCCAGTTGCCGACAGTTTGCCCGGCCACCAGCGTGCGCAGGGCAGCGGCGATGCCCGAGACAGACAGGCCCAAGTCACTGGCCGCATCACGGCGCACATCGACTTGAATCACTGGTTTGTCTGCCTTAACGCTGGAGTCCAAATCAACCAGCCCTGGGATGCCGCGAATGTTGCCCTGCACCAGGCGGCTCAAGCGCTCGAGCTCTTTCAAGTCCGGGCCTTGCAGCGAAAACTCAACCTGCTTGTTACCGCCTACCGAGTCAAGCAAACCCACGTGGGTCACGGTGATGCCGGGCACTTGCTTAAGCCGTTCACGCAGCACGCCCGAGATTTCGTCGACACTGCGACTGCGCGCGTTGCGGTCAACCAGCCGGATGTAAACATTTGAGTAAATTTTGCCCTGCGCATTGCCCGTGTTGATGGTGGCCAGCGTGTACCGCACTTCAGGGAATTCGCGCACGATGGCTTCAACCTGGCTGGCCTTGGCCTCGGTTGCTTCAAGCGATGACCCCACTGGGGTGTAAAAATTAAGCGAGGTTTCTGAAAAATCAGCCTTGGGCACAAACTCTGTGCCCAGCAGTGGCACCATGAAGATGCTGGTTACAAACACCGCCAGTGCCACCAGAAGCGTTTTAATTTTGTGCACCAGCGCCCAACGCAAAATGCCTTGGTAGCCTTCGCTCAAAGACTCGGTGGCGCGGTCAAACCAGCCGGTCACGCGGCCAATGGTTTTGTCATACAGCGTGACAGGCTTGGCATGCTTGCCATGCGCCTCAATCGATGGGTCGTGCCAAATGCTGGACAGCATTGGGTCCAGCGTAAAACTCACAAACATCGAGATCAGCACTGCCGCAACGATGGTGATGCCGAACTCATGAAAAAACTTGCCAATGATGCCGCCCATAAAACCCACCGGCAAAAACACAGCGACGATAGAAAAAGTAGTGGCCAGCACCGCCAAGCCAATTTCTTTGGTGCCATCCATTGAGGCTGCATAGGGCGTTTTGCCCATCAGCACGTGCCGCACGATGTTTTCGCGCACCACAATCGCGTCGTCAATCAAGAGGCCCACACACAACGACAGCGCCATCAGCGTGATGTTGTTGATGGTAAAACCAAACAGGTTCATGAACAAAAACGTACCGATGATGGAGATCGGCAGCGTCAGCCCGGTGATGACGGTGGAGCGCCATGAGTTTAAAAACAAAAACACGATCAGCACTGTGAGCAGTGCGCCTTCAATCAACGTGCGGCGCACGTTTTCAACCGCGACCCGAATCGAGCGCGAGCTGTCAGAGACCAACTCCAGCTTCAAGCCAGGCGGCAAACTGTCTTTCATCTCCGCAATCGCCTTGTTCAGCCCGTCGACGACTTGAATGGTGTTTTCGTCTTGCGCTTTTTGCACTTGCAGAACCAGGGTGCGCTGGCCGTTGTATAGCGCCAGGCTGTCGACTTCTTGCGCGCCGTCGGCAACTCGGGCGACTTGGTCAACGGTGACGGCGGCATTGTTTTTGCGCGCCACGATCAGCTTGCCAAAGTCTTCAGGCCGCTTCATCCGAGCGTCAATTTTGACGACACGTTCTTGCGCGAGCGAGCGAATGCTGCCAACCGGTAAGTCCTGGTTTTCACTTTTTACTGCGTTGACCACTTGATCAGCCGTGATACCCAATGACTCCATGGCCTGTGGGTTCAAGTACACATTGATTTCGCGCTTGGTGCCGCCGACGATAACCACTGAGCCTGCACCGCGCACGTTCTCCAGCCGCTTTTTTAAAACCTGATCAGCCCAGTTGGTCAGCTCAACCGCCGACATTTTTGCTGCACCTGCACCTGCGCCTGCACCTGCACCTGAAACTGGCAGCACGGCCACGGACCACACTGCGCGACTGGATGGGTCAAAGCGCAAAACGCGCGGCTCTTTGACTTCGGTGCGAAAAGTTGGGCGAATAGCCGATATTTTTTCACGAACGCTTTCGGCGGCTTTGCGCCCGTCAACATACAGCTGGAACTCAATGATGACGACCGACTGGCCTTCGTAGCTGCGCGACGTCAGTGCGCTGACGCCGGCAATCGAGTTAACGCCTTCTTCAATTTTCTTGGTGACTTCACTTTCAATAATTTCAGGCGACGCGCCGGGGTAATCGGCCGTCACAACAACGACTGGCAAGTCAATGTTCGGAAACTGGTCAACTTGCATGCGCTGGTATGAGAACAGACCCAGCACGACGATGGCCAGCATCACCATGGTGGCAAACACCGGATTTTTAAGACTGACTTGGGTAAACCACATAGATGCTTTATTTGATGCGCTTATCGATGCTTTACGGGGCTGTTTTGGCGCTGACCGCCGAGGCCGAAGATGCGGTAGATGCTGATGTGGCAGATGCCAGGCCGATTTGGGTGAACTTCACTGCAGTGCCTTCTCGCAAAATGCCCACGTTTCCCAAAATCACCACCGTGCTGTCTGCCAACCCTTTGACGGCTACAACGTCTGCGCTGTCAGTGCTGCCGCGGGTGCCCAGCTCGACCATGCGGTACACCACCTTGCCGTTTTCAATGGCCTGCACATAGGGTGCTGGTCGGTCAGTACGCACGCTGTCCAGCGGTACTGCCAGCAGTGCCGCGCGCGCCGTGCCCAGCGTGCCTTGAGCAAACAAGCCTTGTCGCAAGGGGGCGGCGTCTGCCTTGGTATTGTCCAGGCTCAAATAGGCCAGCACGCTGCGGCTGCCCGCCTGGGCGCTGGGGTTGATGCGCACCACTTTGGCGACCACGGTTTTGGGGTTGCCTTCAATTTGCAGCTGGGCACTTTGCCCGACCTGTATTTGGCTCGAATCAGCGGCGCTCAGCGTGGCTTCAAGCTCCACGCGGGTCAGGTCCACGATTTCAACAATTCGCGCGTCAACACCCACGCGCTCACCGGGTTGCGCCAATCGCTGGGATACCTGGCCAGAAATTGGCGCTTTGAGCACCGTGTCGTCAACCGATTTGGTCGCTACGTCGGTGGCGGCAAGCGCCGCTTTGTAGGTCGCTTGCGCAGCGTTTAAATTGGCCAGGGACGCATCCAAAGCTGTTTTTGAAATAAAGCCTTGGTCTACCAGCGCTTTGTTGTTGTCATACTGACGCTGCACCACCTCGATCTGCGCCTTGGCTGATTCAGCTTGTTCACGCGCCTGCCGTACACGGGACTGCAAGTCGCTGGCGTCGATGCGTGCAATCACTTGACCGGCTGTGACAAAGTCACCTTCACGCACCGTCAGCCCCCGTAATTCGCCAGCCACGCGGGCTTTGACAACAGCTGAGTTAACCGCCTTCAGCGAGCCAGAAACCGCCAAGCCTTGGTTGATATTCAAAAGCTTGACCTGCGTCACGTCGCTGGCTGCCAACTCGATGGGCAGTGCTTCTTTAGCTGCGCTGGCGGCGCTTAGGGCCTGTTGCTGGGCTTTGCGCTGCGACAACACGCGCAGCACGCCGACTGCCAATAAAGCCAACACCAGCAGAGCAACCGCCCATTTCAGCGCGCTTTTTTTGTTCAAACTCATGCGGAGTTGTCCTGTGTCTAGGGGGATAAATGATCAATGGGGGGGGCGCTCATGCCGTACAAAACGATGTGTAGTTGCGACATGATGTATTTCTCGGGGTCCAGGTCGGCCGCCGTGCTGACGCATACAGAGGCAGAGTGCTTGGCCAATATCAAAAAAATCATAGGCGCAATGATCGCAAATGAAGCATAGTCCAGATCCATTTTTTTGAACTCTTGGCGATCAATTCCCCGTTGCAAAATCCGGCGAATCAGGGCTTGGCCAGGCTCAACTACCTCGTGCCGATAAAAAGCGGCAATCTCCGGGAAATTACTCGCCTCGCTCATCATCAACTTTTCAATACCTGATGCTTTGGTTGCGCCCACCCGCCGCCACCACTCGCTCATGCACAACGTCACCATCTCAGCACTGGTGCCTTTGAAGTTGTCAAAAGTCTCGTTCCACTCTTTGAAGTGCCCAGAAATGTTCTCGCGTACCACGGCTTTGAAGAGGTCTTCCTTGCTTTGAAAGTACAAAAAAAGCGTGCCTTTTGACACGCCGGCGCGGGCGGCGACTTCCTCAGCCCGGGTAGCTGCAAAGCCTTTTTCAACAAACAAATCAAGCGCTGCGTCCAGCAACTCGCCCGGGCGTGCGTCTTTACGCCGCTCGCGTTTGGCGTGGAGCACTTTTTTAATGGGGCAATCGGCTAGGGTTAAGTTTGGCGGAGTGAACGGCATAATTACTGACTGGCTGGTTAGTAATATAGCTTTTTGGGAGCGATACGTCAACCCAAACGGGTTGCTGATTTATTGCAATTTCGCAACGGCCAGCCCTAAAACTTCATGTAGCACGCGGGTTGATTCCTTGATGCCATCTGTCGACGGCAGCCACTGTAGCCATGGCGGCTGATCAGGCAGTACAAATCCGGTGGGTGCCGGTGTGATGGCAAAGCCTTGCCGCTCAAGTTGCAAAATTGATCTGGGCATGTGCGACGCAGTGGTCACCAAAGCAATTCGGGTAGTACCGTCTTTTTTGAGCAAAGTGGCTAGCAACTGCGCATTTTCAGCGGTATTGCGCGATTTGTTCTCTAGCCATTTCAAGCTGAAGTTGTAGTCTTGCTGCGCCGTGCGGCTTGCCACGCTGGCCTCAGAGTTAACGCCATCGTCTGCGCCTGCCCAGCCGACACCGCCTGAAAAAGCCACTGGCAAACCAGTTTGCCGCGCCAGCCAAACGCCATAGCGCAAGCGGGCAGCCGTGGTGGGGCTTAGCTGTGCTTGACCGTACTCAGGTGCTTGGGGGTAGATGCCGCCGCCCAGCACCACAATGGCCTGTACTTGACTGGTTTTCAGTTGCGCTGCGGTGACGACCGGGTATTGCGGCTGTGCATTGCGGGCCAGCCATACAGAAACGGCCTGGCATGACAACAGCCACAAGCCGATAGAGGCGGCGGCGCTGAGCAGTAAACCAGTGCGCTTGTGCCGCGCTGCTCCCACCAACCCAGCCACTGCTACCAGTACCAGGCTGGCGAGGGGCATAACCAAAGCTGACAGGATGAGTTTGAGCGCGCCCGGTTCCATCAGTTGCTATTAAAACAGGAGCTGCACGCCCAGATATTCATGGGGCTAAGGCGTTAAACGATGCTTGAAAATGATTAGAAACGGCCCAAAATCAATAAAACGCTTGCAAGCCCGTTTGCGCCCGACCCAATATCAGCGCGTGCACATCGTGCGTGCCTTCGTAGGTGTTGACGGTCTCTAAATTGATCATGTGGCGAATCACGTGGTATTCATCATGAATACCATTACCGCCGTGCATGTCGCGCGCCATGCGGGCAATGTCGAGTGCCTTGCCGCAGCTGTTGCGCTTGATGATCGAAATCATCTCTGGCACGTCCTTGCCTTCATCCATCAGGCGGCCTACCCGCAGGCAGGCTTGCAGGCCGAGGGCGATTTCGGTTTGCATGTCGGCTAGCTTTTTCTGGATGAGCTGGTTTTGCGCCAGCGGGCGGCCAAACTGCACCCTGTCCATCGTGTACTGGCGGGCACGAAACCAGCAGTCTTCAGCCGCACCTAGAGCCCCCCAAGCAATGCCGTAACGGGCTTTGTTCAGGCAGCCAAATGGGCCTTTCAGGCCGCTTACCTTTGGCAGCATGTTGCCCTCGGGCACAAACACGCCGTCCATCACGATCTCTCCTGTGATCGAGGCGCGCAAGCTCATCTTGCCTTCAATCTTGGGAGCGGTGAGGCCTTTCATACCCTTCTCAAGGATAAAGCCGCGAATCGACTCTTGCCCACCGGTGTTGCCATCTGGGTCCGTTAGTTTGGCCCACACCACAAACACATCGGCAATTGGTGAATTGGTGATCCACATCTTGGCACCATTCATGACGAAGCCGCTCACCCCGTCAACCGTAATTGGCTTGGCGCGGCTCAGCATGCTGGCCGGGTCAGAGCCGTGGTTGGGTTCGGTCAAACCAAAACAGCCCACCCATTCGCCAGTGGCCAGCTTTGGCAGATACTTTTGTTTTTGCGCCTCGCTGCCGTAGGCGTTGATGGGGTGCATGACGAGTGACGACTGCACGCTGATGGCGCTGCGGTAGCCGCTGTCTACCCGCTCGACTTCACGCGCGATCAGCCCGTAATCAACATAGCTCAGGCCAGCGCAGCCGTAGCCTTCAATCGTCGAGCCTAAAAACCCCATCGCACCGGCTTCATTCATGATCTCGCGGTCAAATTTTTCGTGCCGCGCGGCCATCAACACGCGGGTTTGCAGCTTGTCCTGGCAAAACTGGTGCGCCGCCTCTTGAATGGCGCGCTCGTCGTCGCTTAGCTGGTCTTGCAGCATAAAAGGGTCTTCCCAGACGAAGCGCGGTTTGACGTTGGTTTTCATGAAGAATGTGTCCTTTGGGTGGTCTGTCTAAACGCTTTGGGCTTAAAGTGTACCGAGCAATGCGCTTGATGCGCTGCACCCGCAACCATACAACACATTAGGAAAAAAGTTTATGACTCAAGTTCAAACCATCACCCTGGGCGGCGGGTGCTTTTGGTGCACCGAGGCGGTGTTCGTCAAAGTTCGCGGCATCACTGACGTGGAATCAGGCTATAGCAATGGACAAGTGAATCGCCCCAGCTACGAAGACGTGTGCACCGGCCGCACCGGCAGCAACGAGGTGGTCAAACTTGACTACGACCCCGAACAAATAACGCTGGGCGAGATTCTTGAAATCTTTTTTGTTGTGCACGACGCCACTACCCTCAACCGCCAGGGCAACGACAGCGGCACCCAGTACCGCAGTGGCATTTACTACTCAAGCGCGGAGCAAAAGCAAGTTGCCGACAATATGATTCGCAAAATGAGCCAAGACAAAGTATTTGACAGCCCCATCGTGACCGAAGTCGTGCCGCTAGCGAACTATTGGCCGGCTGAAGAGTACCACCAGGACTTCTTTGCCAAGAACCCGAACCAGGGTTATTGCGTGGCGGTGGCGGGGCCGAAAGTGGCGAAGTTTCGCAAGACGTTTGCGTCGCGGGTGAAGGATTGATGCTCTTTGTTTAGGAGCTGCCCGCGTTTGGCTATGTCGACCAAAATCACGATACCCATACACTTTTAACCAGTACCCAAATAAACACTGCCAACTGCGCGAGATTTAGGCCCACGCTGGTGTAGTGCAGCACATTGAATTTCTTCATCTGCTTGTTGTCCCGCGCTAAGTTGATGCGCGGCGTCAGCCAGAAAACGCTGAAAAAGAAAACCGCAGCGCACAGGCCCAGACTGATTTGCACCAGCGGTAAGTTGTGCAGTACCGCGGCTATTGCGCTGGTGATGCCCAAGAACAAAAAATACTTGGGGAAGAACTTGCGCACATATGCTGCCGACCACTCAGGCGGCAGCACCATGAAGATAGTGGGAGCCACTGCTACTGAAAAAAACAACATGATGCCAACGTTGCCGGCTGTGATGAGATTGCTTATTTGGGTCAACATAAAACGCTTTATATTCTGCAGCGCTGATTAAACACTGAAGCGGATACCACGCGTCTGCTTAGGTGTTTGTCAACCCAAGATGGCTTGGCTACCAGATAAGGTTTTTAACAAGAAAATACGTCGCTAGCCCGACAAATACGGGGGCGAGCAGCTACGATTTTAGTAGTAAGTTCGGTTTGACTCGGCTCCCGCCTGGCTGCCGCAAACCTTGCGCCGCATCGGCCGTCCGCGCCACAGCTGACAGCAGCGAGCGCAGCCACGCGTTGCTTTGGGACTGCTGACTTCGGTTGTGCCACAGCTGGTAAAAGCGCATGGTCGGGAAGTCAATCGGCGGCTTTAGGATGGCAAGCGGCAGCTGGCGGGCGTGGTGCTCGGCAAAGTGGCGGCTGGTGGTAAAAATCAAATCTGTACCGGGCAGCAAACTGGGCGCCATGCTGAAGTAGGGCACAGTGACTGTTGCCTCGCGGTGCAACCGCAGCGCAGCCAAATGCGACTCCACCACGCCGCGCTGCATCACGCTGTAAGTCAGCGGCACGATGTGTGCGCCGTTCAAATAATCTGCCACCGTTAGTTGCGAGTCCGACTTACCGGCGCAAGGGTGATCACGGCTGACCAGACAAACTACCGCGTCTTCTAAAAGAATAGTCATGCGCAGGTGCTCGGGTGGCTGCGGCCAGTTGCCAATCACGATGTCAAGCTCGCCATTGGCTAGCGCCGCCTCGTAGTCAAAGTCGTTGCCCAGGGGAACCAAGATCAGCCTGGCTTTGGGCGCCGTCATGCGCAGGTAGCTGACCAAACTGGCCATCAGCGGTGGGGCTAAATAGTCGGGCGTGCCAATGCGAAAGGTCAGTTTGGTGGTGGCGGGGTCAAACTCGGCAGCGGGAGCCAGCAGGCTTTCAATCTCGCCCAGCACAATTCGCACCGACGCTTCAAGCTGCAAGGCACGCTCGGTTGGCACCATGCGCTGCTTGTCTTTGACCAGCAACGGATCACCCAAAATGTCCCGCAAACGTTTAAGCGCAGCAGACACGGCGGGCTGCGACTGGTCTAATTTGGCTGCCGCACGCGACACACTGCGCTCAGCCATCAGCATGCTGAAGACGCGCAGCAAGTAGGTATCAAAGGGGTCTGCAGTTCGGGTCATGTTTTGTATGCACGGTAATGGTGCTGTTCAGCGGAAATGGTGCTGCTCAGTTTAATATCTGGTGGTTGGCTTATGGCCGGTATAAGCTGCAAGCGATTGGCATGCCAGCCAGCGCGCCGTACATTGCAATATTTCACTATTTATCTGGAAACCCCCATGAAAAACACTGCAACCCATGCGCAACGCCCTTTGGGCCCTTCCCGTCGCGCGGCCCTGCGATGGGCCGCTGTGGGCGCTGCTGCGTTCGCCCTGCCAGCCCGCGCTGCCTGGCCAGACAAAGCCATCAAAATTGTGGTGACCTTCCCGCCAGGTGGTGCCAGCGATGTGGTGGCGCGGCTGATGGCTGAGCAGCTGACCAAAAAGCTGGGGCAGCCGGTGGTGGTGGACAACAAACCCGGCGCTGGCGGCACGATTGGCGGAGCGTTTGTCGCTCAAAGCGCGCCTGACGGCTACACCTTCATGCTGGCAAACACATCACCGATTGCGCTCGGCCCCTTCACGCTGGACAAGCTGCCGTATGACCCGATTGAAGCCTTCACCCACGTCAGTTATCTGGGCTCTGCGCCGCTTGTCATCATGGCCAACCCGAAAGCTGGCATCAGCAGCATGGCTGACCTGGAAGCAGCAGCCCGCAAAACCGGGCGGCTTGATTTTGGTTCGGGTGGGCCGGGCTCCGTTGGCCACATTCATGGCGAACTGATGAAAAAGCAAATGATGATCAACCTGCAGCACGTGCCTTATCGTGGCGGCGCACCCATGACCACAGACTTGATTGCCGGGGTGATTCCCGTTGGTATCGACGTGATCACATCGTACGTCCCGTTTTTCAAAAGTGGCCAGTTGCTGCCACTGGCGGTGACGTCCAGCATCCGGTCGCCGCTGATGCCCGACGTGCCCACCGTGGTCGAACTGAAGCAACCCAAGCTGGTGCTGGAGAATTTTTTCGGCCTGTCAGGCCCAGCCAAGTTGCCGCTTGAGATGGTGGCCCGGCTCAATGCGGTGTGCAACGAGGTGCTGGCTATGCCCGAGATCAAAGCCAAGTTTAATGACTTGGGCATCATCGCTGTGCCGACCAATGTGGCGGGCTTCAACAGTTTTGTGAAAGACCAGGTCGCCGTGTTGGGGCCGGTGGTTAAAGGAGCTGGGGTGAAGCTCTGAGGGCAGTGCTCTTATTTCCCGCCCCACTTGGGGAGGGTTAGGCTGGAGGCGAATGCTGAACTCGTGTTGGTTCCGTGGATGCCGCCAGCCTAGCGCCCCCCAGCGGAAGACGGGGTAAATTTCAAACCCTTTTAGGCCCTGACCAAGTTGCGCACTCGATCCGCTAGAGGCGGTAAAAAACGCCTGTCAAACAACTCCCCGGCCTTGGGGTGATGCGGCAGATTTTTGGTGGTTACCAGCAGCTCAATGCCCTGCGCAAAGCGGGCGTCGTCCACATCGCCAATGCCCAGCACGCCGCCTTCAGCGCGGCCCATCTCCAGTTGCAGCGTGCCCATCAAACGGCGCAGGTTTGACTCGCGGTTGATGGCTGGGTTGCGTTTGGCCAGGGCTCCAATGGCTGCAGCCGGGTCGGCGATGGTGTCAACCAGGCCGCGATTGAAAGCACGCAGCAATCTGTACACGGTGTCTGGCTCTGTTGCAGCGAGCGAGCGGGTAACCATCAGCGCCATGCCGTACAGCTCTGACACATGATCGTGGTACTCGATGTAGCGCAGCGCTTTCGGGTCAATGCCTGCATCAATCGACGCGGCAATCAGGGTGTTGACAAAGCCGAACATCCCGTCCCAGTTGTTTGCCAGCAGCTCGGGCACCATGGTGCTGTGCGGCGCGGCGTCAATCACGGTGCGTACGGTAGTTGCGTCAAGCCCTGTGCGCTTGCAAAACTCAGGGAACAGGAGCATTGCCGCGTCTTGCGGATGCGCAGCCAGCAGCTTGCCTGTCAGGTCTTGCGGTGTGCGAATGCTGCTGTTGAATGGCACGGCAATGGCGTACGGCGAGGCGTTGTAGCTGGCGAATACGGCCAGGGGCGCGTTGGCATTGCCGTTAGCCGCATGCGCTATCAGCGCATTGATGTCGCCATAGCCGACATCAAAACCACCAGCTGCCATTTTGGGGACGGTGTTGGCGGCGGTATCGCCTTCGGTAAATTCAATCTCCAGCCCCTCATCACGCAGATACCCGCGCTCTTCGGCCAAGAAAAACCAGGCCTGCGGGCCGGAATAAAAAGTGTTGAGCTGCATGCGCAGCGGCTGTGAGCGTTGTGCCATAAACCAATTGTGTAGCGGCCGATCGTCTGCGCCAATAGCGCAACGCTTATGTTGCGTATGGGTGTTTAGCGAACCACGCTTAAAAATGCCCGAGCAGCAGTGCGCAGCTCTTCAGCTTCAACCGGGTTGCGGCCAGCGTCCGCTTCGGCGCGTTCCATCAGGTGTTGTGCTACGCCAGGGGCTTCCTGTAAAGCGTCGTCGGGCTTGATGAACTCGGCGATTTGCTTGAGTAATTCAGTCATGGTGCTGCGCCTTTAAAAAGTTAAAGAGGCGCTAAAAGTTGCGGTGAATGAAATATACGGGTTTTCCCTAGATTCACAAGCCCGGAAGTGCCCGGATTCGATGCAATAAACGCATAACCTAATCGACTGACGAACGTCGGCGACAATCGTCCTCGTGAACATTCAGCTACTTTCTGACCTGCATTTGGAGTCTCATCCGCACTTTGTGCCCGAGCCCGCGCCAGGTGCTGATGTGCTGGTGCTGGCGGGAGACATTGGGTCGTACCAAAACGAGTCGTCGCTGACCCGCCTAAGCATTGCCGACTTTGGTTTGCAGCGCTTTGCCAATTGGCCGTGCCCGGTGGTGTTTGTACCCGGCAACCATGAATACGATGGACAGGACTATGCTGCGACCCGTGCGCGGCTGCAAGAGGTTTGCGCCCGGCTGGGCTTTATTTGGCTAGAGCAAGAAGTGGCCATGATTGAAGGCGTGCGCTTTGTTGGCTGCACACTCTGGACAGACTTTGACTCGCCAACATCGACGCGGGCTATGGCCAACCCAGTGACCGTCGGCCAGCAGCTCGTGGCACGTGAGAAAGCGTTTCGCGCGGCGAACCATTCCTTAAAACGCCACCATGCGTTGCTAGCAGGCCAGCCCATGATGGCTGAGGAGATACGCGAGCTGGGTCTGAGCAGCCAGGCCTGGCTGCGGCAAGTGCTAGCAACAACACTTGACCGCAAAACGGTCGAAAAAACCGTGGTTGTGACCCACTTTGCCCCCAGCCTGCTGAGCGCAGACCCGCGCTACGGCGTCAACCCCGGCACAGCCGGGTTTTGCAATGCGCTGGACGATTTATTTTCCCAAGCGCAGCTATGGCTGCACGGGCATTTGCACTGCGCGGTGGACTACACGGCTGGCGGTTGTCGGGTGGTGGCCAACCCATTGGGCTATGCGCGCAAAAATGAGCAATTGTTTTTCAAGCCGAAGACGTGCATCGTGCTGTAAACCAGTCAAGCAGCGATGCAAAGCGCTATATTTTCAGGAGCTGCTTACCCCGTATTTACGTGGGCTAGAGGCTGATTCTTACTTTAGAACTGTTACTGAAAGAGCTAGGCTGAAGTGTCATACTATTTGAGCCGTTATAGGCGTCATGATTTGTTCAAACGTGTTTGTTGCTCCTCCAAAGCACTCGGTAAATACTCAAAACAGCTGTAAAAGCTGTAATAGCTGACATAGGCGCAATATGTGAGTTCATGACCATGCTGACGAAGCGCCGCAGAGCTTTTGCGCCTTTGTCGGGGGGTTAATGCTATTTTTTTAGCAGCTGCTCGCCCTGGTATTTATTGGCTTGTAGGCCAAATTAACCTTTGAAAATTGTTAAAAACAGTATTTTCGATCACAGCCGTCTGAAAACCGACTTTCGCGACAGTTTTCATGATGCTTGTATGTGTAAAACGCCAGAAAGCAGTCAAAATTGAGCCCATATCAACAAGGAAAAAAATGTCGAAAACCTATTGGGTCAGCACTTACCGCGCAGTGAAAAACGCTGAAAAAGTCGCCGCCTACGCTGTGCTAGCGGGGCCTGCACTTACCGCAGCAGGCGGTCGATTTTTGGCGCGCGGTGCGCCGTCAATGGTGTATGAACTCGGGTTGGAAGAGCGCACAGTCCTCATCGAGTTTGACAGCGTCGAGCAAGCCACCGCAGCACACGACAGTCCCGGCTACCAAGCAGCATTAGCCGCGCTGGGTGATGGCGCGGATCGAGACATTCGGATCATTGAAGGTGTTTGAGTACGAAGAGACCGCAATCGCTATCAGGGCTCGTTATCGTCTGGTCATGCAACATTGAGCTGTCAACTGCTGACTTGCGTTAGTGCGATATGATTTTAATAGCAGCTTGCGCATATCTCTATTGGGCTACAGCCGCTTTGTATTCACCGACAAGCTACGATTTTGAAGTCTGAAGTGTGTTTTAAACCCGCTTCTGCGCAAAGTAAAACCATTCCTGCCCGACTTCACCGCGCGGGTTAGGGAACACCACAAAACCATCGCCTTGCGCAGCCACTTCAACACCCGTGTGCCGTGTGCCAATCACATCGCCTGACTTGACCGCATCAAAGCTGCGCCATTCACGGGAAAAGGCGTCGCCCTCATGCGCCTTGTCGGTTACGTCGATGAGCCGCAAGATTTCAGGCTGCGCCGTCACCGGTGCGGGTCGGGTCGACGTGATGCCCAGCAAGCTAAGGGTTTGCAAAATCGCATGGCGCGCCACGCCAACGCCTGCCGGGTCATCATGCTGGCCGCATTCCAGCGTGACGGCATAGCCGCCGCGCGAGCGCATGTATTCGGTGGTGCCCACGCCGTAGTTGGGGTTGGTGACCAGCGTTTGCGAGCGGGTGTTGCCAGCTTCAACATTTGCCGCACGCCGCTGCACGCCTCGTGCATAGGTGTCCAGCCAGCCTTCCACAATGCGCGGCGCGCCGGTGTGCAGGGCCAGCTGCATCTCTTCATTAGCCAGCGCAAACGGCTCCAGCGTGCCCGTGTTGTTCTGCGGCCCAATCATCACAAACGGCGCACCACCGGTATGAAACGAATGCAAATCCAGCAGCACGTCATGCGTATCCAGCAGCGGGCACAACACATTGGCAATGCGGTCTTCAAAGTCTTGCGGAATGGCACTGGGCGCCATGTTGCGGTTTAAATTGCGGTCACCAAAACGACGCTTGAGCTGGTGCGCCAGCGGGTTGGTAATCGGCACAAACGTGACTGAGCCGCGTTCGATGGTTATCAAGCCATTGTCAAAGTCCTGCAGCAGTTGCCCAATCGCAAGCGCGCCGCACACCTCATTGCCATGCACCGCGCCCAGCACAAGAAGCGCCGGGCCGGACGACAGGCCGTGGTAGGTGTGGGTGCGCAGGTGGGTGGGGGTCGTTTGCTCTTTTGTCATGTGCTGTGTCATGTTTTGTTTATACCGCAGCGCTCAAATGCTTGAAAGTTCCGTCATCATTGAGTGCTTCAGCGCTCATTTATTGTTATCGCCAAATTTCCTCAAGTTGCGAGAGCGGCAGCACTTTGGCGCGTGCCGACATGGGGTAGGCTGAATCGACTGGCGCGATGACAAAGCCACTGTCAATGCCCAGTGCGTCCAGCGCCTCGGCAAAGCCCTTGCCCACTTTGGGCGATTTTGAGTGTTTGATTTCAATGGCGCGCAGATGACCGCCGGGCAGTTCAAGCAACAAATCAATTTCGTTGCCGCTGGCCGTGCGAAAAAAACTCGGCCGACTGCCAGCGGGCGCCTGACTCAAAATCTGCTCAATCACCCAGCCTTCCCAGGAAGCGCCCAGCACCGGATGGCCCATCAACGCGTGGTGGTCAGGCAAATTCAGCAAGGCATGCAAAAGGCCGCTGTCGCGAAGATAAACCTTGGGCGACTTGACCAGCCGCTTGCCTAAATTAGCGCTGTAGGGTGGCAACACGCGCACCATAAATGTGCCTTCAAGGATGTCCAAGTAATGCCGCACGCTGGGCGCGGTGACACCTAGCGAGCCAGCGATGGTAGACGCGTTCCACAGTTGCCCGTGGTAGTGCGCCAGCATCAGCCAAAAGCGGCGCAGGGTTGCAGCCGGTACGCGTATGCCAAGCTGGGCAATGTCGCGCTCCAGATACGTGCGGATAAAAGCCTCACGCCAGCGCATAGACTGCGCGCCACTTTTGGCGAGGTAACTGTCCGGAAACCCACCACGGTTCCAGAGCGCGGTGGTCATTTCAAGCGTTGGCCCAGAACCTATTTCGAGGAGAGACAGCGGCGCGAGTTCTAAAAACTCAATCCGGCCAGCCAGCGTTTCTGAAGATTGCCGGATCAATGCTGGCGCTGCCGACCCCAGCACCAGAAAGCGACCCGGCCTGCGGTGTGCGTCCACCAAAGGCCTGATAACACTGAATAGGTCAGGTCGCAGCTGCACCTCGTCAAGTATGACCAGCTGTTCAGCCAGTGGCGCCAGAAAAAGTTCGGCATCCGCCAGTTTGGCAAGCTCCGAAGGGCGCTCCAGGTCCAACATCAAAACCGGTTTGCCTGCCTGCGCCATTTCTGTTGCCAACTGCCGGCAAAGGCTGGTTTTACCGACCTGGCGTGGCCCGATCAAGCCAACAACGGGGAATGTTTGCAGGCTTTCAAGCAGGGTTGGGTACAGTTGACGCTGAAGCATAATTCTTTGTATTTTAATAAGCAGACTATCAAAATACAAGGAATTAAGTAAAAATTAATCTGCGTTCAAATCAAAAAATGGAAGATGAACGCCAAAAAAAAGGCTCCCTGCGAAGCCTTTTGAAAATTTCTGGCGGAAGCTGTGACCGCAGAAAGTGCAATCGCAGAATCTCGCAATTACTCTCAGTTTATCGCAAGTGCTTATCGGCATTGGAGAAAATGTCCGCCATTCGCTCCAAGTTTGCCTCATCTCATCTAGCCTGCTACAGTTCTATTTCAATTTTGAATGTGGATTGAAATGTTGATAGAACTGAGAGCCTTTGATGGACGATGCAGCCAAAAACAATAAATCAAAAACCCCGAAAAGCCGCGCCCGTAATAGGTTTACGGCGGTTGCAGTGCGTAATCTCAACGAGGTGGGTTACCACCACGATGGCGGAGGGCTCTATTTGCAAGTCAGCCCCACCAAAACAAAATCTTGGGTGCTGCGATACACCTTGGATAAATCTGTCCGATACATGGGCTTAGGTTCTGCCGCCGACTGGACTTTGGCCGAGGCCCGAGAACGTGCCCACAAGTACCGTCAATTGCTAACCGATGGAATAGACCCTCAGACCTTCCGCGAACAAGAACGCTTGCATAGGACTGCCCAAGAAACAGAAGCATCGCGACTGCGGCGCACGTTTGCCGAATGTGCAAAGGAGTACCACGATGCCAATGCAGACGATTGGAAAAACACCAAGCACAAAGACCAGTGGATTAACACCCTGACCACTTACGCTTTTCCAGTCTTCGGAAAAGTCCCCATGAGCCAATTGACCCGCGACCAGATTCGCCAAGCCCTGCTACCCATTTGGAAATCCAAAGCGGAAACTGCTTCACGTGTGTTGCAGCGCATCCGCACCACCATTAATTACGGTGCGGCAATGGGCTATTGCAATGGTCTTGACAGTGAACAATGGGTTCAATTGAAAGAGACCCTACCCAAGAACAGCAAGCAGTTGGCCGGAGAAAATCACCCATCGTGTCCCCACGGTCAAGTTGGTGCGGTACTTCACAAAGTCATGCACGGCACTTCCTCAGACGCCGTGAAGCTGGCGTTTGCATTCATTGTTTTGACCGCTGCACGCTCGGGTGAAGTGCGCTTCGCAGTGTGGGAAGAAATTGACTTGGAAGAGCGAATGTGGACGATTCCAAAAGAGCGGATGAAAGCAGACCGTGTGCACACGGTTCCGTTGTCAGAAGCTGCCATGTCTGTGCTTGTGCGTGCCAAGGAGTTGCGCCCTGAGTTGTTCACAGCGAAAGGAAAGCCCACTGGCCTGATTTTCCCCAACATTAATGGTGGAGCACTCAGTGATATGACATTCACCCAGATACTTCGGCGCATGAAGGTTGATCACACAATGCACGGGTTTCGAGCTAGTTTCCGCACATGGGGTGCAGCCCTCACGACCTATGAACATGAAATGTTGGAGTTTGCTATTGCGCACGTTGTAGGTGACAAAACGGTGCAGTCCTACCAGCGATCAGATATGGTGGAGAAGCGGCATCAATTGATGCAGGACTGGGCTGACTACATCAAGTCAAAAGAGGGGGCAGAGTTGGTGCAAAAGCCGGAAGAGCCAAAGGCCAAAGGCAAAAGTCAGAAGACAAAGCGCGAAAAATGAATTGGAATCTTTCATGGAGCCACTGAGCGAACTGTTGCGGCCTTGGAAGCTGGCTTCGTTAGCCATAGGCATCGCCTTGCTTATTGCCGGACGGTTCTACTACAAAGCGCCAGATTGGGATGTACCGATCAGTTTGATCATGGCGTTGGTGGCCTATGCGACGGCATCGTGGTCGATGCACGTAATGGTAGAACGCCAGTGGAAAAATTGGCCGTCAATGCTTGTTGTTACATGGTTTTCGGTTGACGGTTGTTACTGGCTTTACTGGCGCTGGCAAGACCCGGTTGCTCTGGAAATGATGCGGGATGCGAATGCACCTGCATCGCTATCGCTTTACTGGATGTGCGGCCTGGTCTGGTACTTTCACGGCACCGCTTTGGAGTTCTTCGGACTTGTCCAAGCCCAATGGTGCCGACTGAGAGGCATCGCCAGATGAGGGCAGTATGCAACTAGCTGGCATTGACTTGGCATGGCGAAGCAACAAGAACCCTACTGCACTTGCAATTGGTTCTTTGAAGGACCGTGAATTGGAGTTAACGGCAATTGCAAAAGACTTGTTCGGCGTTGAACCCATCGTCACATATCTGAACAATCTGCCAGACCTTTCCGGTATCGCAATTGATGGCCCCTTGATCATTAGAAATTCTTCGGGTCAACGGAAATGCGAAACATTGATTGGGCAAGAGTACGGCTCAAGACATGCGTCGTGTCATACATCTAACCTGAAACTGTTTCCGAAGGCCGACAGCGTGCGGCTTTCACGAACCCTCGTATCACAAGGCTTCCAACACCTTGGTGCCGCTACTGGACGTTGGCAACTTGAGTGCTATCCGCACCCTGCACTGATTGAGTTGTTCAATCTCAAAGTACGCCACCAATACAAGAAGGGCTCAGTAAGTGCGAAGCGGCGCGGTAAGTGCGAACTTGCCGAGTTTCTTTTGCGCCTGGCTGAATCACCTGTACTAGGGTTATCCATCCCAGATGTGCTTTCACAACCGCTGGGGCATAGTCACATTGATAGTCTTAGCGGCGTGGCATTGAAGCAGAACGAAGACATACTTGACGCAATAGTCTGCCTCTACGTTGCTGGCCTGTATGCGATTGGCACCGGTGATCAAGTATTTGGCGATGCGGTGGACGGCTATATCTACGTACCCCGCGTGAAATGCATCTAATGCTGACTCACCTGCGCACGCCACTTGCCAACAGGCCGAGCAACGGTGTCAAAGACGCCCCACACGACGCATAGCTGTAAAACGCTGTCATGCGAAACCAGATCGGTGAGCGCATTCGCGTTTGAAAATGATGCCTGCGGGTGATGGTCGTTGTGCATCAAGCTGTCAAAAACTAAGTGACTGGGCGCGCCGATAAAGGCACCAGTCGGCGCGGCGGTTCAGGTGAACCATCACTGTTGGAACGGACAGGCAGAAGGCTGAACTTCGCGTTGCCCTTGGAGCGCCCTCGTCCTATGGATTTTGCTCAACCCGTGGCTGTCACACCGTCTCGAAAACACCGGCACCGCTTAAATCAGCAACGTTTCACAAATATGTTGCATTAAAACGAAACGATGCTACAGTTCATATGAAATCTTTCAAAGGAATCATCATGAGTGACAACGAAGCTGCTGCATCCACAGAAATTGGCAGGCATTTGATGCAAGTGCGTGACCGAGCCGGGCTAAAACAAGGTGAATTGGCTAAGCGAGTGTCGCTAAGCCCAGCGGTTCTCTCCCGAATCGAAAGTGGAGAGCGCACCATAACGCTGGCAGAAGCACAGGACATCTTGGCTCAGATCGACACCTCAGAAGCAACTGCGCTCGCGAACGCACTAACAAGAACTTGGACCGTTCTACCTCGCCCGCCATTGGATCATCCAGATCAAGAGACGCTCTGGGCGGCTGAGCAAGTTGCAGCAGAGTTGGTTGCACTTCGGGACAAGCCCGATACACCCCACGCCTTCGAGAGCAGGCTTACGGAATACATTGAAGAATTGAAACGTTGCGCGGGCCTCCTCCTTAAACGCGATCACCAAGTGGCATTCATTGGCAGTATCGGCGTGGGGAAATCTACAGCGATTTGCCGTATGACGGGACTGGAAGTACCGAAGGACGATGGAACTCAAGTCCCTGTACTTGAGGTTGGCGGTGGCGGCATCACTGTTTGCGAAGTACATCTGCGAACTGGTCCCGACTACGGACTCCTCATCGAGCCCAGAAGTGATGATGAGATTCGCCAGGATGTAGGGGACTTGGTTGATCACATCCTCAAAGGCAATTCACAACAAGACGAAGACGGAACCGCCGAGTCACAAGGCATTTC
>JAYWFR010000111.1:0-5066 GCA_043778695.1 Polaromonas sp. | reverse complement strand
CGCTCTTCGTTCCACACCAGCCTGGCAGGCAGGTCGACCGTGATCGCCTTGCCTGGTGCGGCAATCACGGTGCCCAGCAGCGCCAGCTGCGGGTGGCCAGGCGCAAAGCGCAGCTGGCTACCCTGCAAGATGGGCGCGGGTGCTTCGGGCGCAGGTGCGGGGGCTTCGGTGCAGGCTGCGAGCAAGGCCAGGCTTAAAACTGAAAGTAGAGTGGTGTGTTTCACGGTGTTTTTTAGCTGTTGAAGTGAATTCGGACAACGCGTTGAGACGCGCTTTAATCCTGGCGAAGAATCCAAGCCTGCGACGCCTTGGCGTGGTCGGTGCGGGCATTGAGCGCTTCAATCAAAATGCTGCGCAGCGTGCGGCGCGCGTCAATCAGTTCGGTCAGTGACATCGCGCCTTTGCTGTAGGCCAGCTCGGCCATTTCTGCCACTTTTTTGGCACTCGGCACGATGGTTTTGTCATAGCTCAGCGCACGGGCTGCCGAGCCTTGGCGGTCTTGCTGCAGTCTTTGATAATCTGCGGCAGTGCTGCGGCGGGTTTTCTCCAGCGTGTCTTCGGCCTGCAGCAGTTGCGCTTGGGCTCTGGCTATTTCGCCTTGGTAGTTGTAGCTGCCCAAAAAGCCATTGAGCGGCAGTTGCACCCTAAATTCAAGCAGGCGCGTTGATGTGCCGGGGTAATGGTCAAACGACGTGCCCAGCGTGATGTCGCGTGTTTTTTGCGCTGCTGCGCCGTCTAGTGCGGCTCTGGCGGCTTGCGCCCGCTGGACAGCGGCACGCACTTCGCCCCGTTTTTCGACGGAGGGGTAAACGACACTGTCGTTCGACGTGGCGTCGCTGGCCAAATTGGTGGGCCAATCGGCTTGCGCGATCATCGCCGCAGAGTTGGCCACGCCTATAAGCAGCGCCAAGTTAATGGCTGCGCGCTGACGGTCGATCTGCGCGGTGGCCAGGTCGGTGTTGGCGCGTTGGGCTTCAATGTCGGTGCGTGCTGCGTCTTGCGCTGCCAAGTCACCGGCTTTCACCCGGCGCTGGGCTGTGGCTGCCAGCTGGGCCGCGCTGCTGGCAATGGCGGCGACTTGCCCGATGCGTTCTTGCGCCGCCAGCAAGTCAAAAAATGCGCTGGAGGCGGCGATTTTTTGGGTTTCTCGTATTTCATCGATGTCAGACTCAGCAGCGCCGACCAGACGCTGCGCTTGCTGGGTGCGCAGCTCGCGCTTGTTGCCGCGCTCCAGCGTCCAGTCCAGGCCAATGGCTTTGTCGATGCGTTTTTGGCTCAACACATTGCCACCGCCAATACCGTTTTGCAGGTCAATCGACGCTGCCTTGGCCGACAGCGTGGGCGTAGGGGCCCGGTCTGCTGCGGTCACGTCGCCGCGCGCGGCATCCAGCGCGCGCCGAGCCAGGGACACGTCAAGGTTGTTTTGCGCGGCTTGAAGCGCCTGCGCTAGGGACAAGGTAGTTGGGACGGCGGCGGTCACGCTTTGCGCGGCCACCGGCAGGTTCAGTGTCGACAGGGCCAGCACGGCCAAGCCTGTTCTAGATAAAAAAGAGAGGAAGTGTCGTATGCTCATTGGTGGGTTGTAACCTGCGGTGACTGACCCGCACCTGACCTGCCACATCCGTAGTTCTACTGACATGAAAATCCTCTTGGTTGAAGACGATGCTGTGCTGCGAGGCGTGATGCTGCGCAGCCTAAGCGATGCGGGGCACCGGGTGGACATAGCCGCTAGCCTGGACGAGGCACGCCACTGGTGGCGGGTACAAACTTATGACTCGGTGCTGCTGGACTTGAATTTGCCGACGTCTGATTGCGCTTCGGCGCAGGGCTCTGGCTTGACCCTGCTGCGAGAAGCCAGAGCCCGGGGCGACCGCACGCCGGTGCTCATCCTCACGGCGCGCAGCCGCCTGGAAGAGCGCATTGCCGGGCTGGACGCTGGGGCTGACGATTACATGGGCAAGCCGTTTGACCTGGCTGAGGTCGAGGCGCGGCTGCGCGCGCTGGTGCGGCGGGCGCACGGAACCGATGACCGGGTGGAGCGCGGCGCGCTGCTGCTGGACCGAAAAGCCCGGCGGTTTTTTTTGCAAAGCCAGCCCTGGGATTTGCCTGCGCGTGAGTTTGAAGTGTTGTGGGAACTGATGACCCCGCCCGGTCGGGTCGTCAGCAAGCGCGTATTGTCAGACAAATTGAGTGAAACAGATGACGCACTGGGCGACAACGCGCTGGAGGCCTTCATATCACGCCTGCGCAAAAAACTGCTCGGCAGTGGTGTCGGCATTCGCACGCTGCGCGGCATTGGTTATGTGCTGGAGGAAAGCACGGTATGAAAGAACATCATTTTTCCGATGGGCCGCCCCTAAGAAAAAGTGCCCCAACTTTCCGTGAAAGCGGCAGCGTAACGCCGGAGGTACGCGAAGCAAGAAGCATGGGGACAAAACCATCCTTGCGCAGCAGAGTCATCAAGCATGTTGTGCTGCCGCTGGTCGTATTGTGGGCGCTGGGCACGGCAGTGGCATTGGGTGTGGCCAACTATTTTGCAGGCCAGGCGTTTGACCGGTCGTTGCTGGACGATGCCTACACCGTCGCTGCCAATGTGCGCCTGGGCAGCACCGGGCCGGTGCTCAATTTGTCGCAACCCGAAATGAGCGCGCTGCTGTTTGACCAAAGCGAGTCCATGTACTTTGCCGTGCTGCTCCCAAATGGTGCCTTGCTGGCGGGCCACGCGGGCTTAAGGCCGCCGCGGCTGGTAGAGACGGCTTACAGTTTTGCCGATATCAACTTTCAAAACCGGGCGCTGCGCAGCGTCAGCTTGCGGCGCTACGAGCCCGCTGAATTTACCGTGGTGGTGGCGCAAACCACCGTCGCCAGAAGCCGATTGCTTCAGCGCATGCTGACGTACGCAGTCGTGCCGCAAATTGTTTTGTTGCTGTTGCTGGTCTGGTGGCTGCGCCGCGTTATCAAGCGCGACTTGCTGCCGCTGGCTGAGCTACAGCGCGCCGTAGACCAGCGCGGCGTGCGCGACTTGAGCCCCATGCCGCCAAGCGTTGCTGCCAATGCCAGCACCCGCGATGTGCAGCGTCTGGGCACCGCTGTTAACGCGATGATGAAGCGACTGGACGAGAGCATTTCTGCCCAGCGCGAGTTTGCTGGCAACGTAGCGCATGAGCTGCGCACGCCGCTGGCGGGCATACGCGCGCAAGCCGACTACGCGCTGGCCAACAGCGACCCAGCGGTGTGGCGCGAACAGTTGCAAGGCATCGCCAGGGGCCAAGAGCGTGCCAGCCATCTGGTTGAGCAATTGCTCGGCCTTGCATTGGCTGATGAGGCCAGAGCCAGCTTAAAACGTGCACCAGTAGCTATCAATGAAGTAGCGCTCGAGATGCTGCTGCGGTACCTGCCCAAGGCGGATGCCGCTGGCGTTGACCTGGGGGGCGAAGGCCTGGACGAGCGCGTGGTGGTATTGGCCGATGCAGCACTGCTTGAGGGTATCTTGGGCAACCTGCTTGACAACGCGCTGCGCTACGGGGCTGCGAGCCAGGCGCACGTGACTGTGGCCATCACACTCATGCAGGCCGATGGTGCGGTGACGCTCAGCGTCACAGACAACGGCCCCGGCCTGTCTGCTGAAGACGCAACGCGCCTGCGCCAGCGTTGGGCACTGGGCCAAGCCGGCCAGCAGCTGGGCGAAGGCGCAGGGCTGGGGCTGGCCATTGTCAGCCGCTATGCCGAGCTGCTCGGTGCACGGTTTAGTTTGGGCGCATCACCTAGCGGTCAGGGGCTGCAGGCGACGGTCACTTTTTCGTAAAACCTGGCGGGCTTGCGTTGGATAATCAGGGCTTTACGCTTAATTTTATGAATCGATTCTGCTTAGCCATTGCGCTGCTGCCCGCCGCAGCCACCGCGCAAACCGCCGCACCTGAGCTTGAGGCACAAGAAAGGTTTAACGCCAAGTTTCAAGCGACTTACATCTGGCAAAAAAAGCCGGCTTTTAGCGCGGCCTATTCCGGTGTCAACAGCTTGTCGCCACTGGGCGAAAAGAGTTATTCGTTCACGTCCACCGCGTATTTGGGTTTGCGTTTGAGCCAGAACACCGAGCTGTACTTCAACCCCGAAGTGGTGCAGGGCGTGGCGATGTCGGGGCTGACTGGGCTGGGCGGCCTTTCTAACGCTGAGCTGCAAAAAACCGCAGGCGCCAAGCCGATCATTTACCGCGCCCGGCTGTTTGTGCGGCACAGCTGGAATTTGGACGGCGAGCGTGAGGGCGTGGCATCAGACGCCAATCAACTGGGCGGCTTGCGCAGCAAAAACCGGGTCACGCTAACGGCTGGCAACCTGGCGGTGTCAGATATTTTTGATGCCAACGCTTATGCCCATGACCCGCGAACGCAGTTCATGAACTGGTCGTTTTTAACCCACGGCGCGTACGACTTTGCGGCTGATTCGCGCGGCTATTCGTGGGGTGCGGCGCTGGAATACTACCGGGACGATTGGGCCGTGCGTGCTGGTCGCTTCATGATGCCGAAGGAATCCAATGGCTTGGCGCTGGACCGCGCGCTTGGCCGCCGCTACGGCGACCAAATTGAGCTGGAAAAGGGCTACGCCGCCTTCGGCCAGCCGGGCAAAGCCAAGCTGCTGGTGTTTCGCAACCAGGCGGTGATGGGCGGTTTTGACGATGCGCTGGCTTTTTCGGCGGTTGGGACGGCGGGCGGTGTACCGGTGGTGGCACCAGTTCGCAAGTTGCGCAGCAAAAAAGGCTGGGGCGTCAATTTAGAGCAGTCAGTGACGGACAACGCAGGCGTGTTTGCCCGCTTGGCCGGGTCTGACGGCGCGTCTGAGGCCTATGCGTTTGCCGAGATTGACCGCTCGCTGTCGTTTGGCGCGCAAGTCAAAGGAGGCAGCTGGGGCAGGGCGCAAGACAGCCTGGGCTTGGCCTATGCACAAAATGGTTTGTCACCGTCCCACCGCGCGTTTTTGGCTGCCGGGGGCAATGGCTTTTTTGTCGGTGACGGGCGGCTTAACTACCGGGCTGAATCGATTGTGGAAGGCTATTACGCGTTCGGCATCGG
>JAYWFR010000110.1:0-5085 GCA_043778695.1 Polaromonas sp. | reverse complement strand
GCGGGTAGGGGATGTTGCCCGCGCCAAAAGCTTTTTCAGCGCATTTGAGCAGTACCAGCGAGTCTTTGCCGCCTGAAAACAGCAAGGTAGGGCGCTCGAAGGCAGCCGCGACTTCACGCAGGATGAAGATAGCCTCTTCTTCAAGCGAATCGAGGTGGGCGTTGCTTAAAACCGTTTTTTCAAGCGTGTGGTCGGCTCTGGCGTTCATGTATTGCTTTTAATAAATTTGCAGAAAACAGTGGGCAAATCAATGCGAAATGTGCAAGCCGCATTCGCGGTTGTCCTCGCCCTTGGTGGGGTCAACATAGTCAAAGTTGTTAGGCAGGCCGTGAATCTCGCAGTAGTCGTACAAGTCTTTTGCAGACCAGTGCAGCAGAGGCGCGACTTTGATCAGGCCGTCGGGATTGACGCTGACCGGCTCCATCTGGGCGCGTACCGCTGTGTCGGTAGCGCGCAGGGCGGTGAACCATACTTTTGGTGCTGTCTCGCGCAGGGCGCGGGTAAAAGGCTCTAACTTGACCTCGGCAGTGAATGCGGCATGGCGCGGGTCGTCAAGCGCTGGAGTCGCGCCTTCAACCGCCTCGCGGTGCGCACGCGAGCGCCGCGGCGTGTAAATGTGCAAGTCCAGCTTGAGCAGTTTGGTCACTTCATCAGCAAAGCGGTAGGTGGCGTTGGTGTTGTAGCCGTTGTCCATCCACACCACAGGAACGGCCGGGTTGGCACGCGTCACCATATGCAAAATGACAGCCTCAAAAGGGCGGAAATTGGTGGTGATGATGGCTGGCTGGTTTAAGCCGACGGCCCAGTCCACCAAGCCCTGGGCGTTACGACCCAGCTCTGCGTTGATGTGTATCAGGTCTAGGTTCATGCCGTTGCCTCAACAAAATGTGGGCTGACGTGAATCGCATCGCCCTGATACGCACCCATATCAAAGCCGGGGTACTCGGCCAGCACACGCTGAGCCACGTCTAGCGGCTGGTCATCACGCAATACGGCGCTGGTAAAGCCGCTGCGCTGCATTTGCGCCAGCTGGTCAATCAGCACATCGCCCGTGGCCACAATTTCGCCTTTGAAGCCCAGCCTGCGGCTGAGCAAAAACGCCTGGCTAAAAGCGCGGCCGTCGGTGAATTTGGGGAAGTCGAGTTCAATGCTGTCAACGCCAGTTAGCGAAATATCGCGCGGATCATCCGAGTTGGCAATTTTTAGCTTTTGTAACCTTTTTTGGGAGTCATTTTGGCCGGAAGCGCTTACATTATATGCGCTAGCAGCTATTAATTTCATAGTATTCTGAATCATGATTAAACCGCCTCTACATGTTCTGCCGGGTGACGCGCCGCATTGGCGGCCAGCTTGAAAGGCTCTGAACCGAGGCGTCTCAGGGCAGCAATAAATGTCTCGGATTGGTCGGCCAAGCGCTGCTCACGGTACACATCCAGCACGGCTTCAATCACATCAGGCACTTCAGCCGCTGAAAACGAGGGGCCAACGACTTTGCCCAGCGCAGGTATGCCAGACAGCTTGGAGCCATCCGAGCCGCCCAGCGTGATCTGGTACCACTCTTTGCCGTCTTTGTCGACTCCCAAAATGCCAATGTGGCCGCTGTGGTGGTGGCCGCACGAGTTGATGCAGCCGCTGATGTGAAGATCAATCTCGCCCAGGTCATGCAGCTCATCGAGGTCTTGATAGCGGCGCGTGATGGCTTCGGCCAGCGGCAAACTACGCGCATTGGCCAGGCTGCAAAAGTCGCCTCCAGGGCAGGCAATCATGTCGGTCAGCAAGCGAATGTTGGGGCGTGCAAAACCGGCTTTGCGCGCTGCAGCCCACAGTTCGGGCAACTGGTCGCAGCGCACCCACGGCAGCACCAGGTTTTGGTCATGCGTCACGCGCAGTTCACCGGCTGAATAGTGATCAGCCAAATCGGCGGCCACGTCCAGCTGGTCAGCCGTGGCGTCGCCAGGGGCTTGGCCCAAGCGCTTGAACGACAGGGTGACGATGCGCAAATCCGGGTTTTTATGTGGAGCGACGTTTTGCTGCAACCAGCGTCCAAACTCCACGTCGTCAACAGCTGCGGCACGCAGAATATTGGCGATTTTGGCCTCGGCATCGCTGCGGTTGCAGGTCAGGTCAGGCGCCACGAAAGAGCTTGAGACGCGGTCTAACTCGGCTTGCGTGATGGTGTGGGGTGCACCGTCAATTTCAACAATGTCTTTGTACTCGGTCTCGACCTGGTCGAAGAAAGACTGGCCTTCAGCCTTGACCAAAATCTTGATGCGCGCTTTATAGATGTTGTCGCGGCGGCCAAAGCGGTTGTAAGCGCGCACGATGGCTTCCAGGTAATTCAAAATCTGGTGCCACGGCAAAAACTCGCGAATCACGCTCGCCACAATCGGCGTGCGCCCCATGCCGCCGCCAACCAGAACTTTAAAGCCCAACTCGCCCAAGTCGTTTTTAGCCACGTGCAGGCCCACGTCGTGCCAGGCGGTGGCGGCGCGGTCTTCCAGCGCGCCGGTAATCGCGATCTTGAATTTGCGCGGCAAAAATGCAAACTCAGGATGCAGGGTGCTCCACTGACGCATGATTTCAGCAAACGGGCGTGGGTCAGCCAGCTCGTCTGCAGCAATGCCGGCCCGCTCGTCGCTCGTGATGTTGCGAATGCAGTTGCCGCTGGTTTGAATGCCGTGCATGTTGACGCTGGCCAGCAGATCCATCACGTCGGCTGACTTGTCCAGCGGGATCCAGTTGTACTGCACGTTTTGGCGGGTGGTAAAGTGGCCGTAGCCCTTGGTCAGCTTGGTTTTAACCGATTGGCCCAATAATTTGCCCGGCAAAGGTATGTCTCCCAACTTGTCTTGTGCAGCCTGCGCATCGCTAAACAAGACTGCATTCGGTTGGTCATAGTCACGGGCAATTTTGGCCAGCACGCGCAGTTGCGCGGTGCTTAGTTCGCCATAAGGCACAGCTATCCGCAGCATGGGCGCGTAACGCTGCACATACCAGCCGTTTTGCAGCCGCAGTGGGCGAAATTCATCTTCAGGCAATGTGCCCGCCTGCCAGCGCGTGAGCTGGTCGCGGTATTGGTTTGCGCGCGCTTTGACGAATTGGCGGTCGAAGTCGGTGTATTGGTACATATTATTTTTTTAGATGGCTATTAATTTAAGACCGGCGTAGGCTAGCAGCACTGAAAGCAGGGAGCGAATGACCCGGTCGGGCGTCTTCTTCATCAAGTGGGTTCCCAGCCAAATGCCGGGCAATGATCCCGCGAGCAGTTTGGCTAGCAGCATCCAGTCAACGGAGCCCATAGTCGCGTGGCCCATGCCTGCTACCAGCGTTAGCGGCACGGCGTGTGCAATGTCAGCCGCCACAATGCGGCTCAGGGGCAGGGCGGGGTAGAGCAGCATCAGCACAATCACGCCAATCGCACCTGCGCCCACCGACGTGAGCGTCACCAGCACGCCAATCACGGCACCAAACAAAATGGGCAACAACCAGTGTCGGGCACGCGTGGCCTCCTGCAGGCGCTCGGGGGCAATCGCTGTGGGGCTGGCTTTGCCGCGAACAGCTTTGTAAAGCGTCGCTGCGGCGGTTAACAACAGCGCTACGCCCAAGGTCGTGGTCATCACGCTTTGCGTTGCTGGATTGGCGGGGCCAACGCTTTTAAGCACTTGTAGCGTGATCAGCGTAGCCGGCACACTGCCCAGGGCAACCTGACCTACAACGCGCCAGTCAATCAAGCGGGACCGCGCCAAATTAACTGTGCCGCCCATTTTGGTGAACGCGGCAAACAGCAAATCAGTACCAATTGCCAAATGTGGCTTGATACCAAACGCAAAAATCAGCAGCGGCGTCATCAACGAGCCGCCGCCCACGCCAGTCAGGCCGACGACAACGCCCACCACGAATCCAGCAAAGATAAACGCGAAGTCTGACGAAAATAAAGCAGCGAAGTCATTCATAGCACCGCAATATAGGCGAGGCTCTTATGAAAACAAACAACATTTTCGTTCTGCGTTTATGCGAATAAGCTTATTCGCCAGTGTTTATGCGGTTCTGGCGGGTTTGCCAATCGGCTGACGGGCAATCCGCGCGCCATAAAAAAAGCAGGCTCAAGGCCTGCTTTTTTTGCGAAGTCTGGTCTAAGGACCAGATCAAACAAGAATTACTTTTTCTTGACGACAGCTGACTTGGCTTGGCTGGTGAGCCATTTGCCGGCAAATGCCTGCAGTTCATTCAAGCGCTTGAGCAGGTCTGCGCCCAGCGACGTCACGATGTAGCCCGAGCTGCCGTGTGTCATCAGGCCTGCAGCTCGCAGTTCCTTGATACGGGTGTTCAGCGTGTTGGGCGTGATGCTGCCAATACTGTCTTGCAAAATGCGGAAGGTTTGCGGATGACCGTCTTTCAAGGCCCAGAGAACGCGCAAGGCGTAACGGGATTCCAGCAATTCAAGCAACTGGGCAACAGCTGCGTCTTCTTTAGCGCTCATTAAAAATCTCCTCTAGTCATAAATAGTTTGAAACCCAAGAATTTTCACGAATCATGCAGGGCTCCATTGAATATAGCGCAAATTTTAAGTTGCTACAAGTTCTATAGCTGCTGACGCGAATTTTTAGTGGCTTGTGGCTTAAACAGCTAATAAATGTGACAATTTCCTGGGTAAACCTCAACCGACATCGTCGTGGGGCAATCGAATTCGAATCGGGCCGCGCAAAGTGTTCAGGTTTGAAACCGGCACGCCGCCTTGCGCGATGTCCAGCTGCCTGCGAAGGTGTAATCGCATCGCCACCTCACGCACCCGCGGCATCAGCTCACGCCAACCGTCGGGCGAAAGCGCTCGCGCGACCTCCGATGGGCAGGCGCTTGAATGTTTACCGCGCTGGGTAACCAAGTGCAGCATTGCGGCTTCAATCTCAGCGACTGTAGCGACACCTTTAGACATTGATGCCATTGAAACCATTGACGCCATTGACGCCATTAGCCTCGGCAATCATTTCAATTTCAACGCAAGAACCCATCGGCAGCTGCGCGACACCAAAGGCGCTTCTGGCATGAGCGCCCACCACTGAGCCAAACACCTGGCCCAGCAATTCG
>JAYWFR010000109.1:0-2054 GCA_043778695.1 Polaromonas sp. | reverse complement strand
AGTCAATGGCTGCGCGGGTTGAAGTCAGCGGCGAGACAGTGTTTTTTTACACCCAAGATTCAAAGCGCTTGCTTGAAGCGCTGGCTGCTTATCCGCAACTACGCACCCTGCATCGCCCGGCCAATCTGGAGGATTTGTTTTTGAAACTAACAGGTAGGCAAATAAGGGAGGACGCGTGATGACTTCAAAAGTGCCGTCTGTTTGGGCCGCGCCCCGCATCAGCCTTCGGTGGCTGCCGGTGTTTCGCCGCAATTTCCTGGTGTGGCGCAAGCTGGCCATACCCAGCCTGGTGGGCAACGTGGCCGAGCCGCTGATTACCCTGGTGGCGTTTGGCTACGGGCTGGGCATGTTGATTGGGCAGGTCAATTTAAACGGCACAGCCATACCTTACATTTTGTTTTTGGCCAGCGGCTCGATCTGTACCAGCGCCATGAATGCAGCGTCTTTTGAGGCGCTGTACTCAGCTTTTTCGCGCATGCATGTGCAGCGCACCTGGGACGGCATCATGAACGCGCCAGTGCGGCTAGACGACGTGGTGTTTGCTGAAATGCTGTGGGCGGCCTTCAAGTCAATGTTTACCAGTGTGGTGATTCTGGCGGTCATGCTAGCGCTCAATATCAGCCACAGCCCGATGTTGCTGCTGGCGTTGCCTCTGTTGGCGCTGGTCGGCATCATGTTTTCATGCATTGCGCTGATTTTTAACGCGCTGGCCAAGGGCTACGATTTTTTCACCTACTATTTCACGCTGTTTTTAACGCCGACCATGTTTTTAAGTGGTGTGTTCTTTCCGCGCGACCAGTTGCCGGGGCTGATGCGAATCATTTCTGACTGGCTACCACTGACGGCGGCAGTTGAGCTGGTTCGCCCGCTGTTTTTAGGCCAATGGCCTGCGCGGGGTTGGCTGAATTTGGCGGTGCTGGTGGCCTATGCGGTGGTTGGGTTTTGGGTGGCGCTGGGCCTGACGCGCAAGAGGTTTCAGAGTTAATGCGAAAACGTGGCCCTCAAAGCCTTTTTTACATCAAATAGGCTGCTAGCCCATACAAATAGAGCGCTACCAGCTCATTAATTTGTAGCAGTCAGTTTACTGAATAGCAAACCGCTGCTCTAGCGCCGCCTGTCCCGGCGCATCCAGGCCCAGCTCGGCCAGCACCTGCTGCAGCCGGTTTTGAGCAGCGCTGGTGTTGGCGGGGTTAAGGACAGCTGGCTTGCTGGCCAGAATCAGTTCATTCTTCATCGAATGCTCCCAGCCTACCAGTTCAGTCACGGTAACGTTGTAGCCGCTGGCCTCAAGCTGCAGACAGCGCAATACGTTGGTGATCTGGCTGCCAAACTCGCGCGCGTGCAAAGGGTGCCGCCACAGCTCAGACAGGGGCGTTTTGCCTAAACTCGCGGCTCGGTTGGCCTTTAAAACGCCTGCCACTTCAGCTTGGCAGCACGGCACCAGCACCATGTGCTGTGCCTGCTTGGCCAGGCCAAAGGCAATGGCGTCGTCGGTAGCTGTGTCGCAGGCGTGCAGCGCGGTCACGATGCTGATGCGGTTGGGCAGCTCGGTCGACGATGCAGATTCTTTAACGGACAGGTTTAAAAACGACATGCGCTCAAAACCCAAGCGCGCTGCCAAGGCTCTGGACTTACCTACCAATTCGGCCCGGGTTTCAATGCCGTAAATGTGGCCGGCCGCTGGCTGCCCCGCATGCGCCACGTTAAAAAACAGGTCGTACAAAATAAAACCAAGGTAGGACTTGCCCGCGCCATGGTCGGCCAGCGTGAAGGCAGCGTCATTATTCAAAGCACGTTCAAGCAACGGCTCAATGAACTGATACAGGTGGTACACCTGCTTGAGCTTGCGGCGTGTGTCTTGGTTCAGCTTGCCTTCGCGCGTCAGAATGTGCAGCTCTTTGAGCAGTTCAATCGATTGCCCCGGGCGTAGCTCTTCAATGACCTGGGGCGTGCTTTTTTTTGGTATTTTCATGTTCATTTCGGGCTCTAGTCCAATTAAATAGAGCGCTAGCAGCTACGAAAAACGTAGCATTTACTAAACCGTGCTAACCCAA
>JAYWFR010000108.1:0-5093 GCA_043778695.1 Polaromonas sp. | reverse complement strand
GCGGCAAGGCCGGCATCATTGAAACCAACTTCAAAGAAGAAACCGAAACCGACCTGTTCGGTGAGCAAGCCGTGCTGTGCGGCGGCGCGGTTGAACTCATCAAGATGGGTTACGAGACGTTGGTTGAAGCCGGTTACGCGCCAGAAATGGCTTACTTTGAATGCCTGCATGAGCTCAAATTGATTGTTGATTTGATCTATGAAGGCGGCATTGCCAACATGAACTATTCCATCAGCAACAACGCTGAATACGGCGAGTACGTGACCGGCCCAGAGATCATCAACGAGCAGTCACGCGTGGCGATGCGCGCAGCCCTCAAGCGCATCCAAAGCGGCGAATACGCCAAGATGTTTATCAGCGAAGGCCGCACCAACTACCCCAGCATGACGGCACGCCGCCGCTTGACAGCGGAGCATTCGATTGAAAAAGTCGGCAGCCAGCTACGCGCCATGATGCCTTGGATCGCCAAAAACAAGCTGGTTGACCAAACCAAGAACTAAAACTTCTTAACGGCAGGTTCTTGTCCTGCAATAAGCCGCGCAAATTGCTTGCGCGGCTTTTTACTTTTTGCGTCACAGTGATTTTGTTATCCTCAACATCCGCAAAGCAAGCAGCAGCGGTAAAAGCAAAAACAGGAGTATTTCTATGCATGACGGCGAACAGCCTTCGGCCAACAGCCCAGATGTGGTGGTGCGCAAGCGCCGCAAGGGCATCTACATCCTGCCAAACCTGTTCACGTTGGCGGCACTGTTTGGTGGGTTTTATGCCATGGTGATGGCTATTGATGGCCGTTTCGAGAACGCCGCTGTTGGCGTTTTTTGTGCCATGGTGCTTGACAGCCTGGACGGCCGCATCGCCCGCATGACTAACACCCAAAGCGCTTTTGGTGAGCAAATGGATTCGCTGTCCGACATGGTGTCTTTCGGCGCAGCGCCGGCTTTAATAGCCTATGTGTGGGCACTCAGCACGCTGGGCCGTTGGGGCTGGATTGCCGCTTTTGTCTACTGTGCGTGTGCGGCGTTGCGTTTGGCGCGGTTTAACGTTAACACCGCCGTGGTCGACAAGCGGTTTTTTCAAGGTCTGCCATCGCCAGCTGCCGCCGCCTTGGTGGCCGGTTTTATTTGGTTGATGACCGATGCTGGCATTGATGGCGAGGAGGTGCGCTGGTACGCTTTTGCACTGACGCTTTACTCGGGTCTGACCATGGTTACCAATGTGCCGTTCTACAGCTTCAAGGACATTCAAATGAAGCGCAGCGTGCCGTTTGCGGTGATTGTTTTAATTGCCCTTGGCATTGCAGTGATCAACATTGACCCGCCCATCGTGATGTTTGGTTTGTTCATGTTGTACGGCTGTTCAGGCTACGCCGTCTATGCCTGGCGCAAAGCCAAGGGGCAACAAACAAGCGTGATTTCAACGTCTACAGACGAACCCGATGAACGCGGGTTGCACAAGTAACTACGGCTTGTTTTCGCTGATTTATTCGGAGTAAATCAGCTCCCCGAAAACTGAATGACGGCCAATCGGTTGGCGGGCACGCCGCGTAGCTGCACCCGTGCGTCCGAAGGTTCTGGCAGCGTCGCCACTAGCCACTATTCAAGATCACGGCGTAGCTGAGCTAGCCAAGGGCGTGGGCCGGATCAGGCGTGGCGGCAATAATGCCGTTGAGTAAAACAACGGGTTTGGTGGTCAGTACACCCAAGATCATGTTGTTCATGTTGTTCATGGTTTTTACCCTGAGATTTTTGAACGATTCATGGCACGATCTTTGGAGGTTTAATGCAAGGCTGTAGGGCCCTGCCTGAAAATCTAAATCGCTTTTGCTCAACCACTCGTTTTACTTTTTTAAGAAACAACATGAATTCGACAACATCTTTACGCCTTTCCTTCGCTGCTCTTGCCATCACGGCTGGGCTCATAACCACCGGCACATTCGCGCAAACTGCGCCTGCGCCCTACGGCGCGCCCATCACCCTTGAACAAGCAAAAAAGGCCATGGTCGCTGCCGAGGCTGAAGCTCGCAAAAACAACTGGGCCGTTGTGATCTCGATTGTTGACAACGGCGGGCATCTGGTGGCGCTACAACGCCTGGATGCGCAAACTGCCAGTATTGAAATTGCCACTGGCAAGGCTACCACCTCAGCAGCATTTCGTCGTCCTAGCAAAGCGCTGGAAGACGGTTTGGCCGCAGGCGGTGCAGGCCTGCGAATTTTGAGCGTCAAAAGCGCCACAGTTTTGCAGGGCGGCGTGCCTATCGTGCTGGACGGAAAAATCATCGGTGCAATAGGCGTGTCAGGTGTGCTGGCTGCGCAAGACGAAGTGGTGGCCATGGCCGGTGCAGCGGCTGTTGCTGCAAAGTAAAGCTATTGCAATCGTTCGGACCTGCCTGTATCCGCTTTGCGATGTGTAGTTGTTGGCTAGTTTTTTAAAAGCATTTCCCGCTATTTTTTAAAACTCCAGCTCAGTGGGCTGCGTCAAAAGCGATGTATTTTGAATTGCAGTGCAGTGCTGTGCAGTGCTGTGCTGTGCCGGGTTCGCACGCCAGCTGGCACAAAATTGTGCGGGGCAACGCCGTTAGCCGTATCGCTCGTGGTTGTATTTTGGTTGTCGTGCGTCGTGACGAACACTTGGGGGCAGCCAACATCGGTACCCGGTGTGCAACTCGCAGGTTCGCAGGGGCTGGTGGTCGGCGATGATGCATCCTCAAGGCAGGCGCTGGCCAATATGCTTCTCGATTGAGGCTTAGATGTGACGGCATCAAGCAAGGCCGAGCAGACGCGCGCCGCTACGGTCAGACTGCTGGCTTGCCGCCATGCTGACGTTGCCTCCTCAACCCTCAACCTTCAACCCTCAACCCTATCTGCTGGGGCCGCACTGTGACAAGTAAACCACCCGTTGACGTCACGCGGCATCAGCCTTATTAACACCACGCGCTACGTATCCGTCGTGGGCTGGCGTGGTTTAGACCTCAAAGCGGTGCTTTCCTACATTGGCAGGCAATGCTCTGCGCCTAAAGTGGTGATGAACAACCTGGGCCACGCAATGTTGGTGTGGGCTGGCAATGCGCTGCCCGGCAACGCCAATGCGCATAGCGTGCGGTGTTTGCAGCCCGCTACAGCGCTGGCAGCTGGGACACTCCCTTGAGTTTATCGTCTGGCTTTTTTAACACCACGGGTGCAGTGCAAACGCCTGACGTGGCGCTGGATGCGGCCGGTAATGCCGTGGCCGTTTAAGCCGAACACAACCAATTTGCTGCCCAAGCCTGCGGCTACACCGCTCGTTTTACCGTGCCAACAGTGGGTAACGCGTTTTGTGGCGCGTCCGAAACTATCAGTACCCCCAGCTTCATCAGTCAACCTAAAGTAGCGCCGGACGCCAGTGGCAACGCCCAAGCGGTATGGGTGCAAGAAGACAACGCACAGGTGCCACCGATTTGGTCACACCGCTTTAGAACCAACACCGCCTGGCGCAGCCCAACGTGCATTCACACAGCGCCGCCTGGCAACGCTGTTAACGCTGTTAGCCCCGCAAGTGGCAGTTGACACCAGCAAGGCCAGCGTGCTGGCAATGTGGTTGTTGGACGCGAATGGCTTTGGAACGGTAAGCGGTGTTTGGGCTAACTTTTTTGCGATAACCTGCAAGAACGCAAGGCAACTACTCCTATTTTAGGAGCTGCTTGCGCACAATTTACTTGGGCTACAGGCGTATCATGCTTAAAAAGGCATTGATGCTACACCCAGCAGCTTGTGCAGCCGCGTGCTGCTGGTGGTGTATTCAAGCTGTGGGTTTTTGCCCGGGTACACGATGTTGGCTGCGCCAAAAGCCGCCAGCGCGCATTCGTGAAAGCCGCTCAAAATCAGTTTTTTCTTGCCAGGGTAGGTATTGATGTCACCAACCGCAAAAATCCCTGCCACGCTGGTGGCGAACTTTTCTGTATCAACAGTGATTTGTTTGCGGTCCATGGCCAGACCCCAGTCGGCCAGGGGGCCAAGCTTGGGAGACAGGCCGAGGTACACCAGCAGCTTGTCTGCCAGTACGGCTTGGACGTGGCCATCGACGCCTGTGACTTGCGCGGCGCTGAGTTGGCCTTGCTGTTCTTCAAAACCGGTGACTTGGCCGACCATCAATTGCAGGGCTTTGGCATCGCGCAAGTCATGAAGCTGAGCGATCAATTCAGGATTGGCTTGGTACATGTCGCGGCGGTGTAGCAACGTGACGCTTTTGGCTTGACGCGTGATTGCTAGCGCAACGGCGCATTCAAGCGCAGCGTCGTCACCACCGACGACCAATACATGCATTTGCTGGCTTGCTGTAGATTCTGGCGGCGTATGGTAAAAAAGTTGCGAGTTTTCAAACTTCTCAAGACCCGCAACTTTCAAAACCTTGGGCCGAAACGCACCAACACCTGCAGCGATGATGATGACCTTGGTGTTGAACTGCTGGCTTTTGGATGTGCCCACTAGAAAGCGGCCATCTGGCAGTTTTTCAATCTGGCTCACTACCTGGCCCAAATGCAAAGGCGCATCAAAAGGCTTGATCTGCGCTAACAAGCTGGCTGTCAGATCGCGCCCTGTGGTGCGCGGTGTGCCGGGTATGTCGTAAATCGGTTTGTCGGGGTATAGCTCAATGCACTGGCCACCGGGGTGTGGCAGCGCGTCGATAACGTGGCATTTGATGTCTAACAGGCCAAGCTGAAAGACCTGAAACAGGCCGACTGGGCCGGCGCCTACAACGAGTGCATCTGTTTCAATCGGCATGGCATGCATGCGGCGACTTATCGGACCAGCTCTGGCAATTTATTTGTCTTGTCTTTCCAGTCGTCCGCATCGGCCAGCGGCGCTTTGCGTTTGGTGATGCTTTTCCAGCCTGCGGCGGCGCTCAGTTCAACGTTCAGCTTGATGAAATGCATCTGGTCAGCAGGCACGTCTTCTTCAGCGTAAATGGCGTTCACCGGGCACTCGGGGATGCAAACGGCGCAGTCAATGCATTCGTCTGGGTCAATCACCAGCATGTTGGGGCCTTCGCGAAAGCAATCGACCGGGCAAACGTCCACGCAGTCGGTGTATTTGCAGCGGATGCAGGAGTCTGAAACG
>JAYWFR010000107.1:0-2057 GCA_043778695.1 Polaromonas sp. | reverse complement strand
ACCGCCTTTTCGCGGCCTGATGATGTGGCTGGGCGGCATACCGGTCGACCGCAGCCAAAGCAACAACCTGGTGGCTGCGTCCAGCACCGCCATCATGGCCGCGACCCGCCCGCTGCAGCTCATCGTGCCGCCTGAGGGCACGCGCAGCGGCACCCGCTTCTGGAAAACCGGGTTTTACTACATTGCCCTGGGCGCGGGCGTGCCCATCGTGCTGGCTTACCTGGACTACGACAAAAAAATCGGCGGCTTGGGGCCTATTTTTAAGGCTACGGGCGATATTGAGGCGGACATGGTGGCTATCAAAGCGTTTTACGCCAGCGTTAAAGGTAAAAACGCGGATCAGTTTTACGCTGATTAAGCGGCGGCTTGAATCCAGCAGCCCTGTAGGCCTTGACGCCACAGCCTTGCCGGGCGGCTTCGCCTGGTGATGTGGCCGTATATCGCCACCACGCAAACGCACGTCGCAACGCTGGCTTAATCTGCTTTTTGTTTAAACAGGCGGGGAGTAGTCATGGTGACGATGGCGTTGTCGACGCAGCTGGAGTACGGCGTATTGGGCGACAGCTGCGATTTTATTTTCAGCATTCAGGCGGCTTACACCCCCCGGCAAACCGTGGTGCAAGAGCTGCTGGTCACAGGCCACGGTAGCGCGATCAGCTACTACACCGACCCCAACACCGGCAGCCGCTTTGTATCGCTGCGTGCTGCAAAAGGCACTTTGCAAATCAGCTACAGCGCCGTAGTTAACCTGACGCACTTTGAAGCCGCACCGAGCGAGCTGTTTGAATGCAGCCCACTGGCTTTGCCCGGCGCGGTGCTGCCATACCTGTTCCCCAGCCGCTACTGTCAGTCAGACCGGCTGATGGCGTTTGCCAATCAGCAGTTTGGTCATTTGCCGCCGGGCTACAGCCGCGCCCAAGCCGTTTGCGACTGGGTGACGAGTAACGTTCAGTTTCAAAGCAACACCAGCAACAGCAGCACATCAGCCATTGACACCGTGGTTGACCGTGTCGGCGTATGCCGCGATTTTGCGCATTTGATGATTGCCCTGTGCCGCGCATTGAGCCTGCCCGCACGCATGGTCAGCGGCATGGACTACGGCGCAGACCCAGCCCTGGGTGCGCCGGATTTTCACGCGTATGTCGAGGTGTATCTGGCTGATGCAAATGATCAGAAATGGGGCCAAGGCCGCTGGTACATGTTTGACCCGTCAGGCACAGCTATCCCAATGGGCTTTGTGCGCTTTTGCACCGGGCGCGACGCGGCAGACATCGCGTTTGCCACCATCTTTGGCAACGTCACCACGGCGCAGCCCATCACTCACATCATGGCCGTGCCAGACGCGCAAGGCCAGTTGCGCATACCCGAGCGCGTGAGCTACGCGCTGTCAACAGACGGGGTGTAAAAGCGCCGAAAATTAATCGGCCTTCAAGGCGGCCTGACGCCGCCGCTGTCTGAACGCTTGCAGCTCCCCAACCAAGCCTTTGCGAAACGCCAGCACGCAGAGCACAAAAATGACGCCAATGATCACGGTGACCCACGAACCCACCTTGTCGGCCAACAGGTTTTGCAGCGAAATCACGATGCCTGCGCCCATGACGGGCCCGAAGAAAGTACCGACGCCTCCTAACAGCGTCATCAAAATCACTTCGCCTGACGACGACCAGTGCACGTCCGTCAGTGTGGCAAAACCCATGACCAGTGTTTTCATCGAACCCGCCAGGCCAGCCAGCGCAGCCGACAGCACAAACGCCAGCAGCTTGTAGCGGTCAACCTGGTAGCCAAGTGAAATGGCGCGTGGCTCGTTTTCACGAATCATCTTCAGCACCTGGCCAAAAGGTGAGTTGACGATGCGCGCGATAAACAAAAAGCAAAGCACAAAAATAGCCACCACCAGGTAATACATGGCGATGTCTGATTCAAGCGAAAAAAGCCCCAGCAGCTTGCCGCGCGGCACTCCTTGCAGGCCGTCTTCACCACCCGTAAACGGCGCTTGCAGGCACACAAAGTACACCATCTGCGCAATGGCCAGCGTGATCATGGCAAAGTAAATGCCC
>JAYWFR010000106.1:0-2058 GCA_043778695.1 Polaromonas sp. | reverse complement strand
GGCGTAGTCGCCAGCGACAATAGCGGTTTTACCTCGGAGTAGGCATGCCGAAAATTAATGTGTGGGTGGCTTTGGTCTGGATGTTGGCTGTTTGCATGCCAGGCGTTGCGTCTGCTCAAAACAGCGTTTTTATGGAAGAACTGACAACGCAAGAAGTCAGCGCTGCACTGAAGGCTGGTAAAACCACGGTTCTGATTCCCATTGGCGGCACGGAGCAGAATGGCCCGCACATGGCCATTGGTAAACACAATGTGCGGGCCAAGGCGCTGGCTGGCAAAATCGCCGCGTCTTTGGGCAACGCGCTGGTAGCCCCAGTGCTTGCCTACACCCCGGAAGGCAACATTGACCCGCCAACCGAGCACATGGGTTTTGCCGGCACGATTTCTATTTCAGAAGATACGTTTAAAAACATCTTGCTGGGTACGGCCCGCAGCTTTAAAAAGCATGGCTTTACTGACGTGGTGCTGCTGGGCGACAGCGGTAATTACCAAAAGGCATTGGCTGCGGTGGCTGCGCAATTCAACCGTGAAGCTCTTAAGACAAACGTGCGCCTGCACTACGTTGCCGACTACTACCGCAGCACCCAGGGTGCTTACATTGACGCGCTTAAAGCCAAAGGCTTGAGCAGTGCTGAAATAGGCACCCATGCCGGGTCGGCAGACACGTCCTTGTTGATGGCGATTGACAGTAACCTGGTCAGGCCGGAGCGCTTTGCAGACGCTGCACGTGGTGGCTGGGCTATGGGCACTTTGGGTGACCCGCGTGCGTCAAATTCGGTCAATGGCCAGATGGGCGTGGATGTGGTTGTTAAAATCACTGTTAATGCCATCAAAAAGGCAACGGCCGCACCGCGCTAACGCAGTGTCAAGCCTCCAAAACACCTTTGTCTTCTATTCAAACCACATTGACAACTCAATGTCTAAAAGTTATTCACATGCGTAAAAATTATTGGAAAGCTGGTCTGGTCAGTGTTTTGGCTTGTGCTGCGGCGGTGTCGATGAGCGTTGCCCAAACCGCCTCCCCCAAACACGTCATTCCACCGCCCGGCCCCATGCCAACAGGTGTCGTCGACATGTTTTCAGGCATGCCGCCAGCGGTCGACAAAACCAATCTCTACAGCGAAATTGCGTCCAGCAAACTGAGCCCCAGCGTGACTGGCGCGCTGGAACGTGTGTATGTGCCCAACCGGGGTGAAAACACCGTCTCGGTCATTGACCCGGCCACCTTGAAAGTCATCGACAAGTTCAAGGTGGGCGTACACCCGCAGCACATCGTGCCGAGCTGGGACTTGAAAACGCTGTGGGTCGCCAACAATGCAGAAGGCCGACTTGACGGCAGCCTGACACCCATTGACCCCAAAACCGGCAAACCCGGCAAGTCCATCCCTGTCGATGACCCGTACAACCTGTACTGGTCGCCAGATGGCCAATTCGCCATTGTGGTGGCAGAGGCCTACAAGCGGCTGGACTTCAGGGATGCCAAAACGCTGGCGATGAAGTTCACCATTCCTACACCCAGATGCGCGGGCATCAACCACGCTGATTTTTCAATGGATGGCAAATTTGCGCTGTTCACATGTGAGTTCAATGGCTCGGTCACCAAGATTGATCTGGTCAACCGCAAGGTGGTGGACACGCTCAAGCTCAACGCTTACTTTGACAGGCCTGATGTGCTCGCGCTGATAGCTGCACCTGGTAAAAAAGCGAAGTACATTCCTGACCCCAACAACCCGGCAGGCGCTGATATTTGCACCACACCCGGCATGCCGCAAGACGTGCGCATATCACCAGACGGCAAGATTTTTTATGTGGCCGACATGATGGTTGACGGCGTGCATGTGGTTGACGGCGAGAGCTTCAAGCAAATCGGTTTCATACCGACGGGCGTTGGCGCACACGGCCTGTACCCCAGCCGCGACGGCAAAAGCATGTACGTGGCGAACCGCGGCAGCAACAAAATTCGCGGCACACCGAATGGCAAAGGCAGCGTCAGCGTGATTGACTTTGCCACCCGCAAAGTGACCAAGACCTGGCCAGTGCCCGGTGGCGGCAGCCCTGA
>JAYWFR010000105.1:0-2061 GCA_043778695.1 Polaromonas sp. | reverse complement strand
CCTTACCCTTGATCAAATCGGACTCCCAGTGGCCCGGAAACAGTCTGCTATCAGCTTCGGGCGGCCTGAAATGCACGCTGACCATATCCGCTATCTTGCCCCGGCGCTCCACACCCCGGCTGCGCGGCATGCGTTTGGACTGGGCGCGGCGCATCAGCGCGATCAAGTCTTTGCGCAGCTCACCCCGTGGCATGGCGTAAATGGCGTTGTAAATGGTTTCGTGAAGCATGACAGAGTTTGCGTTGACCAGCGTCGTTGGGAAAGTGGCGATTCAGGTGGATGGCGATTTGCTCGGGTGACCACTTTTTCTTCAAAAGCGCACACACCTGGGCAAACAAAGCGCTGCTAGCGAGCAGTTTAGGCGCTGGGCGGCAGAACACGCGCCGCCGGTTGCACCGCTTTTGTGCAAAGGCGCAGCTGTACTTGCCGGACGGGCCATTGCGCCGCATCTCGCGGCTGATGGTCGACGGGGCGCGTTTGAGTATTCGGGCCATGGCCCGAATACTCAAACCTTGAGCTTGAAAGCTGGAAATGGCAATCCGCTCGTCGTATTGAAGCTGCTGGTAATGCTGGGGTTTGGTCATCTGAGCACCTTAGTTGATTTAAGGTGTTGCACTTGAGATTTGAGTCCGCCTTAGACTAAAGGGTGGTTTTACAACTTGGATTCAACGACGAAGTGCAACACCCCTTAAACAGGTGGGTCAAGAGCGCATAGGATGGCTCTTTTTTGACCTGCAAGTCTTGGAGAAGCACTTTGACCTATACACACTTGACCCAATGCGAACGATACCAAATTCAGGCCTTGAAGGACAACAACTTCAGCTTGCGCCACACTGCTAAACAGCTTGGGCGCTCTGCCAGCACCATTGCCCGCGAGATCAAACGCGCACAGGCTGCACAGAGCTATCAAGCTGAGGCGGCACATGGCCTGGCGCTTAAGCGCCAGGATGCGAGTCGCAACGCAGCTCGTATCGCTGCTGAGCGCTGGCAGGCCATCAAGGCCTATCTGCGCTTGTACTTGTCACCTGAACAGGTTTGCGGGCGCCTAGCGCTCGAAGGCGCTGGCTCCATCAGCCATGAAAGCATCTACCAGCACGTGTATGCAGACAAGGCGCGCGGCGGTGACTTGGTCAGCTACCTGCGTTGCCAAAAAGCACGCAGGAAGCGCTACGGCAGTGGCAATGAGCGCCGTGGGCAGCTAAAGAATCGTGTCTGCATTGAGCAGCGCCAAGCCATCGTTCAGGCCAGGAGCCGTATCGGCGACTGGGAGGGCGATACCGTCATTGGACACGGCAACACGGGCGTGCTGGTGACACTGGTGGAGCGCTGCTCGCGCTATACGCTGGTGCGCCATCTGCCCAACCGAGAAGCCGCCCCTGTCAGTGCCGCCATTTTGGAGATGCTGCGTCCCCACAAAGCGCAATGTTTGACGCTGACGTTTGACAATGGCAAGGAGTTTGCTGATCACGTGTTTTTTGGCTACTGCTTAGGCGCTGAGGTGTTCTTTGCGCACCCTATCACTCGTGGGAGCGGGGCACCAATGAGAACACCAATGGGTTGCTCCGCCAGTACTTTCCCAAGGCCATGAGCTTTTCAAACCTCAATGATATTGATGTCGATGATGCTGCCTATCGGCTTAACCACAGGCCCCGCAAATGCTTGGGCTACCGTACTCCGCATGAGGTGTTTTTTGACCTGCCTATGCGTTCGCTAAACTAACCCCTGTTGCACTTCGTGCTGGAATCCAAGCAAGTAAAAGCGCCTGCTTCAATGCTGCTTTGTGTTTCGCGCAGCCTAGGTTTTGTTTTGACCGAAGTTGGGGCATGGGCGGATGTTAGGTTAGACGCGCGCGCCTGTTTTTTTTGCTGATGGATGCTGCCGTGCAAGACCTGACCCTCGGGGGTCTGCTCTCGGGGGTCTGCTCTTTTTATGTGGCAATGCAAGACCGACCCCTTTGTGGCTTCAAGACCTCGTATATTCAAACCGCCGAGCAGTTAAGCTTTGTTTGCTTGATTGAACAGGCTGGGTCGGGTGAGGCTGACAAGACTTTGAGTCTTCAAG
>JAYWFR010000104.1:0-2078 GCA_043778695.1 Polaromonas sp. | reverse complement strand
AAATGCGATGTCGTTGTAGCCCTTGCCCATCAAGGCATCCCAGCCCGTCAGGGAGGCTGGGGTATTGAATTGTTGGTCCAGCCAGCTTGCATAGCTCGCAGATCTGACAGTGGCTATTTCTGCATCGGACGCTGAAAATTGCGCCTGCAGCAAGAACCGCACAGCTTCTTTATCACTGGCGGCTGAGGCCGTGGCAATAGATTCGGCAAACTGCGCCAGTGTGCCAACCCGCGTTAGGACATTGCCGGACATGGGCCCAAGCACCAGCACGTCGCTACCCAAAACTCCGAGGTAGTTGCCGCTTTTTGGGTAGAAGCGATACACGATACCGTCAGATAACTGGTTTGCCTGATGCTCAGGAAAAAGTGCTGGATAACTACGCTCTGCCCAGTCCATCAATTGGTCTGGGGTAGGCAAGCTTTGTACCGCTGCAAAAAATGGTTCTGTTGCGGTTGTCCTGGCCGCTGGTTCAGCCTGGTTAAGCAAAGGCTGGTATGGTGCAGTCGCCGGGTTTGCAGTTGTCATTCCGCCAGAGCCACCACCACAGGCCGCGACAGAAGCAGCCGCTATTGCGGCTATGAATGCAGAAGGTTTTATCTGCGCATCGTTGGCTTCAGGCGCTTCACGGATGTCGGGATATTCATCACGTGCGACCAGCCAGTCAGTCATAAGATGTTGCCTTGAAAGCTTTGTGGTCATCATGAATACCTTGTGTATTTATTGTCTGGTCAGACGAATTAAACGCCGCTGACGAAACTGTGCCTACGGGGTTTTGTGTAAAGTTGTGCGCCTGGCAGGCAAAGTATGCGCCAGCTTTTTCAGTACCAGTGACGACCCTTATCCTCTGGGCATACCTCTAGTTAAAACAACAAGACTCCATCTTGAATCCTTTATTTTCATCGCTCTTTGACCACTGTTCATTTGACGCAGCCATCATCGACCTCGACGGCACCATGGTGGACACCATGGGCGATTTTGTGGTTGCCATCAACCTGATGTTGCATGACATGGGCTTTAGCCCGGTCGACCGGGAGGTGGTGGAGTTGCTGGTCGGCAAAGGCTCTGAACACCTCGTAAATTCAGTGCTAAACCATGCGATGCGGCAGCAAATACGGGGACCACGCGCTATCAATAACGAAGCACATGAAGCACATGAAGCAGATGAAACCAATCAGGCACCTTTGCTGTTTGATGCAGCTTTTGCCAGCTACCAGCGGCATTACCGCGCCATCAATGGCCAGCACGCTGCGGTTTACCCCGGCGTGCTGGCAGGGCTGCTGGGTTTGCAGCGCGCTGGCCTCAAACTGGCTTGCCTGACCAACAAGCCGCTGGTGTTTGCTAAAGACCTGCTGCGTCTTAAAGGTCTTGACGGATTTTTTCGGGTGGTGTTTGGCGGCGACTCGTTTGAGCGAAAAAAGCCTGACCCGCTGCCTTTGCTCAAAACCTGCGACGCCCTCGGCGTGCTGCCTGCGCGTACGTTAATGGTCGGTGATTCCAGCAACGACGCGCGCGCAGCCCGTGCTGCGGGCTGCCCGGTGGTGCTGGTGACGTATGGCTACAACCACGGCCAGCCGGTGCGCGGCGTGGCGGCCGATGGCTTTGTTGATTCTCTGGAGGAACTGGGGGCCTGTCGTTTATGACGTCTTGCCCATCAAGGCGTCTTTGAGCTTGAAGTCAGCCGGGTTGGAGCCCAGCCAGATACGCATCAAAGCGTTGAAGAATTCGGGCTCCTTGAACGGCTCGCCCTGCACTTTGCCCTTGACCGTGATGACCGTACCCACACCTGGGACCCAGTCATTGGTGAAGGTGTCGCCCGCCACCAGCTTCTTTTGGTCGGCGAAGATCTGACCCATTCTGACCAGTCCTGGAATCAGCTTGGACATCTCGCCTTTGGGCGCGTTTTCCTCAAACCCCTTGGTGAATGCCTTGCCGAGCTCATTGGAATCGATATCACGCAGCATGGTAATGCTCATGCGCTTGGGGCCGGTAGCGGCAAAAAACTCTTCTGGTGTGGCGACTTTTTTGCCGACGTACAGTGCCCCGACATACACTTTGAAAATCGCCTTGTAGCGGATACC
>JAYWFR010000103.1:0-5167 GCA_043778695.1 Polaromonas sp. | reverse complement strand
GACCCGTTCGGTGGCCCACACCAGGTTGCGGAAAACCGCCTCGCCCGTATTTGCAAACGGGCCCGACATGCTTTCGATCAGCGCGACTTTGATGGGTGAGGGCTGGGCAAATGTTGACAGCGAAACGGCCACGCCAAACGCCATGAATAATTTTTTAAGAGTTTTCAATGTTTAATTTACTATTTTTTTAGGAGCTGCTTACGCCCATATTTATTGGGCTACAGCACGATTTGATACCGAAATAGAGCTATTTTTGACCGATTTCAGCCAAACTCCAGCGCGGCAAAACGTCGAAAGTGTAGCCGCCCTGCAATTGTTCCAGCCCTGCCTGCAAGCGCATGCCAGCAGCCAATGCAATCATCGCGCCGTTGTCGGTGCACAGATGCAGCTCGGGGTAGTGCACACGAACACCGCGTTTGGTACAGGCCGCGTTCAGCTCGCTGCGCAGCAAAGCATTTGCGCCCACGCCACCAGCCACAACCAGTCGTGTCAAACCCGTTAGCGCCATGGCGGTGATAGATTTTTTAACCAGCACATCGACAATGGCAGCCTGTGTGGATGCAGCCAGATCCGCCTTGCGGGCTTCAAGGTCATCACCCAGCTTTTTCGCCTGCACCATTACCGCTGTTTTCAGCCCCGCAAATGAAAAGTCAAGGTTGCCGCTGTGTAGCAGTGGGCGCGGCAGCTTGAAAGCTGTGCCGTTGCCGCCCTCAGCCAGCTTGGCCAAGTGCGGCCCACCGGGGTAAGGCAAGCCCATCACCTTGGCGGACTTGTCAAACGCCTCGCCCGCAGCATCGTCAATGCTTTCGCCCAGCAACTGATAACTGCCAACGCGGTCGACCCGCATCAACTGCGTGTGGCCGCCCGACACCAGCAACGCCACGAAGGGAAACTCCGGCGGGTCAGCACTTAAAAACGGCGACAGCAAATGCCCTTCTAGGTGGTGCACACCCATCACAGGTTTGCCCAGCGCGGCCGCCATGGCACAGGCCACGCCCGCACCCACCAGCAATGCACCCGCCAAGCCCGGGCCGCGCGTGTAGGCGACTACATCAACATCCTTTAAGGTTCGGCCAGACTGCGCAAGCACTTGTTCGGTCAGCGGCAGCACCCGCCGAATATGGTCACGGCTGGCAAGCTCGGGCACCACACCGCCGTAGGCCTGGTGCATGTCAATCTGGCTGAAAAGCGCGTGCGACAACAGTTGCGGCACACCGCTCCCAGAACAATCCACCAGCGCCACACCCGTCTCGTCGCAGCTCGATTCAAAACCTAAAACAATCATGCTGCAAGTGTAAAGGCGGCACTCTGCGTCAAGGTTTTTCCGCCAACGCCTTTCTGACTTTGGCAACCTCCGCGGGCGACACGGCCTCAGCCCGGTTACCCCAACTGCTGCGCACAAAGCTCAGGACATCGGCCACGTTGGCGTCACTCAGCCGCCAGTCCAGACCAGGCATGGCAAGAGCTGATGGTGACGCTGCTGTTGCGGGCCGGTTGGCGCCTTGCAGCACGATGCGAATCAGCGAAGTGGGGTTATTCGCAGCCACGGTGCTGCTTTGCGCCAGCGACGGGAATGCGGCATTGGCACCCTTGCCACTGGACTGGTGGCAACCTGCGCAATTGTTTAAATACACCAGCGCGCCGCTCTGGTTGACCTGGCCGCTGCGCAGCGCAGCGGTCGTTGGGCTCAGCGCATCTGGTGATGGGGCTGGCCTTTTTACAACGCCAGTGTCGAGCGAACCTTCAGACACGCCCTCCAAAGAATTCGTACTGCCCAATGACTTTAAATACATCGCGATGGCCGACGCATCAGCTGTTGTCAGGTGCTGGGTGCTGTTGCTAACGACCTCGGTCATCGCGCCAAAGGCGGCGGTGTGCGTGGTGTGCCCGGTTTTTAAATAGTCGACCAGGTCCTGCTGGGTCCAATTCGTCAAACCAGCCTGGTTTTGCGTCACGCCGTCTGTGGGACTGCGCAGGTTTTGTGCATACCAGCCATCAATCACAGCGCCGCTTAAAAAAAACTCACTCTTTTTCTCAGTGTTGGCTTTTTCAGCGCCCGCAAAATTGCGCGGCGTGTGGCATGCGCCGCAGTGACCCAAACCCTGCACCAGATACGCACCGCGGTTCCACTCGACGTTTTGCTTTGCAACCGCGGCGTAACCTGGTTTGGGCAGGTACAGCCAGTTCCACGCCTTAACCAGCCAGCGCATGCTGAACGGCCACGGCAGATCCGTCTCGGGATTGGTTTGCACCACGGGTGCGATGCCCTGCATCAAGTAAGCGTACAGCGCGGCCAAATCTTCATCTGACAGCCGCGCGTAGCTGGCATACGGCATGGCGGGGTAAATGTTTTGCCCGGCGTGGTTGATCCCTTCGCGCATCAGGCGGTTGAATTGGGCTTGGGTGTAGTTGCCCAGACCGCCTTTGAACTCTTTCGATTTTTCGTCATTTTTATAAGGCGTGATGTTGGTTGACACGATCACGCCAAAAGGTGTTTTGAGCGGCAAGCCGCCCGCAAACGGCGCACCACCTGGGCGGCTGTGGCAGCCGATGCAGTCACCGGCTCTGGCCAGGTACTGGCCTTGTTTGACTAGCGGCTCGTCGGCGTTGAGCAGCGCAGGCTCATGAATCGGCATGCTGATTTTGCCGCCCGCAACAAACGGCGGCGTAGCGTAAAACTTTTCAGCAACCGATTCGCGTGTAACTTGTTGCGGTACTTGTGCAAGCGCTATCTGGGGGTAAAAACCGGCTGTAGCGCAATAAATCATTACGCAAGCTGCTCCTGATTTAATAGTAATACACCTCATGCCAGTGCCCTGGGGGTTTTCAGGTACTGCTCACGTATCGCCTTTGCTGACCAATACGCCAGCGCTGCCACCGTGCCGGTCGGGTTGTAGCCAAAGTTGTGTTGAAAAGCACTCGCGCCCATCACAAACACATTGGGCACGTCCCACACCTGCAAGTAACGGTTGACGGCGCTGGTCGCGGGGTCTGTGCCCATAGGCGCGCCGCCGGTGTTGTGGGTCGACTGGTAGGCGCGCAAGTCGTAGTGGTCGCCCGGCTTTTTCATGTTGACCTTGATCTCGCGCGGGCCCATGGCCTTGGCAATCTCCGCCGCTTTGCCGACCACAAACTTCGTCATGGCCATCTCATTGGCCTTCCAGTCAAACGTCATGCGCAACAGCGGCTGGCCGTAAACGTCTTTGTAGGTCGGGTCCAGGTCCAGGTAGTTGTCACGGTGCGGCATGACCGAGCCCTGCGTGCCGACACTGGCCGTGTACAAATAATTGTCTTTGATGCCGCGCTTCCAGCCTGCGCCCCAGGCGGGTACGCCGGTGGGCAGGCTCATTTGCTGTATCGGCCGGCCGCCGGTGTTGATGCAGCTGATGCTGGCCCCGCCGACAAAGCCCAACGGGCCGTGGTCAAAATTGTCACCATTAAAATCATCGACCACACTGCCGCTGGCCCCCGCCCCGACAAACGGGTTCATCGGCTGGTCGGCGTTGAAAAATAGCGACACGCCGCCCGTCATTTGGTAGGCATAGTTGCGGCCCACCACGCCTGTGCCCGTGGCCGGGTCATACGGCTTGCCGATTTTTGACAGAAGCAGCAAGCGCACGTTGTGAAACTGGTAAGCGCACAGCACCACCAGGTCGGCGGGCTGCTCAATCTCCTTGCCTTGCGCATCGATATACGTCACACCCGTGGCCTGCTTCGCATCAAGAGACATGTTGACGCGGGTAACGTGGCTTTTAACGCGCAGCTCAAAGTTGGGCCGCTGCATGAGTGTGGGCAGCAGCGTGGTCTGAGGCGTCGCTTTGGCATAGTTGTAGCAGCCATAACGCTCACAAAAGCCGCAAAAATTACACGGCCCCAACTGCGCACCATACGGGTTGGTGTAGGCGCGCGAAGCGTTGGCCGATGCCTGCGCAAATGGGTGCATGCCAAGCTTGCGCGCCGCCTTGTCAAACAGCAGCGCACTGTTCAGCGCGGCCATGGGTGGTAGCGGGAATTCATTGGTACGCGGCCCTTCAAACGGGTTGCCGCTGGTTTGCACCACACCTTTTAAATTGCCTGCCTTGCCTGACATGCCGCATATTTTTTCAAACATGTCGTAGTGCGGTTCCAGGTCGTCGTAGCTCACGCCCCAGTCTTCCAGCTGCATGCCTTCTGGAATAAATTTTTTGCCGTAACGCTCAATCGTGCGGCTTTTGATGCGCAAGTCATCCGGTAGTGCGCGCCAGTTTTGGCCGTTCCAGTGCACGCCCGCGCCGCCCACGCCATCCCCCGGTAAAAACGAGCCCAACTGGCGGTACGGCACGGCAATATCGGCTGGCGCGTGGCGCACGGTAATGGTTTCTTTGGCCAGGTTTTGAAACAGCTTGCCGCGAATGCCGTAGCTCAGCTCATCAGTGTTGCGGGGGTAGGCAAAGTCAGGCACGGTGTCGCGCGCCGGGCCGCGCTCAAGTGCCAGCACGTTCAGGCCAGCGGCGGTCAGCTCCATGCCCATGATGGCGCCCGTCCACCCGAAGCCAACCAGAACCGCGTCTACTTTTGGTTTTTTAATAGTCGCCATTGCCACCGCTTTATTCCAAGGTTAGCCCTGTGGCCCGTTGATCGACACGGGCGGCAACGGGTACTTTTCACCCGGCCTGCCGACCCAGTCGGCGTAGTCAGCTCGCGCCCCGGGAAAGCCAATCATGGCCCACGACCCGGCGTTTTTATTGCCGCCGTGAATCGGGTCGCTCAAATAGCCTTCTTTGGTGTTTTGTAGCAAGAAGGTAAAGAAGGTTTTGCTAGACGTGCCTTCAAACTCTAGCGCCCCGGCCTCTGCGAATTTCAGCGTCGCGTCCTGATTGGCAGTGTCCAGCTGAGCAAAAGTTTTGCCGCTGAAGTTGGTTTGGCAGTAGCTGTTGATGGCGGAAATTCCGGCTCGGTAAACGTCACGCGGGGCTAACGCCGCCTGGTAGCCAAATTCAGGCCTGGAAGGCGTGAAGGGCCCCTGCATGTACCAAATCGCGGCATAGCCGAACACGGCATCCATCTGCCGGTCAATAAATTCCGGCACGTTCGCTTCAATGGCCCCTGGCCCCAAATCGTCGCTTGGGATTAGCCTGGCTACCGCTGCTTTGACAAAGGCCCATTCTTCAGGGTGGAAAAACGCTGG
>JAYWFR010000102.1:0-12208 GCA_043778695.1 Polaromonas sp. | reverse complement strand
TGCCAGCGCAAATTATTGGGAAGCGCGGTGTCTGTACAACTAGTGCGATTTGTGCGATTCACGAAGCTTGCTAAGGCCAAATCGCTGCACCACATGCTGGCGCGAGCCATTTTTTAAACGAAAAGCAGCTGAAGCCAAATAAATACGGGCGCGAGCAGCTATAAATTACATAGCGGCTTGACCAAGCAGTATGATGCGCTAAATTCGCTGAACTAAATCAATATATTCGGCCACCGGCACTTCTTCCGCGCGGCGCTGCAAGTTAAACGTGCCGCTGAAGTTGCGCGTTTCCAGCCATTTGCCCAGCGAATGCCGCAGCAGCTTGCGACGTTGGCTGAAGGCCACCCGCACTAACTCGCTAAACAGTTTGACGTCAAGCGGCTCAGGCGATGGGTGCGGCAGCATGCGCACAATGGCGCTGTCAACTCTAGGCGGCGGGTCAAAACTTGTTGGCGGCACGAACAACACGTTAGCCATGGCATAGCGCCACTGCAGCATGACGCTCAGGCGGCTGTAGTCGCTGGTTGATGGCTTGGCGACCATGCGGTCAATGACTTCTTTTTGCAGCATGAAGTGCTGGTCTTGCACCACATCCGCCACATCGAGCAAATGAAACAGAATCGGGGTGGAGATGTTGTACGGCAGATTGCCAACGATGCGCAACTTGGCAGGTGCCGCCTCAACCAGCGCCCGGAAATTTACCCGCAGCACGTCCGATTCAATCACGGTGAGCTCGGGCCTTTTGCGCAGCAGCACCGCCAGGTCACGGTCCAGCTCAATCACCGTTAGATGCCCCAGGCTCTCAACAAGAGGTTGCGTCATCGCGCCCAGGCCTGGACCAATTTCCACCATGGCTTGACCCGCCTCGGGCGCGATGGCTTGAACAATATCTTCAATGATGCCCCGGTCGGTCAGGAAGTGCTGCCCGAAGCGCTTGCGGGGGATATGCCGCATTTAAAGTGGAGGCTCGCGGTATTCGACGTAAGCCCGTCCGCGAATTTCTTGCGTCCAAACGGCGTAGGCGTCTTCCTGCTTTTTCTCGCGCAGCGCGGCTCTGGCCAGCTCGCGTTGCTCTCGGGTTGACAGTTTGGCTTCCCGGCGTTCCATCACTTGAATCAAGTGCACGCCAAAGCGCGATACCAGTGGCTGGGAGATTTGGCCCGGTGCCAAGCTGTTCATCACCTGTTCAAATTCGGGCACAAACATGCCTGGGTTGGCAAATCCCAGGTCGCCGCCACTGGCGGCCGAGCCGTCGTCGCTGTTTTCTTTTGCCAATACCGCAAAGTCTTGGCCAGACTCAATGCGTTTGCGAATGACCACCAGCTTTTGGGTGGCACCGGCCTCGCTCAGCTGCGCGGTCGGCCGCAACAAAATGTGGCGGGCCCGGGTTTGGGTGACATTGACGCCCGGCATGCCAGCCTGTCGCCGTTCAACCACTTTCAAGACGTGAAAACCAGCACCACTGCGGACGGGGCCGGCAATGCCGCCAGTGCGCAAGGATTTTGTCGCATCTAAAAACAGTGTCGGGTACCGGTCAGCGTTGCGTAAACCCAGCTGACCACCGGCAGCCCTTGCTGCGGGTTCCGAAAACTCATTGACCAGTTGCACAAAATCAGACCCAGCGCGCGCACGGTCTGCGGCCTGCTGGGCTTTGGCCTCAAGCGCTGCTACCTGCGCAGCGCTTGCGTTTTCTGGCACCGCTATCAAGATTTGCGCCAAGTTGAGGTCTATCAACGCCGAATCGTCAACGCCTTCTTGCTCACGCAAGAACTGGTCGATGTCAGCGTCAGATATCTTGACTCTGGCATCGACCTCACGCTGCCTGAACCGACTTACCAGAATTTCGTCGCGAATGTTGCTGCGAAACTTGACGAACGTCACGCCATCAGCGGTGAGTCGTTTTTTTAACTCGTCCATTGAGACCTGGTTTTGCTGGGCCACGCTTTGTACCGCACTGTCAATGCTGCTGTCGTCAATCCGCAGCCCGGACTGACGCGCCTCTTGCAGTTGGGCTTTGTCAGTGACCAGTCGCTCCAGCACCAGCTGGGTCAGCTCCGTGCGGCTCGGCATGGCACCGCCGGACTGTGTCAGTTGCTGCTCAGCCCGTCGCAAACCGTTTCGCACATCGTTGTTGGTGATGGGTTCGGAATTGACAATCGCGACGATAAAGTCGGCGGATCGTTGAGCGCTTGGCAAGACATTGTTGGCAGATGGCACCGACAGCCGTAGCGGCCCTGTCGATGGCTTCAACGTCTGCGCCTGCACCACCATGCAGGGCAAAGCCAGCAATACCGCCGCACAGCCGCCGGTCAAGACAACATTTAAAACATGAAGACGGTGTGAAAAACTGAAGTTAGTCATAGTTGGTAAAGCGACTGGGCGCGGTTACTTGGTCACGCAAAAATTCATAGCGGGGAATATTTGTTTTAAGAACTTGCAGCGGATTGACCCCCAGACGAGAAAACCCAACCAGCTCAAGCTGAAACAGGATTCGCGTTGTCGACGCTGCCAGAGTATTTTGCGAGCGCTGCACGACAACGCGGCTAATCCAACAGCAGCCATCGTATTCAAACCCCAAGATGCCGTCCACCAGTTTTTTGTCCTGGAAGCTGTAATTAAGTCGGCCTACCGCGTAGGTTCTGCCGCCACCCTGACCGCGGCCAGCGCCTAATTCTTGGCCTTTGTCGCCCCACAAGTCGTTGATGGGCCACTGCCAACCCACATCCACCGAATTGCTGATGCCGCGCTGGCGCCGAAGCGCTGCACTAACCACGCGGTAATGGCCAGGGTTGTAACGAACGCCGAAGGTTGAACGCTCAGACACCCCGAGCTTGGGGTTGTACTGCACGGTGCCGTCAAAAGTCCACTGCGGTTGCCAGTTGATCGTGGTGCCAAACAGCACATCGCTGATGCGGTCTGTCACCGGCAAAGCGCCGGGCAGCGCCACGCGCTGATCCGTAAACCGCAGGCGCTGCGCCACCCCAAACCGCACCGCTTCTGCGCCGGTGTCGGGGTTGATCAAACGCGACGTGGCCCCGAGCGTCAGCAAATTGGCATCAGAGACACGGTCGTTGCCCACGAAGGCATTTTCTGTAAACACCGTGGCGAAATTAAAGTCGTTCAGGCCAGAGTCATAGTTGGGCAAACCGCTCTGGTCACGGTACGGCGTGCGGACATAAAACGCCCTTGGCTCCAGCGTTTGGGTAAAGCTGCGGCCAAAGTAGCTGGCACTGCGTTCAAACTGCAAGCCGCTGTCCAGGCTGAAGGTGGGGACCACCCGTGACGCGGTCATATCAGCATTGGCCAGCGGTGTGTCAAATTTGTAGCTGGTCGCGTGAATCTGAACTTTGGGCGTGATGTACCAACCCGGGGTGATCCACGGGCGGCTGATCTTGGCGATCGCCACCGCCCGGCTGGCGTTGGGCTGCAGGGTCAGCGTGCGGTCGGCCGAAAACCGCGTAAAGTCAGCCGAGACTGACCAGTCAAAACCTTTTTGACCGGCAATTGGCACGTTGGTGCGGGTGTAAGCGGCCGTTAGCTGCGGCAGCCGGTCGTAAGGCGGAACAATCGGCGACAGTGGGTCTTGCAGGGTTTGCCATTTCAACACGCGCAAGCTGCTTGAAAAGTAGCCTTTGCCCCAATTGGCCGTCACGTCGCTGGACAACAACCGTTGGGTCAAGGTGGCGTTATTGCGCGGAAAGTCACGCCAGTAGTCGTTGTCGCTGACTCGGTTCAAATTCAGTGCAAAACCAACATTGCCAACCTCGGGCAAGTTGGTTCTCAGCAAGCCGGTTTGCTGAAGGGAATAAGACCATCGATCTGTACCGCGCAGCTTGTCGCTCGGCAAGTAATTGGCTCTGAGTCGCCCAAAATAATCGCGTTCAAGAAATCGATACTCGCCGCCCAGACCGATGCCGCGCTTACTCATCACGATGGGCGTGAGTGTGGCGTCGCGGTTTGGTGCGATGTTGAAGTAATACGGCTGCTCAACCATCAGGCCGTTAACACTGTCGACATTGAATGTGGGCGGCAGCAAGCCCGATTTGCGTTTGTCACTGAGCGGAAAGCTAAGGCTGGGGAACGCCAGGATCGGCACGTCTTTGAAGCGCAGCACCGCGCCCGTCGCGACGCCTGTCTCAAGTTCCTGGTCAAACTTAAAGCTACTCCCAGTGATCACCCAGGCCGGGTTCCAGGTCTTTTCATCCAGCCGCTCGCAGGTGCTGAAGCTGGCGTCACGCGCGATCAGGATTTTGTCGTTGATAAAGTCAATTCGCTTGGCAATGCCGGTACCGCCGTTTGCTAAAAACCGGTAGCTAGGCTGTTCAAACACGCCTTCAAACGTGTCCAGCTTGATGGTGAGCTCGGTCCCCTTGAACAGATTGCCGTCACTGTTGATGCGCACATTGCCGCGCGCATTCAGGGTGTCGTCAGGCTGGTAAAACTCAATGCGGTCAGCGTGAAGTGCCTTGCCGCCCCGGCGCACTTCGGCGTTGCCGTCCAGCACTGTCTCCAACTCAGTACGACCAGAAACGCGGTCACCAAATACAAAGGTTGGCGGTTTGTTGGCCTCGCCATCAGGCGGAGTCTCGGCCAGCATGGGGCTTGCTTTGAGCTGAAGGGACGACCCTGACTGGTTCGCAGCAGCAGAGCCCAATGCCTGTGCCCGTGCGGGCTTGCCCGCAGCCAGCCCCAGCACGGCAACAGACACCAGGCAAAGCACGGCGCGCGGCACAGGCGACAGGACAAATAACGAATGAGACGCACGCTGCATCGGCAAGAAGAGGAAACCCTGTTTGTAGAATGTTGCCTGATTATCCATGACCCCCCAACACGCCTGTAGCAGGCTGACTTGACGCCTTTATGAACACCCCACCCGTCTCGGATACTGTCACCCCCCCCATCTTGTGGGCCGATTCATTTAGGGAGCAATCCTTTGCGGTTTGGCTCAGCCATGTTGCCAGCACCCATTTGCTTGACGTGGGCAGCTTACGCCCGGCATCAGCCGATGCAAGTTTTCGGCGCTACTTTCGAATTGATACCGTGGCAGGCGGCCAGGCCGGTAGCCGAATCATCATGGACGCACCACCGGACAAAGAAGACTGCCGTGCCTTTGTGCAAGTGGCTGAATTAATCACTGGTGCTGGCCTGCAGGCCCCTAGAGTTTTGGCCTGGGACGAAGCAGTCGGCTTCATGCTGCTCAGTGACTTGGGCACACAAACCATGATGGAGGTGATAGCGCCACCGCTAGCCGTCAATGCTGTTGCCCAACCGCTTGAGACGCATCACGCGCTTTACATGCAGGCCGTTGATGCCTTGATCGGCTGGCAATTGGCGTCAAAGCCGGGGGTGCTGCCGGTCTATGACGACGCCTTGCTATCGCGAGAGCTGGCGCTGTTCCCTGACTGGTATGTGGCCCAGCATCGCAATGTTGAACTGACTACGGCACAGCGAACGGTGCTCAACACAGCGCTAGAGCAAATCAAAGCCAGCAACCTCCAATCACTTGGCGGAGCTCGGGTATTTGTGCACCGCGATTACATGGCCCGTAACCTGATGGCTAATGTGGCCCCCACGCTTGTCGCTTCGTGTACTGCGCTGCCCCACGAGGGGGCGCTGCGCCTGCGGCCCGGCAAAGCCGGTTCTGCGGCCCTGGCTGGTGAAATCGGGGATATTCGCGGTACATCGCTTGGCATCTTGGATTTTCAAGATGCGGTGTACGGCCCCATCACATATGACATCGCCAGCCTGATGCGCGATGCGTTTTTGACTTGGCCAGAAGACTTTGTGATTGACGTCACCGTGCGGTATTGGCAAAAAGCCCGCGCGGCGGGGCTGCCGGTAGGGGACGACTTTGGCGAGTTTTACCGCGCCGTTGAGTGGATGGGGCTGCAAAGACACTTGAAAATCCTCGGCATTTTTGCGCGCCTGACCCTGCGCGACGGCAAGCCCAAGTACCTGGCAGACACACCGCGCTTTATCGCCTACGTTCGCGCTACCGCAGCACGTTACCGACAGCTGGGACCGTTTATGGTGCTGCTGGATGCGATTGAAGGAAATGAGACGCGGGTCGGGTATACGTTTTAACTACTGACCGTTTGGCTTGTCAATCAGAGCTGCGGTTGATGGTTGATGGTTGATGGTTAAAAAATTTACCATGCAGCAGCCGTCAATATTGGCGTTAACATCCGATAGACCAATAAATACCTGCGCTAGTAGCTATTATATTCATAGCAAACAGCGGGGCAACGTGTGCCAAAAGCTGTAGGCATTGAAACCCTAGGACTGCCGTTTGTCTGACCTTGTCACCGCCGCTTAGACCACATGCACAGCGCGACGCCCAAACTAAAGTGAGATGTACAGCAAGTTTCCCGATTGGCTTATTCATCGACAACTTGAAGGAGCGCTCATGACCCCACCTATTGCCGACCCGACAGCCATTAAACCGGTAGACCCAGACGTCGCGGAGCAAGCCTTGCCTGGGCATGGTGTCCCCTCACAAGACCCCGATCCTGCGGCTCAGCTCGGCCTGAATCCTGACGAGGCTGAGCGGGAGTCAAAGTCCGCTCCGATTGGTGGCGGCTTGGTGGCTGGTTTGGCCGCAGGCGCGGCAGTGGGTGCGGCAGTTGCAGGCCCGGTTGGCATTGTGGTGGGCGGCACTGTGGGTGCTGCTTTCGGCGTGGCTGGCAGCAATGCCGCTGGTGCGCTGGTTAATACAAAAGCAAAAAATGGCTGAAGCAACGCCCCGAGTTTTATGGAAAGGTGCGATCAGCTTTGGCCTGGTTCATATCCCGGTCGGCTTGCATTCGGCCACAACTGAGTCGGGGCTGGACTTTGACTGGCTAGACAAACGCAGCATGGACCCAGTAGGCTACAAGCGCATCAACAAAAAAACCGGCAAAGACATCGCCAAGGAAAACATCGTCAAGGGCGTCGCTTATGAAGAAGGCCAGTACGTGGTGCTGAGCGACCAGGAAATTGCGGATGCCTACCCCAAGACGACACAGACGATTGAGATTGAAGCCTTTGTCAATGCAGTTGATATTCCTTTTGTGTATCTAGAGCGGCCTTATTACGTTGCGCCTATCAACAAGGGAGCCAAGGTGTACGCCCTGCTGCGCGAGGCGCTGCTTAAAAGCGGCAAGGTGGGGTTGGCGCGGGTGGTAATCCAAACCAAACAGCACTTGGCAGCGTTGATTCCATCCGGGCGCGGCATGGTGCTTAACTTGCTACGCTGGGGCGATGAGATTCGTCCTTGGACGAATCTGGAGTTGCCGCCGGAAGGTGTCAAACCAGCCGGTTTGGCGGATAGCGAGATGAAGATGGCTGAACAGCTGATAGCCAGCATGAGCACAACATTCAAGCCTGACGCTTACAAAGACGAGTTCAAAGAAGCCATCATGAAGCTGGTTGGCCAGCGCGTCAAGGCTGGTAAAACTGAAAGTGTGATGCCGCTCGAACATGTTGAAGAAGGCGCGGCAGGTAGCGCACAAATCATTGACCTGACCGAGCTGCTCAAGCGCAGTTTGAAAAGGCCGGTTGAAAAGTCCGCCGCAGCGAAAAAACCAGCTTCCACGACCAAAGCCGCCTGAGCGATTGGCAAGCTGGACGTACTTTTATGGGCGACCTAGACCGGCTCAGCAGCTACCGCCAAAAGCGCGACTTCAACGCCACGCCTGAACCGGCAGGCGGCGGCAAAGCCAGCGAACATGCTTTGCGGTTTGTTATTCACAAGCACTGGGCCAGAAGCCTGCACTATGACTTCAGGCTGGAGTTTGAAGGCACGCTAAAAAGCTGGGCTGTGCCCAAGGGGCCGAGCTTGGACCCGCATGTCAAACGCATGGCAGTGCAGGTTGAAGATCACCCGCTGGCGTATGGCGATTTTGAAGGGGTCATTCCGGCCGGGCAGTATGGTGCCGGTCACGTGATGGTTTGGGACAGTGGCGTGTGGCTGCCGGTAGGGGACGCCGCCCAAGGTTTTAAAGATGGCAAACTAAAATTTGAGTTGCGCGGGCACAAGTTGCAGGGCCGCTGGGCGCTGGTGCGCATACGCGGCCATGGTGAAAAGCAAATTGTCTGGCTGCTAATCAAGGAGCACGACGCATTTGAAAAGCCAACAGGCGACTACGACATCACCCAAGCCTTGCCAGACAGTGTCAGCTCGGCGGGCACGGAGCCGGTGGCAAGTGACATTAAGGCGCAACCCGCAGATTCAAAATCTTTGGAATCCAAGTTGGTTCTTAAAAAAACTGTATTGCCCTCGGGCGCTGTGAGTGCAAGTTTGCCGCAGAAGTTGGCACCGCAACTGGCCACGCTGGTGAGCGCACCCCCCGAACAGGGAGACTGGCTTTACGAGGTGAAATTTGACGGCTACAGGCTGCTGGCTCGCTTGGACAAAGCATCTGTTCAATGCTTCACCCGCAACGGCCATAACTGGACGGCAAAAGTGCCTGACCTGGCAACCTCGCTAAGTGCGATGAGCCTAGCGGGCACCTGGCTGGATGGCGAAATCGTCGTGCCGAATGCCCAGGGCATTCCTGATTTTCAGCTGCTACAGCAGGCGTTTGAGCCGCGTGGCCGACGCGGCGCAGCAATGCCTTCCGCCAAGTCTGCGATGGCGGCTATCGTGTACTACGTCTTTGATATGCCGTTTTACAAAGGCTACGATTTGCGTAACGTGCCGCTTGACCAGCGCCGTGCGTTGCTTGAGCAGCTGCTCACAAAACGCACATTCAGCAATATCAAATTCAGCGCTGCGTTCGACACACTGCCCAACGATTTGATCGTGTCTGCCTGCAAGCTGGGGCTAGAGGGGCTGATTGGTAAACGCGCTGAATCGCTCTACCAGTCGCGCCGCTCAAGCGACTGGATCAAACTCAAATGCAACAAGCGCCAGTCGTTCTTCATCTGCGGCTACACCGACCCCAAGGGCGCACGCACCGGCTTGGGCGCGCTGCTGCTGGGCCAGCATGACGCTAACGGCAAACTGCAATACGCGGGCAACGTGGGCAGTGGCATGACTGAAAAATCGCTTGCAAACCTCGCGTGTACGCTAGAAAAACTGGGAACCCCAGCCTCGCCTTTTGCAGGCAAGCCAGTTATCGCGGGCACCCCGCATTACGTCAAACCCACGCTGTTGGCCGATGTCTCGTTTGCCGAGCTGACAAAAACAGGCCGTATTCGCCACGGCGTTTTTCGCGGTCTGGTAACTGGCAAGAAGGAACACGCCATGACACCTGTTGCGACAAAAGATGTACTGCAAGCCTCGCTACGCATCACCCATCCCGAACGAGTCATTGATGCGCAAAGCGGCATAACCAAACTTGACATCATCAACTACTACGGCGCAGTAGCCGCTGTGATGCTGCCGCACCTTAAGGGCCGGCCCGTCTCGCTGGTACGCGCACCAAGCGGCACAGCAGGTGAGCTGTTTTTTCAAAAGCATGCAAAGCCCGGTGAAATACCAGCCGTCAAGCTGCTGGACAAGGCGCTTGACCCAGGACACGCCAGCCTGCTAGAAATAAACAACCTAGGCGGCTTGCTCTCAAGCGCTCAGGTGAATGCACTGGAATTTCACACCTGGAACGGTATCGCCACGTCTATCAACACCCCTGACCGCATGATTTTTGACCTCGATCCCGGCGACAAAGCAAGCTGGTCAGATATGCAAGAGGCCGCGCTGCTGGTGCGCACCCTGCTGGAGGCACTTAGCTTGGTGCCGTTCATCAAAACCAGCGGCGGCAAGGGCTTGCATGTCGTCGTCCCGATCAAGAAACTGCATGGCTGGGACACCGTCAAGGGCTTTTCAAAAGCCGTGGTTCAGCACTTGGCCAAAACCATTCCGCAAAAGTTCGTGGCTAAGAGCGGGCCCAAAAATCGGGTCGGCAAAATATTCGTCGACTACTTGCGCAATAGCTTTGGTGCCACTACCGTGTGCGCCTGGTCAGTACGTGCCAGGCCGGGACTGGGCGTGTCAGTGCCGATTGCATGGGATGAATTGCAGACCGTGTCCAGTGGTGCGCACTGGACTGTTGAAAACATTACCAGCCGCATTGCAGTTGGCAACAGCGTGTGGGATGGCTACACAAAGTCTGCATGCAGCCTGCACGCAGCCATGAAGACATTGAACTTCAAACCTTAAGCCATGACAACACAGTAGCCAGTCCGCTGCCTGCTGAACTGGCAACTCGTCAAAACCAGGGCAAGAGGAACCCAGCAGCAAAAAGGCCTGAAATTAAGAGCACAAAAGGTCTCTAGGACATATAAATAGGGCGTAAACAGCTCCTGTATAAATAGCACCGGCCATATTGATCTGCCTGGCGATACATGTTGATGTGTGTTGACGTGTGAAGGCATCCATGTACAAAACCAACGTCATTGCCTTCTTCAGCAACCGCGCCCAGGTCATGCAGAGCAACTTTTGTAACTGTCAACACACAGCGCCACCACCTACAGCGCCCGCCAATGTTTCGGGAGCACGATTAAAACCCAGATAAGCACTGATGCAAAGGACAACACCATGGGTTACATCGACGGATTCTTAATCCCCGTGCCATCGAACAAAAAGCAAGAGTACCGGGTAATGGCTGCCAAAGCAGCAGCACTGTTAAAAGAATTTGGTGCCGTGCGCATCGTTGAAAACTGGGGCGACGCGGTGCCTGACGGCAAGGTGACTGACTTCAAGCGTGCGGTGCAATCGGAGGCCACTGAAACAGTTGTTTTTTCATGGATCGAATGGCCATCCAAAGCTCCGCGCAATACGGGCAATGAAAAGTTCATGAACGACCCGCGCATGAAGGCGATGGGTGACATGCCTTTTGATGGAAAGCGTATGGTTTACGGCGGGTTTGAAACGCTGCTGGACATTTGATCAGCGCTAGCAGTGTTTTCAACCAACGCCAATCGAAACGCATCATGGCTGCTACATACACCTTCGACATTTTTTGTACGCTAGACGGCTACGGCTCCTACGGCCCTGAAGGAAACTGGGGCGGGTACTGGGGCAAGCAAGGCCCCGAGCTGCTCGGCCGCCGCCTGGCCTCGTTCGATGCCGAGCAGCGAATGGTCTTCGGAGCGACCACCTTCCGAATGTTTTTGGAGATGCTGGCACAGAGCACTGATAAGTCCGACGTGCGCGACCCGTGGGTCACCCGGATGGTGAACATGCCAACTACGGTGGTGTCATCTACGCTGGAGGACCCTGTGGACTGGCCAAACGCGACGATCATGAATGGCGACGCCGTCGACATCATCATCCGGCTCAAAAATGAGTCCGAAATGCCGTTGCGCTCACACGGTAGCCTCTCGTTAAACCGGGCGCTGATGGCCGCTGGCCTTGTTGACTTTCTACGTGTCACGGTCTTCCCGGTTATCTCGGGCAAAACCGGTTCTGAACCTGTCTTTAAGGGGGCGGCTGACTTCGACCTGGAGTTGGTCGAAGACCGGACGCTCGACAGCAATATCCAGGAATTGATATATCGCCCCACCCTTCATGCGTGAGACGTAACCTTCGCCACTTCTCGTTTACCTGTTCACATTTACTAAAGGAATTCATCATGAAAGTTCAAGCCTACATAACATTTTGCGGCCGCTGCGAAGAGGCGCTGGCGTTTTACAAAAAGCGTATCGGTGCTGAAGTCACCGGCCTGATGCGGTGGAAGGAAAGCCCAGACAAGAACATGAAAGGGCCACCTGGTTGGGAAGAGAAAGTCATGAACGCAGCCTTTCGCATTGGCGAAACGGAGCTGATGGCCGATGACGGTATGGGAAACGAGACAAGACCAGAGTTCAAGGGTATGACGCTGGCCATTGAGGTAGCCGACGAAGCAGAAGCCAAACGTGTTTTCACTGCCCTGAGTGAAGGCGGCGTCGTGACCATGCCTTTGGCAAAGACGTTCTGGACATCGTCGTTCGGCATGCTGACCGACAAGTTTGGTGTGCCTTGGATGGTGAATGTTGCAACGGCAAAGGCTTGAGGCAAACACGCCATGACCGTACATCCACCGCTCAAGCCAGCATCCGAGCTGGCAAAAAACAACGGCGTTCGCTTTCCTAACGAGAGCGGCGCATACCGCCTTGCGCGTGACGCGCTGCTTGCTGAAGAAATTGAACTGCGCCGTCACACCGAACGTGTAGCAGAGCAACGACGCGCCCTGCCGCCTGGTGGCAAGATTCCCAAAAATTACGCTTTCTTCGGCGAGAACGGACCTGC
>JAYWFR010000101.1:0-5175 GCA_043778695.1 Polaromonas sp. | reverse complement strand
GGCACCAGCACGGCGATTAGCGTCACCAACTGCCCAGTTAACGCCATCCTCATGCGCTACGGCAATCCGCAGCAAAAAAAGCAGTGGCTCACGCCGCTGGCGCAGGGCCACATGCTGGGCGCGTTTTGTTTGACCGAGCCACATGCGGGCAGCGATGCGTCGTCACTTAAAACCACTGCAACCAAAGACGCTGACGGTTACGTTATCAACGGTGTCAAGCAGTTCATCACCAGCGGCAAAAACGGCCATGTCGCCATCGTCATCGCCGTCACAGACAAAGCAGCTGGCAAAAAAGGCATGAGCGCCTTCATCGTGCCAACTAACGCCCCCGGCTACAGCGCTGACCGGCTGGAAGACAAGTTGGGCCAGCATTCCAGCGACACCGCACAAGTCAACTTTGACAACTGCCGCATACCGGCTGAGAACCTGATTGGTAACGAAGGCGAAGGCTACAAGATTGCGTTAAGCGCGCTCGAAGGCGGGCGCATCGGCATCGCGGCGCAAAGCATCGGCATGGCGCGCAGCGCATTTGACTACGCGCTGACTTACGCCAAAGACCGCACCGCTTTCGGCAGCGCCATCATTGACCATCAAGCGGTGGGCTTCAGGCTGGCTGACTGCGCCACACAAATTGAAGCCGCCCGCCAGCTGACCTGGCACGCCGCCGCCCTGCGCGATGCCGGTCTGCCCTGCCTGAAAGAAGCCGCCATGGCCAAACTGTTTGCCAGCGAGATGGCAGAACAGGTGTGCAGCGCAGCCCTGCAAACGCTGGGTGGCTACGGCTATGTGAGCGACTTCCCCATCGAGCGCATCTACCGCGATGTGCGGGTGTGCCAGATTTATGAAGGCACATCGGATGTGCAGAAGATCATCATCCAACGGGCGTTAGCTTGATGCGCTTTGACGGTGGCTGAGCAAGCCTGCCCCTGCGGCAAATTGAGCGCCTCGAAGAAGCCTTTGACATTTGCCGCCTGCTGCGCCCGCTACCTCAACGATTTTGAAAACACCCCAGCGCCGGATGCTGAAAGCCTGATGCGCTCGCGCTACCGCGCCTTTGTGCTCAACCGCAACGACTATCTCAAAGCCACGTGGCACGCCAGCACCCGTCCCGCTGACGTATCGCAAGACGACGCGACCAAGTGGCTGGGCCTGGAAGTGCGCCGCCACGTCGTTGTTGACGCAGACCACGCTGAGGTTGAGTTTGTCGCCCGCTACCGCCTGGCTGGTCGTGGTGCGCGCATTCATGAGCTGAGCCGCTTTGTTCGCGAAGCGGGGCGTTGGTACTATCTGGATGGCGATGTCATCTAAAAAGTGCCAATTCGCCGTTTTCAGGTATGTTTTAAGCCCCCAGCCCAATGAAATCGGGCGCGAGCAGCTCCTGAATAAATAGCAATTAAATAATGAAGCCCATGACATTTGATGCCGTACTCTTCGACTGTGACGGCGTTCTGGTTGACAGTGAACCGATCACCAACGGTGTGCTGCGTGACATGCTGGCCGAGTCTGGCTGGGTGTTGACGTCTGCCGAATGCATGCGGCTTTTCATTGGCAAAGCCGTCAAAGATGAGCGCGCCATGATTGAAGCGAACACCGGCCAGCCGCTGACCGAAGACTGGATGCAGCGCTTTCGTGAAAGGCGCAATGCGGGGCTGATTCATGACCTGCAAGCCATTGATGGCGCGGTGCAAGCTGTCTCCAAAATCCACGAACGCTACGCAGGCCGCATTGCCTGCGCGTCGGGTGCTGACCGCTTCAAGGTCGAACTGCAACTGGACAAGTGCGGGCTGATGCCGTACTTCAAAGGCAACATCTTCAGCGGGCACGAGCTGCCCCGGTCCAAGCCCTTCCCGGACGTGTATCTGGCCGCTGCCGCCGCGCTGGAGGTAGACGCCGCACGTTGCGCGGTGGTTGAAGACTCCATCACGGGCGTGCTGGCCGGTGTGGCTGCGGGCGCTACCGTGTTTGGCTATTCCCCACACGCACCAGGCCACAGCAGTTCAGCCGACTTGCGCGCCGCTGGTGCCGTCGCTGTGTTTACCGACATGGCGGCGCTCCCAGCGTTGCTGGGTTGACGCACGCCGGCCATTTATTTTGAAGACAATCAAGGCCATGAACTTGCGTCACCTTCACAGTCGCTGGCTTGGGTATGCACTGGTGGCGGCTGTGCTGGTGGGCACCACTGCTTGCTCTACCACCCGGCCGTGGCTGAATGCGCCACTTGCAGGCGGCATGGTTACGCCAGACCCTGACGATGTTCAGGCGCTGGCGGAGGCGAGCGCCGACGACTTTTCAATGATTGCGGCGGTCACGTTGTCGGGCGGCGGTGCGCGTGCGGCGGCGTTTGGCTACGGCGTGTTGCAGGCGCTGCACCAAACACCGGTGTCCATCAACGGCAAGCCGTCGTCGTTGCTCAACCAGGTGGGCGTGATCAGCGGCGTGTCGGGCGGCAGCATTGTGGCGGCTTATTACGCGGCTTTTGGCGCTGAAACCTTTGAACGGTTTGAGGCTGACTTTCTGCGCAAGAATTTCCAGGACTCATTGATCAGCTTTGCGTTGAAGCCCGGTAACTTGATCGACTTGTCATCGCCCTGGTTTGGCCGCACCCAGCTGTTGGCCCAGCGGCTCGACGAGCTGTACCGCGGTAAAACCTACGCCGACATGTGGGCCCGCCCAGGCCGGCCGCGCCTGCTGGTGTCAGCGACTGATTTGTCTTTAGGTTCAAGTTTCGAGTTTTCATGGGACCAGTTCTCGCGTATTTGTTCAGACCTGGGCAGCGTGCCGCTGGCGTTTGCGGTGGCGTCGTCATCAGCGGTGCCGCTGGCGCTCAGCCCCGTCACGCTTAAAAATTATGCGGGCAGCTGCACACCGCCTGCCGCCCTGTCAGCGCCGGACGCCGCGCCCAGCGACTACCGCAGCCGCATGCTACGCAGCCAAATGCTGAGCTACCAGGACGCCAAGGCGCGCCCTTTTATTCACCTGGTCGACGGCGGCGTGGCCGACAACCTGGGCGTGCGCAGCCTGCTCGACAGGTCGCTCAGCGAAGGCGGCATTCGCAGTGCCACGCGCAGGCTGCCCAAAGGCTCAGTGCGCAAGCTGGTGCTGATCACCGCGAATGCAGAGCGCGACCCGGCAGGTCGCATTGACGACACCGACAAAGTGCCCAGCACCCTGCAAGTGGTGGACGCCATGCTGTTTGGCACCGGCGCACGCGCCACACAAGAAACGCTGGGCCTGCTGGACGACATTTCCCTGCAGTGGAAGCGCGAGGTCAGCGCCGCCGCACAAGACGGGCAAAGCGCCTTTGCCAAAGACGCGCAAATTTACGTCATCACTGTGAACCTGCGCGACGCGCCCGAGGCCAGCGAACGCACACGCCTGCTGCAAATCCCCACTGCGTTTTCTATTCCAATTGACGACGTGACCCGGTTAATTCAGGCGGGGCGTGACGTGCTGCAGGCGTCGCCGCGGTTCAAAGAGCTGGTGCAGTCGCTGCCGGCAGCAGGTGCGCCGCAGCCTTAGCATTAGAGTATTAAATAAGCCTGTAGCCCAATAAATTCGGGCGCGAGCAGCTATTGAAATAATAGTAAATTATTAATCGTAAAAGTGCGAATAGGCTGACAGGCTATTACCAGCCCTGCGTACCAGCCTCCCCCTTGAACGGCCCGACCAGTTCGGGCGTGATCCAGCCGCCATAAAACCCGCCCGGCTGCGGCGTGACTTTTTCACCGCCCACTGTGCAGTGCAGGTTGGTTGGGTAAAACGCCACGCAGCCGGCAATCGCTTCGGCGCCTGCCAGTGGCCTGGGGTAACTCCACGCCACGCCGGGCAAGGTGTTTGCGCCGTTGACCAGACTCCAGTAGCTAGCTGGCCCCTTCCACTCACAAAACGAGCTGCCCTTGCTAGGCTGCAGCAGTGTGCGGTTCACGTCGGCCCAGGGGATGTAAAAGCTGGGCGGGTGCGCGGTTTCCAGCACCAGCACGGCGCTGCGGGTGCGGGCGACTTCTACATCGCCCCAGCGGATGACGACCTCGCGCGCATCAGGGGCCAGCCGCGGCGGGCGCGGAAAGTCCCACACCGACACCTGGCCCGGCCCGGGCGCAATGGCAAACGGTGGCCGCGTCTGGCCGCGCCAGTTCCAGTGGGCGCGCGCGGCTTCAAGCCAGGTGGGGGTGGTTTTTGTGGTCATGGGTTGATTTTTGAGCAAATAGGGTGTCAAGGCAGTCTGCGGGGTGATTTTGGCGATTCAACCGCTTTTAGGCGTTAAAAATGGCTGTAGCCCAATTGATTCGGGCGCGAGCAGCTCCTGAAATCATAGTAATGCAAACCCGCCAGTCCGCACCCCAGTCCGCACTCATACCGACCCGTCATAAAAACCGCCCCCGTGATAAGCTGGCAGCCCTGTTTAAAAACACTGCATCAACCCATAAGCGAGACACACCATGCCCGGACTCCTCCCCAACGTTGACCCTGACGGCCTGCTCGAATTCTCGGTCGTCTACACCGACCGCTCTCTCAACCACATGTCCAAAAGCTTCGGCCATGTGATGACCGATATTTCAGCCATGCTCAAAGAGGTGTACCACGCCCACGCGGCTGTGCTGGTGCCCGGCAGCGGCACCTACGGCATGGAAGCCGTGGCCAGGCAGTTTGCCGCAGGCAAGCATGTCATGGTGATCCGCAATGGCTGGTTCAGCTACCGCTGGACGCAAATTTTTGACATGGGCAACATCCCCGCGTCGCACACCGTCATCAAAGCGCGGCAAGCCGCCAAAACCGCCCAAGCCCCGTGGTCACCCGCACCCATCGCTGAAGTGCAAGCGGCAATCGCCAAAGAAAAGCCAGCTCTCGTCTTTGCCCCGCACGTAGAAACATCAGCCGGCATGATGCTGCCCGACGGCTACCTGCGTGCCGTGGCTGACGCGGTGCACGCAGTAGGCGGCCTGTTCGTGCTCGACTGCATTGCATCAGGCGCGATGTGGGTCGACATGCAGGCCACCGGCGTTGACGTGCTGATATCGGCCCCGCAAAAAGGCTGGAGCAGCTCCCCCTGCTGCGCCATGGTGATGCTGAGCGAGCGCGCACGGGTGGCGATTGACGGCACCACCAGCTCCAGCTTTTCAACCGACCTGAAAAAGTGGCTGCAAATCATGGAAACCTACGAAAAAGGCGGCCACG
>JAYWFR010000100.1:0-12214 GCA_043778695.1 Polaromonas sp. | reverse complement strand
CGGCGATGAGCCCGCATACGAGCGCCAAAATAAGCGCTGAGTTGCCTGTCATATTGAAATCTCCTACGTTTTTTGCTTGGAGAGTTGAAACGCAAGCGTTTACAACCCGCTGCGCTGCTTCCTCGTATGCCAACTCCCCATAAAAACGACAGCGGCTTTGCGTCGCCCTGCTTGCGCCCCTAACGGAAATTGGAATTACCCGTGCTCGGGTCGATTGGCCAACGACTCAAATTTAACGTGAAAACGTGACAACTTCGTGATCCGTCAGGCCTGAATCAGTAAAATAAGGGTAAATCCCGGTCTGCAATTTCATTGTTTCATTTTTTTTTATTCACATCCTCAAAACAACCATGGCATTAGACAAAGTTACCCCCGGAAACAACGCTCCCGAATCTTTCAACGTGATCATCGAAATCCCGATGAACGCTGACCCGGTGAAGTACGACGTCGACAAAGAATCAGGCGCAATTTTTGTTGATCGCTTCATGAGCACGTCCATGCACTACCCGACCAATTACGGCTATGTGCCGCAAACGCTGAGCGGTGACGGCGACCCGGTCGATGTGCTGGTCATTACCCCCGTGCCGCTGATCCCTGGCGTGGTGGTGACGTGCCGGGTGATTGGTATCTTAAAAATGCTGGATGAAGCCGGTGAAGACGGCAAGGTGCTGGCGGTGCCGATTGACAAGAAATGCTCGCTGTACACCCACTGGCGAAAACCCGAAGACATGAATCCGTTGCGTCTAAAAACCATCGCCCACTTTTTTGAGCACTACAAAGACCTGGAAGAAGGCAAGTGGGTCAAGATTGGCGGTTGGGAAGGCCCTGATGCTGCAAAAAAAGAGATCACCGACGGCATTGCAAACTACCAGGCCAGCTTGAAATAACAACCCTTAGGTGACGCGTTGTAGATGCGCTTTAGGTTGCTAGCCCATAATATGTAAGCGCTAGAAGCTACTAAAAATGTAGCGTTAGCGGTTTAAGTCGGCTGCCCCAAGCCAGCCAACTGGCCAGTGTCCAACTGCTCCATCAGCAGCCTGAGAGTTTTGATGTTGTTGGCGTCTTTGGCGGTGTCAAGCGCGTCAACCAGCACGTCGCGTATGTCGGCGCTGGTAACGAGCTCCATGTCCCAGTCTGGGAACAATCGCTCGCGCACCTCTTCAACCGCGCTCAGCGACACCACCTCTTGGTGGCGCGGGTCGGCTTTGATGTTGGCCATCAGCTGGGTCACGTTGTCACGCGGGCCTTCAAGCCACTGAAAAAAGATGCCGCTGCCAAACACCAACAGGCCGGTAATGCCTTGAACAGGATTGCAGCGGTGCGCGGTTTCAATGATGCGCTTGACGGCAGTTTCGTCAATGCCGTCGGTCGCGCGGCTGCAGTACACCACGTTGTATAAAAGTGGGAAGGCGTGGCCGGTCAACGGTTCATCGCTTTGCGAATACTCAGAAGTGGTCATGCTGGAGATAGTTTTTGGTGGTCGGAAAAGCCATGCAAGCCCTGCGTGGCCAAGCCTTTAGCATAGCGGCTATTTGTTGCTCGTTGTTGCTCTTATGGGTTGCTCACATCATCCATTGCACCAGCGTGAATGCAGTTCGGCCGCTCTTGGGGCAGACGGCCATTAGCGGTCAATGCAATCCGTGTTGGGCGTACTGTCCTACGTTTGAAAGCCACACACATATATAGACTGTTGTTGTTGACACTTGACAAATTCAGATGCGCCCCTGTAGACTGAAATCACTAAAAGTCGGCCGTTAGTTAACCGAATACGCATATTGCTAGGGGAGCATTCATACATGGCGCTAGCCCAAGCTACCAATAAGCAAGCAATTGGTCCCACCGTTTTGGCCGAACAATCGGAGTCTGCGGCGTTCAAGCCGGCCAGTTCAGTATCACCAGATTTTTTATTGACTGGAATTTTGGGCCAGGAAATGGCCCAGCCCTTGTCAGACATGCAGACTGTTTTGCTGGAAATTGAGAGTTCCCAAGCCTTTACCTCCAATCATTTGGCTTCATTACGCGGCGCTATCAAGTCAGCGCGCAAGTTGGCTATGCAAGGCCAGCAAATCTCCAGGCTAGCGGGCGGGCGGCTGCGGCAGTCTCATGAAAGTCTAGAACTCGACGCCATGGTGTTGACCGCGATGCAAGAGCGTGTCGGCGACTTTCGCAAACGCGGTATTGAGGTCTTTCAAAGAATCAAGCCTATCGAAGTGATTGTGGATCCTGGCTTGTTGCACAGCTTGATTGACACCGCCTTGGACTGGGCGGCTGGCCTGGGACGCAAGTTAACCGTCACTTTAGAAATGAAAAATTGGCCGGAGCACGGCTTGCTGATTTTCAAAACCAGTCGCGCGGTTTTGAGTCAAGTTTCAAACTCCAGCCAGCGAGAGCTTGAAACCGACCCGAGCGATGACAGTGTTAGTTGGTACTTGATCAATGCGATTTCTCAGGCGATGGGGCTGATCGTGAATCGCACGAATTCGCCCAACGAAACCAGCCTGCTGATTGAGTTTTCGCGTACCGTCAAACGGCTTGAGGGGCTAACGGTGGTTGAAATGGAAAGCGGGCCGGAGTCGCTTTACGGCCTGTCAAAACCCATGGCGGGTGCCCGAATTTTGCTGATCACCAACGATGCGCGCCTGCAAATTGAAGTCAGGGCCATCTGCAACGGTACTGGCTTGGTGCTGGACTGCGTTTCCAACGCCAGCCAAGCGGTTCGTTTTTGCGAGATGGAGTCGCCGACGCTGGTGATCATTGATGAACACATGCGAGACCGTATTTTTGAAGAGCTGCATGCGGACCTGCGCAACCTTGATCCGAACTTTCCATTTGTCGAGGTGGCTGCAGCGGCCAACACGCTTGAGATGGCCGGATGGACATCAGAGAGCATGTCGCGCCTGAGCAAAGACGTGCTTCAAACGCACCTGGCAACGATTCTGGCTGCTGAACTCGCCAAGGTCATGTAAATTTTTGCGGTTTGTCCAACCAATCGATTTTGCGGGCAAATCTAGACCCAACAACCGCAGCTGACGCCGGGCGATAGCGCTGCAAGACGGGAGGGCACGCTTGCCTTGCTGCCCAGTTGCCCTGTTGCAGTTTTGACTTGCAAGTGTCGGCACCTTTTACTGCCTGAGCTCCTACCCCTTGACCGGATATATCAAGCCGTGTAAGCGACCTTTTTCACCATGGGCAAATGGCGTCCAGTCGCCCTCAGCCCGGGCTAGCCTGTCTGCCACGGCCCACCAGGCGCTGGGGTTGAGCCCCAGGCCAATATGGCTGGCAATGACTTCGATGTTCTCAGTGTGTGGGTTGGCGCGGCTTTTTGCCTGCAGGCTGGCCTGCCACGCCACCACACCGTCTGTGCGTGAATAAATGCTGGTCGTGGGAACGGGCGGTGCGGTCGGCAAGTCGTAGTGATCAGACTCGCGTTCAATATCGCGGCCGCTGGTTAGCTGGTACACGCGCCAGGCATTGGTTGATTTGTGCGAGCCCGCAAATGGCGTGCCCAGGGTGATGACGCTGCGCACCATGTGGGGCAGCTCTTTGGCCAGTTCTCGGGCGTAAACGCCGCCCAGGCTCCAGCCGATCAGGCTGACTTTGCAGCCCGTGCTTTCAAAGGTGCGCACCAGGTGGTCTTTGGCCTCGTCCAGCACGCCAGCGCGCGGGCCGAAGTTAAAACCTTGCTCCCAACCCCAGGGCTTGTAGCCTAATGACTGCAGGTAGTAGCGCAGCGGCAGGGTAGATGCGTCGTTGGCCGACAAGCCAGGGAAAACCATCACCGCGTGGCCGTCACCCGTGGGCGCGCGAGACAGTACCGGCCATGCTGGCAGCAGCGCGCCAAACTCCCAAAATGCACGGAATTCAAGCGCCATCAGCCAGGCGCTGGGTGGTTGGTCGTGCAGCATGGGTGGGTTAGAGCTTTCCGGGTTTTTCTGCGGATTTTTGCTTGATGATTTTTTTGACGACTGGCTTGCCATGGCTTGGGGCATTGGGTGCTTGCTGCTGAGTTGATGTCGAAACAGTATCGCGGCGCGGCCGCACTTTCACCGGCTGTGAGGCTTTTAACTTTGTTTTGGTCGTCGCCTTTGTGACTGTAGATGCGTTTTGTAGGGGTTGCGTCTCAGCCATCAAGTCTTGCGCTTCAACAAAAGCGGCTTCAATGGCTTTGGCCAGGTCATTTGCGTGGGGCAAGGCTTTTTTGTCGGCAATGATGCCAAAGTCAACCTGGCCGGCGTAAGTTTGCACCGTGATGTTCAGCCCCAGGCCGTGCATGATGATAGAAGTGGGGTGAAAGCCTAACACCCGCGCACCCGCCAGGTACAAAGGCACTGGCGTGCCGGGCACATTTGAGATCACCAGGTTGGCCACCATGGGCAGCTTGCTGGCGATGCCGCTGTTGCCTAATTTGCCAAACGCGTTTAACGCCATTTTGGCCGCGCCGCCTACCAGCCACGGCGCCAGCAGGGAAGGGTAGTCAGTGGGCAGCAGGCCTTTGAGGCTTTGCATCGATGTCTTGACCTTGGCAGTTGACGCCATGATGGCGTTCATGCGTTTAAGTGGGTGCGCCAGGTGCGTGCCCAGCTCGACCAGCGTCATGCTGACCTGATTGCCGAGGTTGGTGGCATCTGCCGCACCGCCTTCACGCAGTGATACGGGCATGGCCGTTACCAGCGATTTTTTCGGCAACGTGTGATGCTTGAGTAAGTAGTTGCGCAGCGCGGTTGAGCAGATCCACAGCACCATGTCATTGAACGAGCCGCCCACCGCCTTGCCCATGGCCTTGCATTCGGCCAGCGGCACCGTGGCTGTCACAAACACGCGCTGGTTGCTGATGCCAGCGTTAAACGGTGTGGTGGGCGCTAACCTCATCGGCATTTTTGCGGCAATGCCTTTGGCGCCGCTGCTGGACTGCTTGACCAACGTGCTGCCCAATGTAGTCGTTAGGGTGGTGGCGGCAGACGGCAATAATTTGGCGGCTTTTATCAGCTGCCCGAGCGAGCTTGAAAACACCGAACCGATCATCTTGCCGATTTTTAAGTCTGACTCACGCATTGGCTTGCGGCTCGGGTCTGGCGGGGCAACGTCGCGCGGGGCGGGCGTCACGTCGAGCAATGCATTGGCCAGCATCACGCCGCCCTTGCCATCAAGCGCAGCATGGTGAATTTTGGAGAAAAAACCGCCTACTAACCTGCCCCCCATCGATTCGGGCAGCTTGATCCGGTCAAACACGTAAAACTCCCACAGCGGAAAGTTGCGGTCAATCAACTCGCCGTGCAGCTGAGCGCACAGCTTGTGTGCCTCGGCCAGCGTCATGGGGGCGGCGCCTTTTTTGGCTGAGTCTGCCCGGCGGATGTGAAAGCCAATGTCGACTGAATCGGCCTCAACCCACAACGGGTGCCCCAAGTCCAGCGGCATAAACACCAGCTTGCGGCTAAACACCGGCGCCAAATGCAGGCGCTTGGCAATGTGCGCCGTGACAGCTTTATGAAAGCTGCCTTTAAAACCTACAGGTAACTCGCATAAATTGAACGAGCCGACGTGCATCGGCATCTCGGGGGTTTCCAGGTAGAGAAAGGTTGCGTCCAGACCCGTAAGTGATTTCATTTTGTCTCCATTATTTTTGTCAATAACGATGCTAGCCCAGTCAATACAGGCACCAGCAGCTACTAAATAAGTAGCGTTAAAACTGCATCTGTCACACTTGCTTAAACGGACTGCGCCGTTCCAGCTCGTCCATGTAGTTGTTGATGCCCGAGCCTTCGCGCTCCAAAAACCGTTCAATCGCATCGGCAAACGACGGGTGCGCCAGCCAATGAGCACTGGTGGTTTTGACCGGCAGCAGGGCGCGCGCCATTTTGTGTTCTCCCTGCGCGCCGCCTTCAAACGATGCGAACCCATGCTCAATGCACCACTGTAGCGGCTGATAGTAGCAAGCTTCAAAGTGCAGGCAGTCGACCCGCGCCAACGCACCCCAGTAGCGGCCGTAAGCGGTTAGCGCTTGCCTTTCAGTCGGCGTTTCGAAGTCACTTTTAGCGCCAGAGCAATGAATATCTGCACTTATAGCTATCATACTTGTAGCAACTTTTTGCTTTTTGTCGCCGCTGCCATGCTCGGCTACAAACAGCAACCAGTTCTCTGGCATGTTGTCCTGCATGCGTTGAAAAAAGTCGCGACTCAGGTACGGGGCGTTACCGTGTTCGTAGTAGGTGCGCTCGTAGCAGCGGTAAAAGAAATCCCAATCCTCGCTGGCGATGTCTTTGCCCAGCGCCCAGCGAAAGGTAATGCCAGCCTCAAGAACTTTTTTGCGCTCCTGGCGGATTTTCTTGCGCTTTTCCTGACTGAGCGACATCAGAAAATCGTCGAATGTCCTGAAAGGACAATTTTCTGACGGGCCGCCCCTAGAAAAATTAGCCCCCTCGGGGGGCAGCGCAGTACGCGAAGCGATCAGCGTGGGGGCTACATTTGCCCAGTGGAACTGCACTGTGTGGCGCAGCATCATGCCAGCTTCCTCGCAAGCTCTGACGTCTTCATCGCTGTTAAAAAGCAAGTGCAGCGAAGACAGCTTTTTTTCTTCACACCAAGCCACCACCGCCTTGATAAGCAGCAAACGTTCAGCCGCATTGCGCGCCAACAGTCGAGGGCCGGGCACGGGCGTGAACGGCGGGGCAATCAGCGCCTTCGGGTAGTAGGGCAGGCCGTGCTGGTGGTAGGCGTTGGCCCAGGCGTGGTCAAACACATATTCGCCGTAAGAATGGTCTTTGAGATACAGCGCGCAGCCAGCGGCCAGCATCTGCCCGTCCCACAGGGTGATGAAGCGCGGCGTCCAGCCAGTTTTGGGCGTGGCGCTGTCGCTCTCGTGCAGGGCGGCCAGATATTCGTGCCGCATAAATGGGTTTAACAACCTATCTGGTGACTGCATGGCCAGCAGCGCGTTCCATTCGGTGCCATTCACCTCTAACGGCGAATCCAACACGCGAATGACATAATCATTTTTCTCGTTCATCAGACTGGTTCTAATTTTAAAAATGCTACTGAAAATCTGCGTTTTACAGCTCAATTATTGTGTCGGCGACCTGCATGGCAACGCCGTAAAAATCATCGATGCTGCAACATCTGCATATGCCAACGGCGTAAGACTCGTTATCACGCCTGAGCTGGCTATTTGCGGCTACGCGGCTGAGGACTTGTTTTTGCGTGCCTCGTTTATACAAGCTTGCGATGATGCCACCCATCAGGTGGCCCACGCACTGGCTGGGTTAAAGGGTTTGACGGTGGTGCTTGGCACGCCCGTTATGGCTGGTGACGGCCTGCGCACCAAGAGCGTGGCCGTGCAGCAGTTGTACAACGCGGCCCAAGTGCTGCGAGACGGGCAGGTTGTCGCAACCTACGCCAAGCGCGAGCTGCCCAACTACCAGGTGTTTGACGAGCGCCGGTACTTCACGCCGGGCAACGCAACCTGTGTGTTTGAGGTGGAGGGCGTGCAAGTGGGTCTGCTGATCTGTGAAGACGCTTGGTTTGATGTGCCTGCTAAGGGCGTCAAAGACGCGGGCGCTCAGTTGCTGGTGGTTATCAATGCGTCACCATTTCATAGCGGCAAGGGCGGCGAGCGTGAGCGCATGATGCAGCAGCGCGCCCAAGCGGTGGGCTTGCCGCTGGTGTACGCGCACCTGGTGGGCGGGCAGGACGAGATCGTTTTTGAAGGCCGGTCGTTTGCTTTGCAAGCCAACGGCACGCTGGCAGGACGCGCGCCTAGTTTTAAGGAAGATTTATTTGAAATCAGCCTGGAATACTCATCAAGAACGGCTGTAGCCCAGATAAATACAACACGTGCAGCTATTGAATTAGTAGCGTCGACAGCGCTGGAACACTCTGACGATGCCGACCTGTGGGACGCGCTGGTACTCGGCGTGCGTGACTACTTGGGTAAAAACGGCTTTCCCGGTGCGCTGCTGGGCTTGTCGGGGGGAATCGATTCAGCCTTGGTGCTGGCAATCGCAGTCGATGCGATAGGTGCAGACAAAGTTCGCACGGTGATGATGCCGTCTCCTTACACGGCTGACATTTCGTGGATTGACGCCCGTGAGATGGCGCAGCGCATGGGCGTACGTTATGACGAGATTTCAATTATTCCTGAGTTTGAGGCCTTCAAGGCCTCGCTGGCCAATGACTTCAAGGGCAGGGCGGAGGACACGACCGAAGAGAACATTCAGGCGCGAATTCGCGGCACGCTGCTGATGGCGCTTTCTAACAAGTTTGGCTCGATCGTGCTCACCACCGGCAACAAGAGCGAGATGGCCACCGGCTACTGCACGCTTTATGGCGACATGGCAGGCGGCTTTGCAGTGATTAAGGACTTGGCAAAAACCACGGTTTTCAGGTTAGCGCATTGGCGTAACGCTAACGACCCGTACGGCACGGGCCAAGCACCCATTCCCGAGCGCATCATCACCCGACCGCCGAGTGCTGAGTTGAAAGCCGACCAAACCGACCAAGACAGCCTGCCGCCTTACGACGTGCTGGACGCGATTTTGGAGCGCTACATGGAAAATGACGAGAGCATTGAAAGCATCATCCACGCTGGGTTTGACCGCGCGGTGGTTGAACGCGTGACGCGGCTGATCAAAATCAACGAGTACAAAAGGCGGCAAGCACCCACCGGCATCCGGGTAACTCACAGGAGCTTTGGCAAGGATTGGCGCTATCCTATTTCCAATAAATTCAGAGCTTAAATTCAGAGACAAACTTCATGAAACAAATCACCGCTGTGTTGAAACCTTTCAAACTGGAAGAAGTTCGTGAGGCACTGGCCGAGTGCGGCGTTACCGGACTGACGGTCACAGAGGTCAAAGGTTTTGGCCGCCAAAAGGGCCACACCGAGCTGTATCGCGGTGCAGAATATGTGGTGGACTTTCTGCCCAAGGTCAAGGTTGAGGTGGTGGTCAAAACCGTTGACGTTGACCGCTGCGTTGACGCCATCATTCGCGCAGCGCGCACTGGCAAAATTGGCGACGGCAAAATTTTTATTACCGGCGTGGAGCGCACCGTTCGCATCCGCACTGGCGAGCAGGACGAAGCTGCGGTTTAACGGCGGTTTATGGCGCTTTTGGCTTGGACATACGTGCCAGTCGCTTGGCGCTTTCTGGCGCTTTGTAGGTCACGAGTTGCGTTCCTGACCAGGCATCATGCCAAAATTGGTGGTTGCGCTGAAAGCGTGCCAACACGGCCCATATTGCCACCCAGCCCAGTACCAACACTGCACCTTCTTTGCCGGGCAAACCAAAGGCCCAAGTGAAAGCCAGCGGCGGCAAAAACCACAACCAGCTCAAGACATAGCGAAGCAGGGCGCGTGTTTGGGTGATCGGTTGCCCTTGGGTATCAACCACGCGAATGTCCCAGGTTTTCATTGCCAGCGTTTGGCCTTTTGCCCAAAACCAAACAAAGTAAATTCCAAAGACAACGAACAAGAATCCCTGCAATGCGTTGCGGTTGTCCATGCCGTTGCGGGTTTGACTCAAGGTGCCAAACAAATAACCTGCCAAAAACACCACGCCGAACATCAACAGACCTTCATACCCCCAACATGCCATACGCCGGGGGATGGAGGGCGTGACCGAAGGAGCGCCAGCGCTGGGGGTCACATCAGCCAAGTGCAGCCGTCAATTGGCTGGCGCGGGCACCACGCTGAGAGTTGAATCCCCAGCAGTAGTGACCGGCTTGCCAGTAGGTTGAGTAGGTTGTTTAGGCAGCAGTGGCTGCTGGGCGTTTTTAGGCGTGACAGCCAGCTTTTGTGGCGCAACCGGCTTCACCGCGGTGGCCGCGCCCGCAGGTTTGGGGCTGGCGTTAGCAACTAGTTTTGCCTTTTCCGCTGGGCTCAACGCTTGGTAGGTCTGCCACTTTGCCTTTTTTTCATCACCCGTGAGTTCTTTTGACAATTCTTTGGTTTTTGCGAAGTTAAGCCTTGCTGTAGCGCGTTCTTGTGGACTCATGGCCACCCACTCCATCATGCGACTGTGCATGGTGGCTTGGTCGGTTGGCGACAATTTGCTGTAATTTTTTGACACTTCCAGCCACTTGCGCTTTTGTGGCTCACTGATGCCGGGCCAGCTCGCCGCAAGCGGCTTGAGGCTTTGCTGCTGAACCGCGTTGAGCTCCGCCCAAGCGGGCTTGGAGGCTGAAGGAGGCGTCGTTAATTTGCTGTGCGCAGCTGGCGCGTTAGCAGCTGGCTTGGCCGTCGCTACAGGTGGCGATTGGGCCAAGGCTGGCAGCGACAAACCTACGACCGCCGTCACACACACTGAAATGTGGAGTAATTGGTGCAAAGTCCTCGCCGCAAAGGCAAGAATGGGCAAACGGCGCAAAAGACGTCTCAGCGGTTAGTTTTGAGAAACTGCACAAAGCCTGGGTCAGAAAACGCCGCTGGCGGTAAGTCGTCGATCAGCAAAGCCGCGTCAACTTCGGCGATTTCTTGGGCTCGGTTGTCGTTTTGTACCGAATTAATCGTCAACATACCTACTACCAGTGCAACCAGTGGCAAAACGGTGCCCAGACGCCCCCAAAAACCAATGCCGTCGGAGGCACCCCAGCTCAATGCGGCGCTGCTACCGTTGCCCACCACTGAGCCGGCGGTTTGCAGCTTGGCAACCTTGCGTTTGGCAACGGCTTGGGCGCGTGCGGCGCGCAAACGCTCGGAAATGTCATACGGCAAGTCAGCAGCGCCGCCCGACAGGCGGGCCGTCAGCTTGAGCGCAAAGCGGTCTTGCAAAATGTCTTGTCGGTTTTGTAGTGAATTTGTCATAGTTTCAATCCTTTGGCGCCGAGGGCTTTACTCAGCGCGGCAACAGCCCGCGAACAATGTGTTTTGACGCTGCCTTCAGAGCATCCCATGGCCAGCGCTGTTTCAGCAACGTCCATCTCTTCCCAGTAACGCAGCAGGAAGGCTTCTCGTTGACGACCCGGCAAAAGCTTCACTTCAACTTCTATCTCACGCAATACCTGCGCCCTTTCGGTCGCGTCCTGGGCGCTTTCTGTTCCTTCTGAGTCGGTTTGGAGTTCTAAAGTTTCCAGAATATCAAAATCCCCATCTTCACCGGCAGATTCAAAATCGGACATGTTGGAAAAAAGGGCATTGCGCGTCTTGCGGCGGCGAAACCAGTCCAGCGTGGTGTTGGACAAAATGCGCTGGAAAAGCATCGGCAACTCGGCCGTTGGCTTGTCGCCATAGCTGTGCGCGAGTTTCATCATGCTGTCCTGAACAATGTCTAACGCAGCCTCTTCGTCACGGGTGTGATAAACGCTGCGCTTGAAAGCGCGCTTTTCAACGCTTTTCAGGAAGTCAGAGAGTTCTTGTTCTGTTGCCAACGGTTGGAAGTTCCGGGGTTGTCTAGCGTTTTAGTTGTTATGCATGCCAACTAAAATTATCGCACTGCTTGGGTGCGCGCCCGCCGCATCTGGCGGGTTTGGCGCTATTGCGCAACACGGCAATGTCATAATGTGGGTCGTCGCTAAAGTGGCGAATCAAACAAAAAAAGGGCCATGACTCGGTAGATGATGAATCTGCTCATGGTTTTGGCCTCAAGTCTTGATGTTGCTCCACAAGAGACAGCGAAAAGGCACCCAAGGTATTTCGTCAGAGAAATTCACAAAGGTTCATCATGGAAATCACAAAAGCAGAAATCGCTTCCGCGGCAGCAGCCTCAAGCCATGCGTCGTCAGCTACCCAAGCCAATTCCCAAGAGCTTCGCGGCGCGGAAATCCTCGTTAAATCTTTGCAGGCTGAAAACGTCAAGTTCATCTGGGGCTACCCCGGCGGTGCGGTTTTGCACATTTACGACGCTTTTTACAAACAAGACACGATTCAGCATGTGCTGGTGCGGCACGAACAAGCCGCCGTACACGCCGCTGACGGCTACGCACGTGCCACCGGCGACGTGGGCGTGGCGCTTGTCACGTCTGGCCCGGGCGTCACCAATGCCATCACCGGCATTGCCACGGCTTACATGGACAGCATTCCAATGGTCATCATCACTGGTCAAGTGCCCACGCACGCAATTGGCCTGGATGCTTTTCAAGAATGCGACACCGTTGGTATCACCCGGCCCATTGTGAAACACAACTTTTTGGTAAAAGACGCCAAACACATTGCCGAGACGATGAAAAAGGCCTTTCACATTGCCCGCAGCGGCCGACCCGGCCCGGTGGTGGTAGACATTCCGAA
>JAYWFR010000099.1:0-2092 GCA_043778695.1 Polaromonas sp. | reverse complement strand
GCCAACATCGTCGTCAAAAGCGGTGCCAACGGTGCGTTGACTCGCCTGAAGGATGTGGCGCGCGTTGAGCTGGGTAGCAAAGACTACAACTTTTATGGCCGCATCAATGGCCATGCGTCGGTGCCGATTGGTGTGTTCTTGCAAACCGGCGCGAATGCACTCGACACACGCGCAGCGGTTGAAAAAACACTGCAAGAACTCAAAGCCAAGTTCCCGCCCGGCCTGACGTATGCCACGCCGTATGACACCACGCCGTTTGTCTCTGAGTCCATCAACGAGGTGCTGAAAACACTGGCTGAGGCGATGGTGCTGGTGTTCCTTGTGGTGTACCTGTTTTTGCAAAGCTGGCGCGCCACCATCATCCCGGTGCTGGCCGTGCCGGTGTCATTAATTGGCACGCTGGCGGGCTTGCATTTGTTGGGCTACAGCATCAACACACTCACACTGTTCGGCATGGTTCTGGCTATCGGCATTGTGGTGGACGACGCGATTGTGGTGCTGGAAAACGTCGAGCGGCTGATGCATGAAGAGGGCCTCAGCCCCAAAGACGCGTCTGTCAAAGCCATGCAGGAAGTGACGGGCCCGGTCATCGCCATCGTGTTGGTGCTGTGCGCAGCATTCATCCCCGTGGCGTTTTTGGGAGGGCTGGCCGGGGAGCTGTACCGGCAGTTTTCCGTCACCATCACGATTGCGGTGGTGCTGTCGGGCCTGGTCGCGCTGACGCTGACGCCTGCACTGTGCGCGGTGCTGCTCAAGCCAGGGGCGGAGCGCAAAAACAAATTCTTCAACTGGTTCAACTTGAGCTTTGACCGCTTTACCCGCCGCTACACACGGGGCGTGGCCTTCTTTTTAAAGCGCGGTGTGCTGGGCTTGCTGCTGTTTGTTGGCATGGGCGCGCTGACGGGTTTGCTGTACACACAAGTGCCTGGCGGACTGGTGCCGGATGAAGACCAGGGCTACTACATTGGGGCGGTGATTTTGCCCGAGGGCTCGTCGCTGGAGCGTACCAACGCAGTGGTTAAAAAGGTTGAGGCTGCGATGTCGCCCAACAAGAATATTGAAGCCGTATTCAGTCTGGTGGGGCTTAACTTTTTGGGTGGTGGTGGCTTGAAGTCATCGGCCGCCACGATGTTTTTCCCGCTCAAACCTTGGGGCGAGCGCACCCAGTCGGCCAAGGAGCTGGTGGGTGAAACGTATATGAAAACAGGCAATATCAAAGAAGGTTTGCCGCTGGCGTTTGCGCCGCCTGCCATCCAGGGCCTGGGCCAAACTGGTGGGTTTGAGTTTTACTTGCAGAACAAGGGCGACGGCGGTGTACGCAGGTTGGCCCAGTTTTTACCCACGCTGCTGGCAGAGGCCAACAAGCAGCCCGAGCTGCAGGGTGTAAAAAGCTTGTGGCAAGCCAATTCACCGCAAATACTGGTGAATGTTGACACTGAAAAAGCACGCGCACTAGGCGTGAATGTCGCTGACGTCTACAACACGCTGGCCGCCACGCTCGGCAGTTACTACGTCAATGACTTCAACAAAAGCGGGCGCATTTACCAGGTGCTGATGCAGGCCGAAGGCGAGTTCCGCGCCAAGCCGGACGACATTGGCGCGTTGTATGTGCGCAGCAACAAGGGGCAAATGGTGCAAATCCGCTCGCTGTCCGAAATTAAATTTGCCAGCGGGCCCGACTCGGTGCAGCACTTTAATGCGCTGCCGTCGATTCAGATTTTGGGCGACCCCAAGCCCGGCTACAGCTCGGGCCAGGCGATTGCCGCCATGGAGCGCGCCGCTGCCAACGTTTTGTCAGCAGACATGAGCTACGACTGGGGCGGCTCGGCCTTTCAGCAAAAGCGCAGCAGCGGCGCGGCGGGCCTGGCGCTGGCGGCGGGTTTTGTGATGATCTTTTTGATACTGGCGGCCCAGTATGAAAAATGGTCGTTGCCGCTGTCGGTGCTGCTGGCCTTGCCCTTCGGCATATTTGGGGCACTGCTGGCGGTCTACCTGCGCAACTTCACCAACGACGTTTATTTTCAAATTGGCCTGGTTACGCTGCTAGGTCTATCGGCTAAAAACGCGATTTTGATTGTCGAATTTGCACTGT
>JAYWFR010000098.1:0-2094 GCA_043778695.1 Polaromonas sp. | reverse complement strand
TAATGACCCGTTGGTCAGCCCATGTAGCCACCATGTAGCCAGAATTGCGCTATTTTGGTGAATATCAATCAACACTTGATGCTGTGAATGAACACAGTACAATCGCGTAAGCTGTTGATTTATATTGATTCTACTACACCAATCAACAAAGGGAAATACAAATTAAATCGGACTTTTAATCCGTTTGTCGTGGGTTCGACCCCCGCAGGTCCCACCAAAATTTAAAAAGCGTCTGGTGAACATCAGGCGCTTTTTTGTCTTTAGCCTCGGGTGATGCGCTAGTTTGAAAGCCCCAACCTCGGCACATCCAGCCCGGCTTTTTGCGCCACCCGAATGCAGTCTTTCATGTGCTCTTCGCCGAAGTAGCGAATCGCAGCAAAACCCACAGCGGCTGAGACGATTTGACCTGCCAATGGCACGTATTTGGCGACCTGCTTCGTTGTTAGTCGCATGCCGATGCTTGATGCCGCCTTCAGCATCAAGTCTTTGGAGATTAATTTACCAATCAGCACCGAGCCCACCATGGCAACAGCTTTTTGTACTTGCTCGCGCTTTTGTGGGGTGAGGTTGTTGAGTTGCTCAGGCGTTAAACCAAATTCTTTGTTGATCTCCGGAATCAACTTTGACAGCAGTGCCGCATCTACCGCCCAGTCTAGCCCGGGCACAGGAATGGCGCTAGCTGCAGCTGCCATCAAAGCGCGTTTGTTGAGCAGCTTGCGGCTGCGTTTCACGGCGGCTTGCAAGTCTAAGTTGTCAAGCGCCATATGCAGAGCGGTAGGCATGGGTCGGTCTCCTATAAAAGCGCGCTACACCGCAGCAGTTTCAATTTGGTCGGTCAACTCTAACCACCGCTCTTCAAGAGTGCCTATTTCAACAGCAATCAACTTAAGGCGCTTGCCCGTTTGAGCCAAATCTACTGGCGCCTTGATGTGGTGCAGTTGGGTTTGCAACTGGTCTTTTTCAAGGTTTAAAACCTGCATTTGACCGTCTATCTTGTCCAATTCCTTTCGCAAAGACTTGGAGCCGTCATTTTTGCCTGTTTTATGGCTTTTTGAAGCATCAATAGTGGCTAACGCGGTGATTTTATGTGCGCTGGCAGCTTCTTTTTCAAAAGCAACTTTGACGCCATACGCTGGGGCAGCACTGGCTTTTTTGGCATCTTCACGCATTTTTTTGGCATGATCTAGCAAGTATTTTTGGTAGTCGTCCAGGTCGCCGTCGAACGGTGCTACGCCGCCTTGGCTGACCATCCAGAATTCGTCACACACAGCACGCAACAAAGCCCGGTCGTGGCTGACCAGCATGACCGTGCCTTCAAACTCATTGAGGGCCATGGAAAGTGCTTCGCGCGTGGCCAAATCCAGGTGGTTGGTTGGCTCATCCAGCAGCAGCAGGTTGGGGCGCTGCCAGACAATCATGCAGAGCACAAGCCGCGCCTTTTCGCCGCCGCTCATGCTGCCTACGGCTTGCTTGACCATGTCGCCGCCAAAATTGAAGTTGCCCAAAAAGCTGCGCAGGTCTTGCTCACGCGTCGGCTGGTTGCCCATCTTGCCTGCGGCCGTGACTTCTTTCACCAGGCGGATCATGTGCTCCAGCGGGTTGTCGTTTAAGCGCAGCACGTCGAGTTCTTGCTGGGCAAAGTAGCCGATATTCAGGCCCTTGCCTTCCGTCATATCGCCAGCAATAGGGACGAGGGCGCGCGCTACAGTTTTCACCAGCGTTGATTTGCCTTGCCCGTTGGCACCCAAAATGCCAATGCGCTGGCCAGCCAGTACCGATTTGCTGACGTTTTGCACAATCACGGTGGGCGGCGTGCCTGCTGGCGCGTCTTCCGGTGCAGGGTAGCCAAAAAATGCGTTTTGCATCGATAGCATCGGGTTGGGCAAGTTGGCGGGCTCTTTGAATTCGAAGGTAAAGTCTGCCTCAGCCAGCAGCGGGGCGATTTTCTCCATGCGATCCAGCGCCTTGACCCGGCTTTGCGCTTGCTTGGCTTTACTGGCTTTTGCTTTGAAGCGCGCAATAAACTTTTGCAGGTGGGCAATTTTGTCTTGCTGCTTGGAATACGCGCCTTGTTGTAGCGCCATTTGCTCGGCG
>JAYWFR010000097.1:0-5184 GCA_043778695.1 Polaromonas sp. | reverse complement strand
ACCGTGGCAGCGAGCCACGTAGCGTTCGGCTGACAGGTACTCAAGGTTGATCCAGAGCAGTTTTGAAGCATCATTTTGGCCTGTAGCCCAAGCAATATCTGCGCTAGCAGCTATAAATTCAGGAGCAATTTCACAGCCAAAAGCTTCAATCAAAACATCGCAAGGCGCGCTTTCGAGGCAAGACATGTCAAGTAGGTCAGTCCACGGCAGCACTTGCACGCCGTCACAACCGATAGGGGCCATCCAGGCCAAGGCGCTGGCGTCGTCCACCCATAACCGGACCCGTTGGCCACGGGTAGCCAGGTCGGCGGCCAGGCGCCAGCACACGCCGATGTCGCCAAAGTTATCAATGACTTTGCAAAAAATATCCCATTGAAGTGACCGCATCGACCAATTGTCCACAATACGGCATGTCTAAAGATTTTGAATTCGCGCCCGCGCTGCTCGAAGAAGTCGCCGCGCTGCCCGCGTTACCCGGCGTTTACCGCTATTTCGACGCCGAAGGCGGCGTGCTGTACGTTGGCAAGGCACGCAACCTAAAAAAGCGGGTTTCGAACTACTTCCAAAAGAACCACGGCGGCACCCGCATTGGCCACATGGTGACCAAAATTGTGCGCATGGAAACCACCGTGGTGCGCAGCGAGGCTGAAGCGCTGCTGCTGGAAAACAACCTGATTAAAACGCTGAATCCGCGGTTTAATATTTTGTTCAGGGACGACAAAAGCTACCCGTATTTAAAGCTAGCGACCCATGAGTTTGCAAGAGTTGCCTATTACCGGGGCGCGGTGGAGAAAAAGCACAAATACTTCGGCCCGTACCCCAGCGCCTGGGCAGTCAAAGAAAGCATTTTGCTGCTGCAAAAAGTCTTCAAGCTGCGCACCTGTGAAGACACCGTGTTCAACCACCGCAGCAGGCCGTGTTTGTTGTACCAAATCAAACGCTGCTCAGCGCCGTGCGTGGGCCATATCACGGCTGAAGCCTATGCCCAAGACGTGGCGAATGCGGAAAAGTTTTTGCAAGGCGAAACCCAAGAAATACTGACCGGCCTGGAGCAAAGCATGCTGTCGCACGCTGACAAGCTCGAGTTTGAGCAAGCCGCCGAGCTGCGCAACCAAATGTCGGCGCTATCAAAAGTATTGCATCAACAGTCGATGGAAATTGGCGGCAAAAATGACAATGTAGACGTCGACATACTGGCCGTCAAAGTGCAGGGCGGCAGAGCCTGTGTGAACTTGGCGATGGTGCGAGGTGGACGGCATTTGGGCGACCGGCCCTACTTTCCGACTCACATTGAAAACGCAGTCGATGTGGCCGAACTCGACGCTGAAATGGATGCCGAAGAAACGCTGGCTATTAAAGCCAAGTCGCTTGAGGCACTGGTGCTGGAAGCTTTCATTGCCCAACATTACATCGACGTGCCCGTGCCGCCCATGCTGGTGTGCAGCGAACCGGTTGACAAAGAACTGATTGCGGCATTAATCGCGCAGAGCGGCGTGAAGTTTGCCGCCATACACCAGCCGCGCGAGCAGCGCCGAATCTGGCTCGATTTGGCGATGAAAAACGCCGAGCTACAGCTGGCGCGCTTGCTGGCCGAGCAGGGCAGCCAGCAAGCCAGAACCCGGGCGCTGGCCGAGGCGATGGACTTGTCGCTTGATGATTTGGCCACCCTGCGCATTGAGTGTTTTGATATTTCCCACACAGCCGGTGAAGCCACGCAGGCATCGTGCGTCGTGTTTGCCGAACACAAAATGCAAAGCGCGCAATACCGCCGCTACAACATCGAGGGCATCACACCGGGTGACGACTATGCCGCCATGCGGCAAGTGCTGACGCGCAGGTACAGCAAGCTGGCCGAAGCGGTTAAAAACAACGACGGCAGGCTGCCCGACCTGGTGCTGGTTGACGGCGGCAAAGGCCAAGTCAGCATGGCGCGCGAGGTGTTTACCGAGCTGGGCTTAGACCTGGGCCTGATTGCAGGTGTGGAAAAAGGCGAAGGCCGAAAAGTCGGCCTGGAGGAATTGGTATTTGCTGATGGCAGAGACAAAATTTACCTGGGCCGCGATTCAGCGGCGCTGATGCTCATTGCGCAAATACGCGACGAAGCGCACCGCTTTGCCATCACCGGCATGCGTGCCAAACGTGCATCGGTGCGCACGGGCGCCAGCAAGCTCGAAGACATCGAAGGCATAGGCCCCAAAAAGCGCGCCAGCCTGCTGCAGCGCTTTGGTGGCATACGCGCTATTGCCTCTGCCAGCGCTGAAGACATTGCAACGGTTGACGGCATTTCAAAAGAGCTGGCAGACGAAATTTACCGGGCTTTGCATTAGGCGACCTGATAGCATGTTGGGGGCAGTCAAACAACTATTTGGGAGACGATATGCGTGTGCATGATTTGAATCGCCGGCGTTCTCTGCAACAGCTAGCCGCCGTTGCCGCCGGTGTTATGTTGCCAGCGTTTGCACAGCAGACTGAGCCGCCTGAGCCGCCTGACTCGACCATACGCAGAGTCAAAGTCAACGGCATTGACATGCATGTACAGGTGCAGGTGTAAGCGCAAGGCATTGGACCGGCGGTGTTGCTGTGCCACGGCTTTCCTGAGCTGCACCGCTCTTGGCGGCACCAGGTCAAAGGGTTGTCAGCGCAGGGCTTTCGCGTCATTGCGCCTGACTTGCGCGGCTATGGCCAAACCGATTCACCCAAGCCGGTCTCCAGTTACTCGGTTATTGAATTGGTCAAGGACCTGACCGATCTGCTAGACGCGCTGGGCGAAAAGACATGCGTCATCGTTGGGCATGACTTTGGCGCCGTGCTGGCCTGGAACGCCTGCCTGCTACAGCCCGACCGTTTCAGGGCAGTGGCGGCTTTGTCTGTGCCGTATAGCCAGCGCGGGCCCGAAGCGCCGATGGCGACGTTAAAAAAATTGACTGGCGACCGCTTTTTTTACATTGACTATTTTCAGCAGCCCGGCGTGGCCGAAGTCGAGCTAAACAGCGACATTGCTCGCTCGCTGCGTGCCCAGTATTTTTCGTTTTCTGCGGAGGGCGAGCGAAGAAGAAAGGGGCTGACACCAGCGTTTCGCAATGCCAAATTTTTGGATACGGTGGTTGACCCTGGCCGGGTACCGGCCTGGATAAGTCAGGCAGAGTTTGATGAATACGTGGCTGACTACAAACGCAATGGCTTCGCCGGGCCGCTGAATTGATATCGGAATCTGGATAAAAACTGGGAACTGATGGTCAAGTTCGAAGGCGCCAAAGTGATGCAGCCAGCGCTTTTCATCATGGGTGAACAAGACCCAGTGCGGCCGCAAACCCGCCGAAACTACGAGCGTCTGCCAGAGACTGTTCCCAACTTGAGGCAAAGCGTGATTTTGGACAATTGCGGCCACTGGACGCAGCAGGAAAAACCTGAAGAAGTGAGTCGTTTGTTGATGGAGTTCCTCAAAAGCCTGTAAAAAAAGCTCTCCAGCGGTTTTTAAGCACTATATCGGCCTGTAGCCCAATAGATACAAGCGCTAGCAGCTCTTGATTTCATAGCATTTCGCGTTTAGCGACGGGCATGACAAAATGCCGTATGAAGTTTTGGACTATTCCCACCCTGATGACGTGGACGCGAATCATCGCGATTCCGCTGATCGTGGGTGTTTTTTACCTGAACATTCCGGCCGCAGAACGCAACCTGATTGCGTCCGTTATGTTTATGGTTTTTGCCGCTACTGACTGGCTGGATGGCTACCTGGCGCGCAAGCTCAACCAAACCTCCTCGTTTGGCGCTTTTTTAGACCCGGTGGCAGACAAGTTTTTGGTCTGCGCATCTTTGCTGGTGCTGGTGCATTTGCAGCGTGCCGACGTGTTTGTGGCGCTCATCATCATTGGCCGCGAAATTGCCATTTCAGCCCTGCGCGAATGGATGGCGCTGATTGGCGCAACCAAAAGCGTGGCTGTGCACATGCTGGGCAAGGCCAAAACTTTTGTGCAAATGACGGCGATTCCGTTTTTGCTCTACGACGGCCAATTGTTTGGGGTGATTGACACCCATTTGTGGGGCACTTGGCTGATCTGGATATCGGCCATTTTGACCGTCTGGTCGATGGTGTATTACCTGCAAAAAGCGATTCCTGAAATCCGCAAGCAGGCCAAATAGTGAGCTTTCTGCGTTGAAATCTCGCGCCGACAACGGCTGGCTGCGCGCTATGCCCCCCGTATTCGTGTTGATCTGGAGCACCGGTTTTATCGTTGCCAAATACGGTCTGCCCTACGCGCCGCCGCTTACTTTTTTATCGATTCGCTACGCGCTGTCGCTGCTTTGCTTTCTGGCGTGGATTGCGGCGGCACGCGTGCAGTGGCCGCGGGGCCGGCAGCAGTGGCTGCATTTGGCGGTCAGCGGCGTGTTGATTCATGCAGGTTACTTGGGCGGCGTGTGGGTGGCCATCAAGGCCGGCATGGGTTCTGGCCTGGCGTCGCTGATGGTGGGCCTGCAGCCGGTGCTAACGGCGCTATGGGTGTCCAGCATGGCAACAAGTAACCGAGGTGCTGAAAAAGTGACGCAGCGCCAGTGGCTTGGACTGGCGCTTGGCTTGGGCGGCCTGGTGTTGGTGGTGTCGCGCAAGTTTGGCGCGTCGCACGACGTGCAGGAAGTCACTGTTTTCACGCTGGCAGCCATTACCACCGCACTTCTCAGCATCACCATTGGTACGCTGTACCAAAAGCGCTTTGTACAGCCTGCAGACGTGCGCGGCGCTAATGCGGTTCAAATCACGGCGGCGTTTGTTGTCACACTGCCGCTTGCCTTGCTTGAAACTGAGCTGGTGGTGTGGACACTGCAGTTTGTAGGCGCGCTGGCTTGGTCGGTACTCGTGCTGACGTTGGGCGGGTCATCGCTGCTGTACATGCTGATCCAGCGAGGCGCGGCGACAGCTGTGACCAGCTTGCTGTACTTGGTACCGCCATGCACGGCTGTGATGGCCTGGCTGTTGTTTGCCGAACCCATCACTATCGCCACGATGGTGGGAACAGCGATTACCGCTTTGGGCGTGAGCTTGGTCGTGCGGGCCGTAAAGCCTGACTCGAAGGCTTAGTCTTCCACGGCTCGCTGGCAAATTCAGCGACTAAAAAATCTATCAGCAAACGAATACGGCGCGGTGCATCAGGGCGATGTGGAGCCAGCCAGTGAATGTCAGCATCA
>JAYWFR010000096.1:0-2099 GCA_043778695.1 Polaromonas sp. | reverse complement strand
AAACCGCGATTGCCGAGGGCTTGGCCTGGCGCATCACGCAAAAAGACGTGCCTGAAATTTTGGCCGAAGCGCAGGTGTATTCGCTCGACATGGGTGCGCTGCTGGCGGGCACCAAATACCGCGGCGACTTTGAGCAGCGTTTGAAAGGCGTTTTGAAGTCGCTCAAAGATAAGCCCAACGGTATTTTGTTCATTGACGAAATTCACACTCTGATTGGTGCCGGTGCGGCCTCTGGCGGCACGCTAGATGCGTCAAACTTGCTCAAACCCGCGCTCAGCTCGGGTCAACTCAAATGCATTGGCGCAACGACGTTCACTGAGTACCGCGGTATTTTTGAAAAGGACGCTGCACTGTCACGCCGCTTCCAAAAGGTCGATGTGGTTGAGCCCACCGTGCAAGAGACGGTGGACATTCTCAAAGGCCTCAAGTCTCGCTTTGAGGAACACCACGGCGTCAAGTACGCTCTGGCCGCGCTGCAGGCTGCGGCTGAGCTGTCTGCCAAGTACATCAACGACCGCCATCTGCCTGACAAGGCGATTGACGTGATCGACGAGGCGGGCGCTGCCCAGCGTATTTTGCCCGTGTCCAAACGCAAGAAAATCATCACCAAAAGCGAGGTTGAAGAAATCGTCGCCAAGATCGCGCGCATTCCGCCTGCTAACGTGTCAAACGACGACCGCGGCAAGCTCAAAACGCTTGAGCGCGATTTGAAAAGCGTGGTGTTTGGCCAAGACAAAGCACTCGACGTGCTAGCCAGCGCGGTCAAAATGGCGCGCTCAGGCTTGGGCAAAGACGACAAGCCAATTGGCTCGTTCTTGTTCAGCGGCCCCACTGGTGTCGGCAAAACAGAGGCGGCAAAGCAGTTGGCCTACATCATGGGCATTGAGTTGATTCGCTTTGACATGTCGGAATACATGGAGCGCCATGCCGTGAGCCGCCTGATTGGCGCGCCGCCGGGCTATGTGGGGTTCGATCAAGGTGGTTTGCTGACCGAAGCCGTGACCAAAAAGCCGCATTGCGTGCTGCTGCTCGACGAAATTGAAAAAGCCCACCCAGACATCTTTAACGTGTTGCTGCAGGTGATGGATCACGGCACGCTGACAGATAACAATGGCCGCAAGGCCGACTTCAGAAACGTCATCATCGTCATGACCACCAACGCCGGTGCCGAGACGATGAACAAGGCCACGATTGGCTTTACCAATCCGCGCGAGGCGGGCGACGAGATGGCCGACATCAAGCGGCTGTTCACGCCGGAGTTCCGCAACCGTTTGGATGCAACGGTGAGCTTCAAGGCGCTTGATGAAACGGTCATTTTGCGGGTGGTTGACAAGTTCTTGCTGCAGCTTGAAACGCAGTTGGCTGAGAAGAAAGTGGAAGTCACCTTTACCGACACGCTGCGCAAATACCTGGGCAAAAAAGGGTTTGATCCGCTGATGGGCGCACGCCCGATGCAGCGTTTGATCCAAGACACGATTCGTCGCGCGCTGGCTGACGAGCTGCTGTTTGGCCGCTTGATAGACGGCGGCCGCCTGACGGTAGACATGAAAGTCACCACCAACGAAAAAGGTGTGGAAGACGGCGAAGTGCTGCTCGACATTCAACCGCTGCCTAAGAAGGAGGGCAAGGTCAAACCCGAAGCGGAATCGGCTGAAGCCAGTTGATTTTGACTTGATGAGATCAAAAAGCCGTTAGCACCACGCTAACGGCTTTTTTATGGCGCTATATTAATAGGAGCTGTTTGCGCTATATTTACTTGCTTGGATTCAACTCTAAGTGCAACACACTGGGGTTAGTGGATGATATCTGGAGCGCTGTGGTGATTGAGCAGTAAATTGCGGTAAACCTCCAAAGGCGAGTATGCGTTCAAGGTTTTACGCGGGCGGTTGTTGATCTCATCAGCAATACCATCGAGCTGCTCCTGGCTGTAGCCAGACAGATCCGTGCCTTTGGGTAAATATTGCCTGACCAGCCCATTAGTGTTCTCGTTCGTGCCCCGCTGCCACGGACTGTGGGGGTCACAGAAGTACACCGCAATGTCGCTGTTAGCGGCAAGCTCCTTGTGGCGCGCCATCTCCCCGCCTTGGTCATGCGTGAGC
>JAYWFR010000095.1:0-2105 GCA_043778695.1 Polaromonas sp. | reverse complement strand
TGAAGCTCGGGCCGACTACTTTAGTGTCCATACCGTGGCATGCAGAGCAAGCGTTTTGACTCAAAATGCTGGCCACATCGGTGCTTTTGAGTTTTGCTGAGGTGTCTGCTGGCTTGTCTATAGATTTGACTGCTGCTACCACTGGCGCAGCGGCTGCCGCGTCCAATGCCCCCATGGGTTTGGTGGTGTCTGCGCCGCGCTGTGCGCCCACAGCGCGCGACTGCTCGGCCAAATTACCATGGGCATTGCGTACATGCTCAGGCAAAAAGCTCGCTACTTTAGGATCCACCGCGCAGTTAGACATACATGCCTTGCCCTGCACATCGGGCTTGGCGGTGCCGCCAAACTCTGTGCCTGGCCACATGGCATGTGCGGTTGTCATGCCATTGCGGTTAGGTATTTTTTTCTGCACATCCGCCATATTTTTATCACTCAGTGTGAAGTTGTCCGGCACGATGTTGCCCAGGTTGAGCAAATATGCCGTCACGGCATACACCTCATTGGCCGTGAGCGATTTGGGTGCTGTCCAGGGCATGGCACGGTTGATGTAGTCCCACAAGGTAGACAGTTGCGACACCTTCATCAAAGTGGTGCGCGAGGGCGTGTTGGCCTCGGGCAGCAAACTGGCGACGAGTCCGGTCTGCATATCTTTAGGCGTGGTGTAGCCCACTAGTGCGGCAAAGACAGAATTGCTTTCGCCAAACGTGCCGTGGCAGGATGCGCATTTTCCCTCCCACACCGTTTCGCCCAGCTTCACACTGCCTTGTCCGGCGGGCAGGCCCTTGAAGTCGGGGCGTACGTCAATGTCCCACGCCTTCACCTCGTTGGCGGTGGCAGTGCGCCCCACGCCTTCAATTTTTTTGCTTTGGGCAAACACCCCGGTTGCCGCAGCGCATGCGAGCACGATAACTAATTTACGATAGTTGAACATTTTTCACCTCTCCAGACTCTTGCAACAACCATGTTTGAATGGAGTTGTTGTGGTAAATACTGCGCGTGCCGCGCACTTTGCGGTTTTCTGCATAGGTGGGCTGCACATGGCCGGTTTCATCCGTCGCGCGGCTCATCAGCAAAGCGGGTTTACCGTCCCACGACCAATCCATATTGAAGCGCGTGAGGCACTTGGATATCACTGGGCCTTCCAGGCGCGCGCGCTTCCAATTGCGTCCGCCGTCGGCAGACACGTCAACTTCGGTAATTTTGCCGCGACCGCTCCAAGCTAAACCTGTGACGTTAAGAAAGCCTTTGTCTAGCAGCACCTGGCCACCGCTGGGTGTAGTGATGACAGATTTGACTTCTTGCAAACTGCTGTACTGTCGGTGCTTGCCCTCAGGTAGCAGGTCAATGTAGTGGATGGTCTCATCCTTGGTGCCATAGGCTTCGTCGCCCAGTTCAATGCGGCGCAAGTACTTGACCCAGCTGACACCTTGCACGCCGGGCACTACCAATCGCAGCGGGTAGCCGTTTTCGGGTCGCAGCATTTCTCCGTTCATGCCGTAAGCCACTAACACTTCATCGTTCATGACCAGACTTATAGGAATAGTGCGAGTCATGCTGGAGCCGTCAGCCCCCTCGGCTAAGACAAACTTGCCGCGCTTGAAGTCTGCGCCGCACATCTCCAGCAGCACCCGCAATGGCACGCCAGTAAATTCACTACAACTCACCATTCCGTGCGTATATTGCACTGTGGGCACCGCCGCATTTCCCCACTCCATGCCCGTATTAGCACCACATTCAATAAAGTGAAAGCGACTCACGGCTGGCAGGCGCAGTAAATCATCCATGGTAAACACCATGGACTTTTTCAGCATTTTTTCGTCACTGCCGTTGACCATTAAACGGTGTTTGTCCGGCTCGATGTCCCACCAGCCTTGGTGGTGGCGCTCAAAGTGCAAACCACTGGGCGTGACAATGCCAAACAGCCCTTGCAATGGCGCAAAACTCACACCAGCCTGCGGCACGGCCGTCAGGCCTGGGCTTTGGCGGCGCTGCAAGTTTTTCTCATGCACGCTAGGTACGCCGTAGCCCGTGGCTGCAACACCCTGACCCAAGCCTTTGGTGTGCTCTGGCAGGTTGATGATGTTGGGGTCGTCGATGCCGGATGC
>JAYWFR010000094.1:0-5205 GCA_043778695.1 Polaromonas sp. | reverse complement strand
TACAGTCGTGCATCGATCTGGTCACACGCTTGACTGCTGGCCAGATCGCTCTTGGCCATCGCGGTGGTGATGAATGCTGCATTCCACAGCGCGATGCTGTCCAAGCTCGCAAACACAACATCTACCCAAATGTGCAGACAATTCGGCTCCTCGGGGTCTATCAACAGGTGATGCGAATCAAACAGCGTAGAGCCCGCGTGGTGCGCGTGGTGCGCGTGGTGCGCGTTGCGCAGCGTACGGCTTTGCAGGCGAATCACCAACGAACGCCTGCGGTGGCGCGGCAAGCTGACGAAAGGGCGAATCGTGCAGCGCAATGATGAACGGCGGGGCATGAGAATTTTTCGTGGAGTTGAAGTTTGAGTTTGAGTTTGAGTCAGAGTTTGAGTCAGAGCTGGCGTTGCATTACCGCGTTGGCACCCTGCTAGCCAGCGGCTGCGGCTGAAATTCTGGCAAAAAACGGCAACCGGATTGCGGTTCAAAATTGGTCGCGACCCCCGCGCATTGGTTTGCAATGCTGGCGGGTGTGGGCTTGTCGCCGCTGGCTGCCCAGTCAAGCAGGGCGCGCATCGCGGTCACGTACTGTGCGTCGCTTAAATAGCTGTGGTTGTCGTCTTGGGTAAAGACTTGCACCAGTTTGTGCAAACTGCCGCCGTTGGTCATGGTGCCCTTAAAGGTGGATTCAAGCTCGACAAACGCTACCGAGTCGTTGATGCCGTGCAGGGTAAGCACGGGCACGTTGATGCGGCCTTGGGGGTCGGTGTCTGTGCTGAAATCTTTTAATGCCGTTTGGTCAGCGGTGTAGCGCGCAACTTGAGCATTCAGTGCATCGTCGTCAGGTGTTCCAACATAGCGAACTTTGTCATTGCCAAACGGGTTGCGCCCGTTGAGCCGATTAAAAACGATGTCTTGAAAATGCCAGGTGGCCCAGTTCATGTGGCCCAGCAAAGAACTTTCTGGGATGCGAATCACGTCAACGATGGTTTTTAGATTGCGCTGCTGGGTTGTCGTACGGTCTGCGGGTTTTTGGCGTAAGCCCGTGCAAGCATCGACGCGCGTGGCCAGCTCAGCGCGGGTCAAAGTGCTCTGAGCAGGCAAGCCTTGCCACAGCGGGTAAGTGGGCTCATCAGGCCTGGGGTGGTTGTAGCAAACTGCTTGGTAAACAACCCGCAAGTCGAGCCTGAAGTTATAAGACTGTGAGCCACCACCCAGCACGCCGCTGGTCAGCAACACCGCGTCGTAATTGGACTTGCCGTTGTTGGCAGCTGCAAAAATTTCAGCCGTTCTCACCGCCACACCTGCCCCCCATGATTGCCCGTGCAACACCGTGACTTTGGGCTGCCCCCACTGCGCCACAAACAGCGCGCGCACGCGGTCTGTGTCTTCAGCCGCGCTGCGAACCGCCACACCACCTTGCCTGAAACCTGAGCCGGCATAGGCATAGCCTGCGCGCGACCAGATGGCCCAGCGTGTGGCGTCCTCAGCAGCGCGCTCGCGTTTGGGTGTGCCAAGTTCTGGCCCGCCGTGCGCATGCACCACCAGTTTGCCGTTCCACGCTGGCGGCATCACCAGCCAGTAAAAGGCGCCAGTGGTGTCACGTCCAGTCAGGCATTGGCTGCCTGTGGCGACACCGGCTGGGCAGGGTTGCACTTGTGGCGGTTCCGGGGCGATGGGGGCAGCTTGTGCGGTGGCTGTCAAGCCGCTGAGCAGATAGGCCACGCTGACGAGCCTGAGTTGTTTGAAAGTCAAACTGCGGATTTGGGTAGCTGGGTAAAACAATCACTTCCGCGCAGCCGCGCCCTGCATCTGTATCAACGCTTTTAACTGCCCACGCACCTCAGCCAGCTCGCGCTGCTGGCTCAGCATGATGGTGCGCATTTCGCGCTGCTGCTGAATCAACTCAGTAACTTGGGTGCGCAGAGACGAAATGTCTGTCAGCCTGTCCATCACGTCGGTTAGTACGCTCACGCAAATTCCTTGGCGGCGGCTTTTTGCAGTTTGGCTATTTCGCGCATGAAGGCGGTGTGCTCGGTGGTGTTGACTTTCAGGTCGGCCAGCATGGCGCTGATGTCGGTTTGCGCGCGCTTGGTGCCCATGTCCAGCGTTTGAATTTCTTCGAGCGTGACGCCAGCGATGGCGGCGTCGACGGCGTCACGCATAATTTCGGACACCTTACGGCCGGTTTTTTTGGCCTGGCTGGTCAGGGCTTGTTTTTGCGTGGGTTCCAGGTAAACCTGGGTTAAAACCATTGAGCTCATGGCGGTGTCCTTCACTGTCAAATTGCGGTTGTTTAAAATGCTGTTTGGATGTATGTCAATATATATCAACATGTAGATCAAGTCAAATCGCCACCACGACACACCTTCAGTTTAAAACCATGTACTTACCCCAACAATTTGCCGCCAAAGCTCCCACCATTGCCCACGAATTGATTCGCGCCAACCCGCTGGCCAGTTTGATATCTGTTGACGATGACGGCTTGCCCTTTGTCACGCCGCTGCCGCTGCATTTGCTGGTAGCGCAAAGTGAGGGCGACTCAACCCTGCTGCTGGGCCACTGCGCTAAACCCAACCCACATTGGCGTTACCTGACCACCCGGCCCACGGCAGTTGTCACCTTCATGGGCCCACACGCCTACATGACACCGCGCGTCTACCCTGACCTGGCGCGTGTGCCAACCTGGAACTATCTGATGGTGCATTGCACGGTTGAGGCAAAAATCATTGAGCACTTTGCGGGCATTGACCGATTGCTCAAGCACCTGATAGCTGACCACGACCCGGCCTACGCAGACCAGTGGCGCGGCCTGGGCGAAGACTATCAGCACAAAATGATGAATGGCATCGTGGCGTTTGAGCTGAAGGTGTTGGCCATGCAGTGCAAAGTCAAACTCAACCAGCATCGGCCCGAAGCACGGGCGGCCATGCATGCGTTGTACAGCCAGGGTAATGACAACGAACGCGCCCTGGCCCAGTGGATGGATAAACTCGACAATGCGGGCGCTTGATGGTGTTTTTAACAGTCAAATTTGCCTCTAGCCCAATACATACCTGCGCTAGCAGCTACGAAATAAATAGCGTATGAATTCACCCGCAGGCATCAACGAAGAGCAAGACCAGCACTTCATGCAGCAGGCCTTGGTGCAAGCTGCGCTGGCAGGGCAGGGCGGCGAGGTGCCGGTAGGTGCAGTCGTCGTGTGCAACGGCCAGGTCATCGCCACAGGCCGCAACGCACCGATTGACGGCCATGACCCCACCGCCCATGCCGAAATCATCGCCCTTCGCGCCGCCGCCAACGTGTTGGGCAACTACCGGCTGCCCGACTGCACCTTGTACGCCACGCTGGAGCCCTGCGCCATGTGCAGTGGCGCCATGCTGCATGCGCGGCTCAAGCGCGTGGTGTTCGGCGCGTTTGATGCCAAAACCGGGGCTGCGGGCTCGGTCATCAATCTGTTTGGCCAGCCGCAGCTGAACCATCAAACGGCCTTGCAGGGCGGCGTGCTGGCAGATTCATCCGCTAAATTGCTCAAAGACTTCTTCAGCCAACGACGCCAGGAAAAACGTTCACAAGTGTTACCTGGCCGCTCTGAAGCTTAGGGTACTCCAAACAAAAAATGTGCTGTAGCCCAGGTGTTATGAGCGCATACAGCTCCCGATTTGATAGCTTATGTTTCAACCAAACAGACAGCAAGACAAAAAAGTTAGTCGCAGCTACAAAATTGTGACCGCCTAAAAACAAAAAAGCCTCGTCACTCATTGAATGACAAGGCTGTTTTATCTTTGGCGGAAGAGGCGGGATTCGAACCCGCGGTAGGTATAACCCCACGTACGCTTTCCAGGCGTATGACTTAAACCGCTCATCCACCCTTCCGATACGCTTTATTGTAGCGCGGCAGTAAAGCGATGCTTCTCTAGTTGCTCAAGCGTGACGAATCTCAAAGCACTGGCGTGGGTGGACTCCAGCACCACCGGCGGAGCAACGCCTGCGGCGAGTGCTTCTGCCCAACGGGTGGCGCACAGACACCAGCGGTCGCCGGCTTGAAGACCTGTAAATCGGTACTCAGGCCGGGGCGTGCTCAGGTCGTTGCCGCGCTCTTTTGAAAAGGTCAAAAAAGCGTCAGTCACTCGTGCGCAAATTAGGTGCGAGCCGGTGTCGGTTTCATCGGTCTTGCAGCAGCCGTCTCTAAAATAACCCGTCAGGGGGTCATACGAACAAGGTATCAGCGGCGTACCTAAAACATTCATCACTTCCATCATTAACCCTTGTTAGATTGCACCATTTTCATCGCCGATGCAATAAGCGCCGACACCTCGGTCATGTTGCTAGGCACGATCAAAGTGGTAGTGGCGTCGCTGGCAACCTTCGAATAAGCGTCCACTGCTTTCTCGGCCACCTTTAACTGCACCGCCTGCTCGCCGCCCGGCTGGCGAATCGCGTTGGCGACCAGTTCAATGGCTTTGGCGTTGGCGTCGGCTACGGCCAAAATAGCGGCAGCTTCACCTTGCGCGTTGTTAATCGCCGCCAGCTTTGCGCCTTCAGACCGGGCAATGAAAGCCTCGCGCTCGCCAGTGGCAATGTTGATCTGCTCTTGCCTGCGGCCTTCTGATGCGGCAATCAACGCGCGCTTTTCACGCTCGGCAGTGATTTGCGACTGCATGGCGTGCAAGATTTCTTTCGGTGGTGTCAGGTCTTTGATCTCGTAACGCAGCACCTTCACGCCCCAATTCAATGCTGCCTCGTCAATTGCGGCCACCACTTGCGCGTTGATAATGGCGCGCTCTTCAAAGGTTTTGTCCAGCTCCAGCTTGCCAATCACTGAGCGCAGTGACGTTTGCGCCAGCTGGCTGATGGCGATCACGTAATTGCTGGAGCCATAGCTGGCACGCATCGCGTCGGTGACCTGAAAGTACAAAATCCCGTCAACTTGCAGCTGCGTGTTGTCGCGCGTGATGCAAACCTGGCTTGGTATGTCCAGCGTGATTTCTTTTAACGAATGTTTGTAAGCCACTTTTTTAATAAAGGGCAGCACAAAGTGCAGGCCGGGCGTCAGCGTCTCGTGGTACTTGCCTACCCGTTCAACGACCCAGGCATTTTGCTGCGGCACCACATTGATCGACTTGACGATCAAAACCCCAATGACCACCAAAATAACAATGGCTATTTCAAATCCCATAAATGCTCCTGAATGTTAAAGACTAAAAAGGTTCA
>JAYWFR010000093.1:0-12332 GCA_043778695.1 Polaromonas sp. | reverse complement strand
CCATGGCTGTCGAAGATCCGGTCCTGCTCGGCCTGCGACAACCGCGCGAACAGCGGCAACACCTCGGCGTTGCGCGTCATCACGTGGTGCGACAGGTGCTTGCGCAGGTGGTCGGCCGCCTCGCGGATCTCGCGCTCGCCGGGCAGGAACACCAGGATGTCGCCCGGTGCATTGCCTTGCCACAACTCGTCCACCGCATCGGCGATGGCGCTGTTCAGGTCATAGTCGCGCGTCTCTTCGAAGGGACGCCAGCGCTGCTCCACCGGGAACATCCGGCCCGACACATACAGGATCGGAGCAGCCGTTAATTCCTGCCCCCACGCTCCGCGCTTCGCGTCGTCGCTGCCCCCCGAGGGGGCGTCGCCCGGCTTGGGGCGGCCCGGCACCGTGCGGTCCCAGCCCTGCTCGCTGATGGTGCTCACCAGTTGCGAATGGATGTCGCGCCACTCTCTGACTCGGCGGATGTTGATGAAATTTTCTCGAAGTAGGTTTTCGTGCTGCCTGTGGCTTAATTTATGGCTCGCAGCGGGGATGCCCCCACCCCTGCCCTCCCCCGTGAGGGGAGGGAGTAATGCCGTCTTGCTCCCTCCCCTTGCGGGGGAGGGTTGGGGTGGGGGCTCCGCACCCCCGCGCGAGGCAGCCAGCCACTTCCACAACTTCAAATACCCCACAAACTCGCTTTTCTCATCGTCAAATTTCGCATGCGCCTGGTCGGCCTGCGCTTGCTTGTCCATTGGGCGGTCGCGTACATCTTGCACGCTCAGGGCACTGGCAATCACCAGCACTTCATCCAACGCGCCTCGGCTTTTGGCCTCCAAAATCATGCGGCCCACGCGCGGATCTAACGGCAGCTTGGCCAGCGTGTGGCCGACGGCAGTGAGTTCGTTGTCGTCATCCACCGCTCCCAGCTCGGCCAGCAGCTGGTAGCCGTCCGTCATGGCGCGGCGCTGTGGCGCTTCGATAAAGGCAAAGTCTTCAATCGCGCCCAAGTGCAGCGCCTTCATGCGCAAAATAACCGAGGCTAATGAACTGCGCAAAATTTCGGGGTCCGTAAAACGCTGCCTGCCAGCAAAGTCTTGCGCGTCATACAGCCGGATGCAAATGCCGTCGGCCACGCGGCCGCAGCGCCCTGCCCGCTGGTTGGCAGCTGCCTGGCTGATGGGTTCGACCATCAGCTGCTCAACCTTGCTTCTAAAACTGTAGCGCTTAACGCGCGCAGTACCTGCATCAATCACATATCTGATGCCTGGCACCGTCAATGACGTTTCAGCGACGTTGGTGGCCAGCACAATGCGGCGGTTGTGGTGCGGAGCAAAAATCTCGTCCTGCTCGGCCGGGCTTAGGCGTGCAAACAGTGGCAACACGGCAGCGTTGCGCACCAGCGGTTTGTGCGCCAGGTGCTTGCGCAAGTGGTCAGCAGCTTCCCTGATTTCACGTTCACCCGGCAAAAACACCAGAATGTCGCCTGCATTGTGCGGGCTTAACCACAGCTCATCGACCGCAGCAGCAATTGCATCGTTCAGGTCGTAGTCGCGCGTTTCTTCAAATGGCCTGTAACGCTGTTCAACCGGGAACATCCTGCCCGACACCATGATGACCGGAGCCGGAACTGGGTGCCCCCACGCTCCGCGCTGCGCGTCGTCGCTGCCCCCCGAGGGGGCGTCGCTTGCCTTGGGGCGGCCCGGCGGCTGCGCGCTTGGCATGGTTGCAAAATACTCAGCAAACCTTGTGGCGTCAATCGTTGCCGACGTGATGATGACTTTCAAATCCGGCCGGCGCGGCAGCAACTGGCGCAGGTAGCCGAGCAGAAAGTCAATGTTCAAGCTGCGCTCATGTGCCTCGTCAATGATGATGGTGTCATACGCGTTGAGCAGGGGGTCGGTTTGCGTTTCGGCCAGCAAAATACCGTCGGTCATCAGCTTGACAGACGCGTCACGGCTCAAACGGTCTTGAAACCGCACCTTAAAACCGACTACATCGCCCAGCGGGGTTTTAAGCTCCTCTGCAATCCGCTTGGCCACACTCGATGCAGCAATGCGCCTGGGCTGGGTGTGGCCAATCAATTTGCCGCGCTGGCCCGCAGCGTAGTTAAGCTTACCGCGCCCCATGGCGAGCAAAATTTTTGGCAATTGCGTGGTTTTGCCTGAGCCGGTTTCACCGCAAACAATCACCACTTGGTGGTGTGCAATGGCGGCGGTGATCTCATCACGCTTGCCGGATACGGGCAGCGACTCAGGAAAATCGATACTCAAAGTGGACGGCTTATCTGGTAACAATGACTTGATGCTCAAAATCTTGATTATCGACGGCGAACCGCTGGCAATGCGCCGCACGATGGATAGGCAGCTAAACCCTGTGCCTTACACTTTAATTTTTTAGCTCGAGCAGAAAACGCCGCCCATGTCCGCCGTATTCAACTTCACCTTTGTTCCCTGGTTTCGCTCGGTCGCGCCGTACATCCACACGCACCGGGGCAAGACCTTTGTCGTCGGTATTGCCGGTGAAGCAATTGCTGCGGGCAAGTTGCAGCACATTGCGCAAGACCTGGCGCTGATTCAAAGCATGGGCGTCAAGATTGTGCTGGTGCACGGCTTTCGGCCCCAGGTCAACGAGCAATTGGCGGCCAAAGGCCATGAGGCCAAATACTCTCACGGCATGCGTATTACCGACGAGATAGCGCTTGACTGCGCGCAAGAAGCCGCGGGGCAGCTGCGCTATGAAATTGAAGCCGCCTTTAGCCAAGGACTGCCCAACACACCCATGGCCGGTGCCACGGTACGCGTCATTTCAGGCAACTTCATCACCGCCCGGCCGGTGGGCATTGTCGATGGCGTGGACTTCAAACATTCAGGCCTGGTGCGCAAGGTGGACACGCTGGGCATCACCCGCACGCTGGACTTTGACGCGATGGTGCTGCTATCGCCATTTGGCTTTTCACCTACCGGCGAGGCGTTTAATTTGACGATGGAGGAAGTCGCCACCAGCGTGGCGATTGCCCTGGGTGCTGACAAGTTGATTTTTTTAACCGAGATCTCAGGCATTCGCATGAACCCCGACTCGCCCGCCAGCGACGACAACCCGATTGACACCGAGCTGCCGCTGGCCGCCGCTGAAAAGCTGTTAGCGAAACTGCCTAATGCCACCCAACCGACTGACACCGCGTTTTATTTGCAGCACTGTGTGAAGGCCTGCAAATCAGGCGTGGAGCGCAGCCACATCTTGCCGTTTGCAGTCGATGGCGCGCTGCTGCTGGAGATTTACGTCCACGACGGCATTGGCACCATGGTGATTGACGAGAAGCTGGAGGAACTGCGCGAGGCCACTGCCGACGATGTGGGCGGCATTTTGCAGTTGATTGAGCCGTTTGAAAAAGACGGCACGCTGGTCAAACGCGACCGAACCGAGATTGAACGCGATGCCGATAACTACACCATCATTGAACATGACGGCGTGATTTTTGCCTGCGCAGCGCTGTACGCGTACCCTGAAGCCAAAACCGCTGAGATGGCCGCCCTGACCGTGTCGCCCCAATCGCAAGGCCAGGGCGACGGCGAAAAGGTTCTAAAACGCATCGAGCAACGCGCGCGTGCCGCCGGCCTGCAAAGCATTTTTGTACTGACCACCCGCACCATGCACTGGTTTATCAAACGCGGCTTTGTACAAATGGACCCTGACTGGCTGCCCGATGCGCGCAAGCGCAAGTACAACTGGGATCGCAAGAGCCAGGTGTTGGTCAAAAAGTTAAGTTAGCTAGCCCGCTCGCCCGCCGACGCCAGCAATTGGTCGTGAAGCGCTGGGGACAAAAAATAGCCATGGGATCGCCAGGCTTTGAGTGCGGGTTGAATGCTGGCAACAGCACCGGATTTGTTCAATATCAGAAGTGCCGCGCCGCTACCCACCACTGAAACCCACAGTCGCTGCGCAATGCGCCTTGCGCGGCGCTCGTCGATCAGCGCGATTTGCCTGTGCTCATGGGCGTTACATAAAACGGCAACTTCGCCCGATCCAAAACCCATGGCGTAGGCGCTGTCTAGCGCCTGAATGGCGCTGTAAGGAATCAAGGTAAAAGCCGATTGACGAGATGCTTCAAAAATCGACTGCACACCGGGCGAATACGCATCAGCCAAGCATTCATCTAAAACAGCTTGCGGCATACAGAATTCAAACTGCTCAAGCGCCAGAGGCAGCACCCCAGCCACAGCCATAGCGATCAGCAGGCCAGCGTCCGCAACGACCAACTGCATGGCTGGCTATTTGGATGCCATCAATGCCAGCTCCGCTGCTTACTTTTCTGCCAGCGGTGCGCTCTTGTCTAACAAGCTGTAGCCACTGGCTCCCAAATGCTGCAAGTAACGCGCATAGGGCATGTTAGAGAGCTTGGCCCCGGAGGCTACTGACAACTCACCGCTTTGGACCAGCTTGTCAGCCAACGACACAGACACACCCGACGACAGCAGCGCATCGGTAAACGGCATGGCAACAAACAACGGCTTGCCGTGTTTGGACACCACCGACAACTCGCCGTTTTCTGCGTTACGCACCAGGTCGCCCGTGTGTTCACGTAAATCTCTGATGGAAAATGCTTCCATGTTGGGTACTCCTAGTGTGACTTGCCTTATTGTTCAATTAAATGATGGCACAGTTTATGAAGAGTTTTGTCAAAGAGCTTCAACTTGCGACATATCCGGCCTGCGCAGCCACTGCTGCCACTCATCGACCAACTGTTCGCTGGCAGAAGCCGCGGCTTCCCAAGCTTTGATTCGCGCTTGCAAATCCGTGCCGTAACGTTTGAAGTCTGTACGGTCGGGCAGTTTGGCGTTCGGCAGGGTTTTGACCCAATCCGGGTTGGGTGCTAGCAGAACCATGTTGCTTAAAAAAGGCGTGGCCTTGTGCCGCCACTTCAAGCTTTTATCTAACCAGCCAGGCACCACTGCCTTTTGAAAGTGCGGGTACAGCACCAATCGCGCACCAGCACCTGCTTTTTGCTCAAAATCACGTGACCACTCAACTCGATTTTTTCCTACTCCTTCCCCTTCCGGGGGGGGAGTAAGAGGGGGCTGATTAGTTACAGAATTAATGCAGTTTAGGGCTGTAGCCCTTGTATTATAAACGCTGGCAGCTATTAATTTAGAAGCATAGTTCAAGTGCAGATGGTAGTCGGTGATGCCGCCGTCCCAGTACGCACCGCGCGGCGCGCCAGGAATATCATGCACCGCCTTCAGCACAAACGGTATCGAGCAACTGGCTTGAAGCGCCGGGTGAAAGTTGGCCTCGTTCAGCTCAATCTGCCGGGTGGCGTAGTCGCTGCTGTCAAACGGTAACGCCGCTTGCTGGCTAGAAAACACCACCCGCTCCAGCCAGCTGCCCATGGTCTTGCGGTGGATGGCGTTGGTAAAAAATGCCCCCACATAACCCAGCGGCGTGGCCAGTTTGTGTTCACGACTCAAGATATGCCGCCCCCGAGACGTCACGATGTGCAGCTTGTAGCGCGGGTGCCCAAGCACATCAGCTACCTTGCCAGCATAAAAGCTGGCCAGGTTGCGCCCAAAGTCAGCACTCACAGTATCAGCCGACGGAAACTTTTCCCCAGGCTTGAGGGCGTAGTCTTGGCAAATGTAGTCATGCTCTAACTTTTCAAAGCCTGCCACCGGGCTGGCCAAACAAGCCGTGGCCATGCGCCACGCACCAATAGACGCGCCAACCAGATGTACGTCATGGTCAGACCTGGTTAGCCAGTCGCCAAAAATAAAACGGTCTAGCGGCCCCAAAATCAATCCCTTGGGGCCACCCGCCGCCCCCGGCACCACGCCAACGTCTGAGGGTTGTAGGCCGTTTTGCGCGATGTGCTGCATGGCCTGGGGGCCTGCGTAGATTTTAAGAGCGTGCATTGATTTAACAGGAATGACGAACAACTATCAGCCAGGAATGCATGATGATTTAAATTTCTGAACCGGTAACGAGCGTTCGCCCTAAGCATGTCTGTCTGTAAAGTTGAGTTCAACACCATTACCCGCCGGGTCTTTGAAGAAAAGCTGAACTTGTCCGGTTTGAGGCACGTGGAAAACTTCGTGTGCAATGCCGAGCTCCATCAGCCTGCGCTCGAATGCTTCTCGACCAGTACAGTTAAATGAAGCGTGGTCAAAGCTTGTGTTGGTTTGAAGCAAGCGATGCTCGTCAGCTGATGCCTCGGTAAGGTGCAGTATGTCTTGTGCACCCGCGTACAGCCAATAACCAAATCGTGGAAACGGTGGGCGCGTGCCGTGCTCAAGTCCTACTACCTCGGTGTAAAACAGGCGCAGCTCATCCAGCAGTTTTCGCGGGGCGCGGAGGTTGTAGTGGCTGAAGCTGAGGATTTGCACTTAGGAATCTAAAGTTAATTAACGTACTTCACTCGCTATTTATTCGGGAGCTGCTTGCGCCCGTGTTCATTGGGCTAGGCGCATATTTTATATACAAAAGAAGCTAGTCAACTCCTTGCACGTCATCGCGGGCTTGACCCGCAATGCATGAACGCGCTCCGTTGCAAGCACCGGAAGGTGCATGAATACCGGCTGAAAGCCTAGATGACAGCAATGATTTCCTCGTATCTTCTACATTCAACAATGCATACAACTGCTAGCCAGTCAAAGCAGGCATTGGATTAGCGCCAGATCGTTTGGAAAAAGGAAATTGACCGCGGTTGCCACTATGAACACGTACAAAACATTGCTTAAACAAGCCGCTAATTTTTAAAAAAGATTTCACACCAAATTTTCGACGTCAATTTTTTTAGCGCCCTGGGTCAGGCCATCAAAGCGTAACCCAAGCCAAATGACTTATAAGTTTTTTGTCATGGTGGCAAGGTAAAACTTACCTGCATAGTTGGCAATCCGGCCAGTCTCAACATACCCGTGCTTGGCATAAAAGCCAGGGCCCTGAAACTCGAACGTCTCAAGCGCTGCATTCTTTGCTCCCACCTCACGAGCAATCCGCTCAGCTTCCAAGAGCAGCGCAGTTCCGAGGCCAGTCCCGCGTTTACTTTCGTCTACAAACAGGACTTCGATCCGCAGCCAGTACAAAAACACAATCGCCCGAAGGCCCCCGACCACGTTGCCTTGCCCATCGCTGGCGTTCAATCGAATCGGCAATTCTTCTGGATACTCACCGACGAAGGCATAGTTGTATTGACGGAGCCGACGGCCAATGCCGCTAGAGCGGACTTCTTCTTCCGTTGCTGGGTAAATGGTCATATGGCGTTTTTAAGTGTGAATCGCATTGTGGATTTGCTTGATCCAAAAAACTCTATTTTTTCGATCCCGCCAGTTTCCCAAATGCCGACGCCATCGCTGATGGCACCGCCTGAAGGGCATCTTTCCTTCGCCTTTGGTTTTGATTGAAGCCCGGATTTGAGGCTTCAAAGCGGTTGTCCCTCGGTGCGTCGCGTCGCGCAGGTACCTCGCTCAACTTCATCGTCAACCCAATCCGCTTGCGCGCTATATCCACTTCGGTCGCCCGTACAAGCACAATGTCGCCTGTTTTGACGACTTCACACGCGTTAGCTTCTTAGATCGGATTAGCGCAGCGCAGGCCGACATCCTCGACCGTTAACCGCACCGACGGTTAGTCGGGTTGCGCTTTGCTAACCCGACCTACGGGATCCGCAGCTAGGCAAGGGCTAGCAATGCCAAACCACTGTACTGCTTGAAGCCGTTGTCAAACGACACCATCCGCAAATCCGCCAAAATTGCCAACGCTGCCTGATAGGCGCCTGTCCAATCAGCCGTGCAGGGTTTTGGCGTTTGGGGCAGTTTTTTCATAGCGATTTCAATACCCAGCGGTTCAGCCACAAAGCTGACTTCGGGTAATTCAATCATGGCTTGGTAGGCCTGCCAAGCCTCAAAGGTTGTGTACGGCGTGCCGCCCATCACAGCTTTATTGGTTGACAGCCGCAGCAAGTCCAGCATGGTGATACGGCAAAAGGCGATGCGCTGGTTTGAAGCGCTATCCCAATAAGCTTTGGCAGCGTGATGGCGTGGATGCTCGCCGTTTAACAAAGCCAGCCAGACGTTGACATCTGGCAGGTCACCAAGCGGTGCGCTAACGGCCATCCTCAACTACAGTCTTTAGCGTCAAAAATGGCGTAAAGCTCAGTATTAGTCATCGCAGGCAAGGCCTTGGCACCTGGCCTTTTGAAAACTGGCAGCGGGCTACGCGTGGCCTGCGCGCCAGCGGCAGTCGGCCGCTGCAATGCTGCCTGCGCAATGCTGGCGAAGTAGTCTTTGAACTTGACGCCCTCAAGCGCAGCACGCGCCTTAAGCTCGCGCATGAGGGTGTCGGGAAGGTCTAACGTGGTACGCATAAAAGCACTTAGCATAAAACCACTGGCTGCGGATGAAACTGAACGGGTTCATGTCCACTGTAATGGAGTTGGTCAGCTTATTCATCGGCGCTATTGCCCCTTCCCCGACCCGCCTTGACACCCGCCCGCAAGCTCTTGCCGTCCAGCCTGCGCTGCTTTGATGCAAAAGTGGGCTTGGTGGCACGGCGGTGTTTGGGTGGGGTAGCAACGCTGTCGATGACTTCTTGCAGCCTGGCCAGCGCGTCGCTGCGGTTCATGTCCTGGGTGCGGTGTTGTTGGGCTTTCAGGACCAGCACGCCTGCTTCAGTGATGCGGCTGTCGTTCAAAGCGAAAAGCCGCTGTTTGACGTCATCAGGCAGCGACGATGCGGGGATGTCAAACCGCAAGTGAATGGCGCTAGACACCTTGTTGACGTTTTGCCCGCCCGCCCCTTGCGCGCGGATGGCACTGATGTCGACTTCGCCTTCAATGATGGGGTATTTTGAAGGGGCAGCCATACTGACATTATTCAATGATTTGCAGGCATGTTTTCTCTAGTCGCGGGCAGCAAACTTGTTTGCTGAGTCTTTGCTAGTTTTTAGCGCTACGCATGATGTCCGGCGTGGCCACCACCACATCGGCATTTTGCGCGCGTTGGCGCAGAGCGTGTTCCATCACCACCAGGGCCAGCATGGCCTCGGCAATGGGTGTGGCGCGTATGCCGACGCAGGGGTCGTGGCGGCCTTTGGTGATCACCTCAGCCGGGTTTCCAGCCGTGTCTATCGACAGGCGCGGCGTGATGATGGAGCTGGTGGGCTTGATCGCAATCGAGACGTCAAGGTCTTGCCCGGTGCTGATGCCGCCCAGCGTGCCGCCTGCGTTGTTTGACATGAAACCGACAGGCGACAAACCGTCGCCGTGCATAGATCCACGTTGAGCCACGCTACTGAAGCCCGCGCCAATTTCAACGCCCCTAACCGCATTGATGCCCATCATGGCAAAGGCAATGTCGGCGTCCAGCTTGTCATACAGCGGCTCGCCCAAGCCAACAGGCACGTTGGACGCCGTGACGCGAATCCGCGCGCCGCAAGAGTCACCGGCCTTGCGCAGCGCGTCCATGTAGGCTTCCAGTTTTGACACGTCAGCCACCGGCGCAAAAAATGGGTTGTGCGCCACATGCGCCCACGACTCAAACGGAATCACCTCATCGCCAATTTGCGTCATGCAGCCCTGAAAAGTTGTGCCGTACTTTTCAAACAACCACTTTTTGGCAACCGCTCCGGCGGCCACCGCAGGGGCTGTTAACCTGGCTGACGACCTGCCGCCACCACGCGGATCGCGCAGGCCGTATTTGTGCAGGTAGGTGTAGTCGGCGTGGCCGGGACGAAAGGTTTCCAGAATATTGCCGTAGTCTTTGCTGCGCTGGTCAGTATTACGTATCAGCAGCGCAATCGGCGTGCCAGTGGTTTTGCCTTGGTACACGCCCGACAGGATTTCCACCGCATCCGGCTCATTGCGCTGGGTGACGTGGCGGCTGGTGCCCGGGCGGCGGCGATCCAGGTCGGCTTGAATGTCGGCCTCACATAGCGCCATGCCCGGCGGGCAGCCGTCAATCACGCAGCCAATGGCCGGGCCGTGGGATTCACCAAAGTTGGTGACTGCGAATAGATTTCCGAATGTGTTGCCGCTCATAACTTTTAATGGTTTAAATTTCAAATATCTATGGGCTCAAAAACATCTTGCAGCGTGCGCAGAGCTTTTGATAAGGTTGCTTTTTGGATGGCACCCATTTTTTTGACCAGTCGTGATTTGTCAAGCGTGCGAATTTGATCCACCAGCATCAACCCCGTCTTGCCCTGAAAAGTCAGCGGCACCCGAAAACCTGCTGGTCTGGACCCCGTTGTCATGGGTACAACAATCACGGTTCGTAAATGGGCGTTCATTTCAATGGGCGATACGACCACGCAAGGCCGAGTTTTTTGGATTTCACTACCTACAGTCGGGTCGAGGGTAGCCAGCCACACATCACCAGTGTTGATACCTGACGAACTCACCAAGTCAACTCGGCATCGCCTTCATTGGCAAACTCAGGCCACACCAGCTTGTCGTCACCTGCTAAAGCAATACGCTGGCTGTCTTTGGCCCAGCCCTCGCGCGGGTGGCGTTTGATGGGGCGAATTTCTATGGCGCCGTTTTTGACCTGCATGTCCGCAGCTTCTTCAAAACCGACCTGAGCCAGAAACGGTTTGGGGATTAAAACCCCTTGGGAATTTCCAATTTTTCGGATGGCGACTTGCATAGAATTGCTCCGCTACTAATGTAACAACAATGTTATCACAAATCGACATCGATTTTTTGATGCGACTCAACCATTCTTCCCATCATCCTCACCCGCAGGCCAATCCCGTATGTAAGCCTTCAGCATTTTATTTTCAAAATTCTGGCTGTCCACCACGGCTTTGGCCACGTCATACAAGCTGATCACGCCCATCAGCATTTTTTGGTCCATAACCGGCATGTACCTGGCGTGGCGCTCCAGCATCATGCGGCGCACTTCGTCAAGTTCGGTCTCGCCGGTGCAGGTCAGCGGGTGGTCGTCCATCGCTTTTCTGACCAGCATGCTGCCAATCTCGCCATCATTACTGACGATGCTGACGATGACTTCACGAAACGTCAACATGCCGACCAAGTCGCCATGCTCCATTACCACCAGCGAGCCGATGTCTTTTTCGGCCATGATTTGCGTGGCCTTGGCCAGCGGCTCATCAGGCTGCACGGTATACAGCGTGTTGCCCTTGACGCGCAAAATATCAGCTACTTTCATGGCGATCTCCTGGTGTGTCGTTATCGTTTTTCCTGTTACTGCCAGCAATCAAGAAAGCTCCGCGTCAATATAGCCCACAATGACAATTCTGGCTTTAAATTTGGCGACTGATTTGCATTTTTTCATTTGGAGACAACCCCATGCCCGGCTATGCTGACCCTGGTTTTGACACGCTGTCGCTGCACGCAGGCGCGTCGCCTGACCCGACCACCGGCGCGCGCGCGGTGCCGATTCACCTGACGACGTCATTTGTTTTTGAATCAAGCGACCACGCCGCCAGCCTTTTCAATCTGGAGCGGGCCGGCCACGTTTATTCACGCATCAGCAACCCGACCAACGCGGTGCTGGAGCAGCGCGTGGCCGCACTTGAAGGCGGCATAGGCGCCATTGCCACGGCCAGCGGGCAAGCGGCGCTGCACCTGGCCATTGCCACGCTGATGGGAGCGGGCTCGCACATCGTCGCGTCTACCGCGCTGTACGGCGGCTCACAAAACCTGCTGCACTACACCCTGCGGCGATTTGGCATTGAAACGACTTTTGTCAAACCCGGCGACCTGGACGGCTGGCGCGCCGCCGCGCAGCCCAACACCAAGCTGTTTTTTGGCGAAACAGTCGGCAACCCTGGCCTGGACGTGCTGGACATTGAAGCAGTCGCCGCCATTGCACACGAAGCCGATGCGCCGTTGCTGGTCGACTCCACCCTCACCTCACCCTGGCTCATCAAACCGTTTGACCATGGGGCTGATTTGGTCTACCACTCGGCCACCAAATTTTTAAGCGGCCACGGCACGGTAATCGGCGGCATTGTGGTCGATGGTGGCTCTTTCGACTGGGAACGTTCAGGTAAGTTTAAAGAGCTTACCGAGCCCTACGACGGCTTTCACAACATGGTGTTTAGTGAAGAAAGCACAGTCGGCGCGTTTTTGCTACGCGCTCGGCGTGAAGGCTTGCGCGACTTTGGTGCGTGCATGAGCCCGCACACCGCGTGGCTCATATTGCAGGGCATTGAAACCCTGGGTTTGCGCATGGCACGGCACATGAGCAACACTGAAAAGCTTGTGGCATTTTTAGCCAGCCACCCATTTGTATCGTGCGTCGGCCACCCGATTCTTGAATCACACCCCAGCCACACCCTGGCCAAAAAGTTGCTGCCGCGCGGCGCAGGCTCGGTGTTTAGCTTTGACTTGAAAG
>JAYWFR010000092.1:0-2122 GCA_043778695.1 Polaromonas sp. | reverse complement strand
TGCCGCTGCGCGCCGCAAACAGCTCGCCGCTGAGATGGTTTGAAGCACCCATGCCCGCCGAGCCATAGGAGACCTTGGCCGGGTTGGCTTTGGCATAGACCACCAGTTCTGGCAGCATCTTGAATGGCTGGTCTTGGTTGACCGCAAGGACATGGTTTCTGAGTTGCTGTAATGCAGTAACGGACACGTTCGATCTGACAACGGGTGAGATTTTTGATCTACTGAGCGTGTTGAGGGACCATGTTGACTTGTCAGACCCGGTCGTGGACCGGCTTTTTGAACAACACCGCGGTTGTCACCATCAGCTACAACTCCGGCCAAGGCTCTGTCTTCAATTTCACCAATTTCGGGTGCCTCGATCGGGTTACTGTCTCTGTCAGTGGACGCTTTACAGACCCAAGGTTTGATGATTTGACCCTATGAACCATCCTCATGCGCAAATGGAACTGTGCCTGAGCCTGCAACCATTGCTTTGCTGGGAATCGGCATGCTTGGGGTTGCGCTGTCACGCCGTCGCAAAATTGTTGTTTAACAGTATTGAATGGTCCAAAAAAGTCAGGGGGAATCCAGAGTCAGGTCTAGGACGGTAGCCCCGTTTACGGCAACGTCGCCATCGTAGCGGGGCAAAAAACAGTGTTGGGTCAGGTCTCAATACTGTTCGCTTAAAAAGTTATCGCGAACTTTGTCATGGGCGACAAAGGCATCGGCCCAAGAAGTGCGGGTGAATTGTCGAGGTGCTTGCCTGGCAGTTTTGAAGGGTCATGGCTAGCATAGGGCGAGTGCCTGCGCTTGACCATTCTTGGGTTGCAGCGGCCTCGGCTGCTGGTGCAGCGCAGCGTAGAGGCCTCCTGCAGCAGATTCTTGAACCAGCGTTTGCGCAACCGGGGGCGGTCAGGGGGCGCTCAGGTAAGAAGGGCCCCTGAGCGGGGTTGTGAGCGGCGAATCAACTGAACGTGCCCCGTGAAAGACAGCCGTCGCTGCACCAGCTTACGCTCGCTGGCCTGCCGCGGTTGGCCCGAACAAGCCGGGAAGTGTGACTGAGGATGTCTTCTCGGCTGACCTTGTCGTAGAGCGCATAAAAGCGGTAGGCCGACATGTACAGTTATACGCCACAAGCCACGCCCATCAAGGCGTTGTACCATGCACACCGCCACAGCGAAACAACACGCCAAGCCCAAGCTCTACAACCCGCGCCACCCCGAGCACACCCTGTTGTACCGCACAGTGGCCGAACACTTCGAGACCTGGCTCGAACTCGCAAGTGCAGGCCAGTTCGACAGCCAGGGCGACCCCCACGTGCTTAGGCACCATGCGCAAGAGCAAAGCAGGAGCCCAAGCCACATCATGATAATTAACTACGGCATGTCATCAAATGATGCGCCCTTAAAGGATTCAAAAACATGAAATTCCACTTCACCCATCTAGGTGCCATAGACGAAGCGACGATAGAACTTGCCCCGCTAACGATCATTTGTGGCCGCAACAACACTGGCAAAACCTATGCCACATACGCTATCTACGCTTTTTTGTCTACTTGGCGCCAGTTGATTGAATGGGAAGTCGATAGCAAAGACCTGGCGCAGTTATTCAACGACGGTGCAGTCTCCATTGATCTGGAGGAAAAGTTTGTCACCCAATGGCCTGAAATTAAACAGCAGACCAGTCGACGCTGGCAGGCTTACTTGCCTCGCGCTTTAGGTGCACCAGCAGATCGATTTAAGGAAACCAGTATTTCCTTTGACTTTGATCTGGACAGCACATGGAAAGTAGCCTCGTTCAAAAAAGACCTGCGCAGCGAGCAAGGCAAGATTTTGTTCTCCGCCGAAAAAGCCAGCAACAGCAGCGTTCTGGAATTTGCAGCCCTCAAAGATGACGACCGAAGGGAGTTTCCCCGGTTCGCTTTGGAGGACTTTGTCAGTCAAACATTACTGGAGGCAGTCTTAAGCCCCTACCTGCCCACCGTCTTTATGGTGAGTACCGAGCGAACTGGCGCAGTCACGTTCAAAGAAGAGCTCAATCTGACGAAAAACAAAATCGTCAATTTTTTGGCCACCATGGACTCAAGCAAAGACACTGTCCACCCCGGCCAGCTGTTTGAGGCGATCTACAAAGACGGCTACCC
>JAYWFR010000091.1:0-12366 GCA_043778695.1 Polaromonas sp. | reverse complement strand
AACAAAATGACGCGCACTGGCGTCGTTAAAAGCATGAAGGATTTTTATTGGGACATTCGGCCCAAGCCTGAATTTGGCACGATTGAGATCCGCGTGTTCGATACGCCTTTAACCGTCACACGAGCCGCCGCCCTGTCTGGCTTTGTACAGGCGCTTGCCGCCTGGTTCATGATTGATCAGCCCTTTATGCCGCAAGAAGACGACTATCTGGTCTACACCTACAACCGCTTTCAGGCCTGCCGCTTTGGGCTAGACGCGGTGTATGTAGACCCCGCCACGGGCAAGCACATGCCGCTGCGCGAACACATCTGGCTGACCTTCAGGCAAATTGAAGTGCATGCCCTGCGGCTGGGTGCGTCATCTTTTCTGGCCATGCTGCACAGCGGCGTAGAACGCGGGCAAAACGATGCGCGCTGGCTGCGTGAAAAGCAGGCTGAAGAGGCGCTGCTGGCCGAGGTGGTGAGGCAGGCCGCGCAGCGCTTTAGGGGGGATGCGGCTTACGGGCAGGGGTGAACAATTTGCGGCTCAGAAACGCTTAAATTAGGTAACTGAATTCAGCACCCCAACTAGCCAGCTATTGTGGCGATGAGGGCGCGCACCTCAGGTGCTGTGTCGTATTCAAAAGTCAGCAGTAAGCCACATGCTTGAGAATATTTGCATGTTGAACATACCCGAATTTAAATCAGCCCGTTTGCAGCTTCGCGCTTTCAAGCCCGCTGACTTTGAGCCGATGGCGCAGTTTTTTGCGTCTGAGCTTTCGCGGCCCTACGGTGGCCCGTGCTCGCGCGATGAAGCATGGCGCAAATTTGCGGTGTATTCGGGCCATTGGATGTTGCGCGGGTTTGGGCCTTGGGCGCTGGAAACGCTGGACTCGGGTGCGTTTGTGGGGTTGTGCGGCATGTGGTTTCCAGAAGGCTTTCCTGAGCCAGAAATCTCTTGGGCGTTGATTCCGGGGCAACATGGTAAAGGCTATGCAACCGAAGCGGCGCGGCGTGCTTTGCAGGCGGCGTATGAAGACTTTGGTTGGAAAACGGCTGTGAGCGTGATCGCTGTGGACAATGCTGCTTCACACGCAGTGGCGTAGCGTTTGGGTGCCAAGATAGAGAGCCGGATTGCGTTTCGGGGTGGACAAGCAGATGTCTATCGGCACCTGCCCTTGCACGCTTTACGAGCATCCGAATAAAAGCAATTCAGACACGTCCCCGTCGCCGCTTTGATCCTCGTATTCATCGTCAGGCAGACCCCCCACAATTACATCAAATTCGCTCACGGGCTTGACCAATCGGTTCCACGGCAATTGGTCAAGCAAGGTGGCCGCCCTGCCCAAGACGGAAAGCAAGGTGAGCAGCTCGGTGTGATGCGCTTGGTGGCGGATGGTGCACAGTCGTTGCAGCGCTTTTAGCGCGCTGCCGGTATCCATCACGTGCCAATAAGCTTGTAGATCGGCACCGCAATTGCTGATGGCCTAGGGCAGTGTTTCCGGGTCGTCCGGGTGCAGATACACAATTGACCTTTTTTTTTGTCTGCCACAGCGGTTGGAGGGCAGTCCGGCTTACGGGCAGGGATGAATGTCCTTGAGGGTTGTATCCTTGCGGCATGACCGAATTTGACCTGATTGCCCGCTACTTCACCCGCCAGCCCTTGCGCGCAGCGCTGAGTGTGGGCGATGACTGCGCGCTGATCAACTCATCGCCGGGCATGCAGTTGGCTATCTCAAGCGACATGCTGGTAGACGGCCGACATTTCTTCAGCGATGTAAGTCCGTACTCACTCGGTTACAAAGCATTGGCGGTGAACTTAAGCGACTTGGCCGCTTGCGGCGCAACACCGGTTGCCTTCACACTCGCGCTGGCATTGCCGCGCATTGACGAAGCCTGGTTGCAAGAATTCTCTCGCGGCCTGTGGGCGCTGGCCGATGCGCACGGCTGCGAGCTGATAGGCGGCGACACCACGCAAGGCCCGCTCAATATATGCATCACCGTGTTTGGCGAAGTGCCGCGCGGCCAAGCCTTGCTACGTTCGGGCGCAAAGGTTGGTGACGACATTTACGTCAGCGGCACGCTGGGCGATGCGCGGCTGGCCCTTGAGGCGCTGCAGGGCAAGATTGAATTACCGCCCGACGTGTTGGCGCAAACCAGGCTGCGGTTAGAGCAACCCACGCCCCGAGTTGCCCTCGGCACGGCCCTGCGCGGCATCGCCACATCAGCCATCGACATCAGTGACGGGCTGGCGGGCGACCTGGGCCATATTTTGAAAGCATCTGGCGTAGGTGCACTGGTGAATGCCGACGTTACTATGAATTTAGTAGCTGCTAGCGCACACAACATATGGGCTAGAGGCTATTTTGACCCTCAAAAACAGCTCAAAACAGTTTTTTCAGGCGGTGATGACTATGAATTGGCCTTTACCGCGCCGCCCGCCATGCGGAACGCCGTTGAAGCCGCATCGGCCCGCAGCCAGACGCCCGTCACCCGAATCGGCGTGATTCAAAGCGAGCCGGGCTTGCGGCTGGTTGACGGCACTGGCCAGCCCGTTACAACGCAGTTCTCGTCGTTTGACCACTTCGCCCATTAAAAAAAGCAGGACGCTAAAATCAGGGTTTCCCCTTCTCTAAACGTCAATCCCATGAGCGCTTTCAACGAAGAACGTGTGCTGTCCGTCCACCACTGGACCGACAAACTGTTCACCTTCACCACCACCCGCGACGAGTCCATGCGCTTTAGCAACGGCCACTTCACCATGATTGGCCTGAAAGTCAATGACAAGCCGCTCTTGAGGGCCTACAGCATCGTCAGCGCCAACTACGAAGATCACCTGGAGTTTTTAAGCATCAAGGTGCCAGATGGCCCGCTGACGTCACGCCTACAGCACATTCAGGTGGGCGACACGGTTATCGTCGGCAAAAAGCCCACCGGCACGCTGCTGATTGACTATTTGCTGCCCGGCAAACGCCTGTATTTGCTGTCGACCGGTACGGGTTTGGCCCCGTTCATGAGCATCATTCGCGACCCTGAAACCTACGAAGCCTTCGAGCAGGTTGTACTCGTCCACGGCGTGCGTGAAAAAGACGAGCTGGCCTACCACGACCTGGTCACCGAGCATTTGCCGCAGCACGAGTTTTTAGGCGAAATGATCGCCAAGCAGCTGCTGTACTACCCCACCGTCACACGCGAGTCGTATCGCACCATGGGCCGGGTGACTGACCTGATGGCCAGCGGCAAAATGTTTGACGACCTCAAACTCCCCGGGCTAGACGCCGCCACAGACCGCGTGATGATTTGCGGCAGCCCAGGCATGCTGAAAGATTTGAAGGCCATGCTGGAAGATAAGGGCTTTAAAGAAGGCACCACGTCAAAGCCCGGAGACTTTGTGATTGAACGGGCTTTTGCAGAGAAGTAATATTAGCTGCCACATGGTGCGGTTTCACCATGAACACTCTTAGCTTCAAAATCAGCGCACCGGTTGAGGACACTCTTGCCTCGCTGAGCCAGCAGAAAAAAGTCAGCAAATCTTAACTTTTGCACCGTGTTTGGTTGCCTACGCAGCGCAGAGATCAGATGCACCCTCAGCGCAATCAGCACTTGGTCTGGCAGGTGATCTGGTCGGGTGCTTTTCAAACGCACCGCCAGGTTTGTCGTCAAACCAAGTCTAGATGGCCGACTTCGGCCGCGTTTGAAAGTGGCACTCCCTGCGAAATCAGGCGGCCACATCTTGCTTGACATTGGCCCTTGGATCTCTCTGCTGTCTGAACATGACAAGCATCACGAATGGGTAAAAAACAGTTTGCAAAGCTTACGGGACCTTTTTAACCTGCGAAGCCGTGGCTGCTGAGGCTTGCTTTTTGCTCGCTCGCTCAGGGCTGGACTCCTCCAAAGCGCTCGCCCTGATTGAGCGTGGTGTTGTCCAATTCGGCATGGCGCTCTCCGAGCAACTTGCTTCAGTCAGCGCCCTGTATCAGCGTTACGACAGCGTCCCCGCAGCCCCGGCAGACGCTTGCTTGGTACGCATGTCACAGCTATACAAGCCATGCCATGTGCTGACGCTGAACAGCGACTTTCACATCTACCGCAGGCACGGCAGAAGAGTGATTCCAGTCATCTGCCCTGTGTAGCCCAATGAATTCGGGCGCTAGCAGCTCTAATATACATAGCACTAACTTGACTTCAGTGCGCTTTGAGCGCCCGCCGGTACTGAATCGCCTCTGCCACGTGCGTCACTTGTACTTTGGCGGCCCCGGCCAAATCAGCAATCGTGCGGGCCACCTTCAGGCAGCGGTGAATGCTGCGGCCAGACCAGCCCAGGCGGGCGGCGGCGGTGTTTAAAAACTTGGCAGCGGCATCGTCCAGCTTGCACTGCTCGTCAATGGCCTGGCCGTTCAAGGCTTGGTTGGTGTGGCCTTGCCGGGCAATCGCTCTACCCCTTGCGGCAGCAACGCGTTCGCGAATCGACGCTGTGCTTTCGCCGGGCGGCGTGTTGATCAGCTCCTCAGCCGCAAGTGCGCCGACTTCAACATGCAAGTCGATGCGGTCCAGCAGCGGGCCGCTCAATTTGCCTTGGTAACGTGCAATTTGATCTGGCGAGCAGCGGCAGGCGCGCAGGTTTGACCCCAAATAGCCGCAGGGGCAGGGGTTCATGGCCGCCACCAGCTGAAAGCGCGCCGGAAACTCAGCCCGATGCGCTGCCCGTGAAATGGTGATGGTGCCGGACTCCAGCGGCTCGCGCAGTGCCTCAAGTGCCGCACGGGGAAATTCGGGCAATTCGTCTAAAAAAAGCACGCCTTGGTGCGCCAGCGATATCTCCCCTGGGCGCGGAGGCGAGCCCCCACCCACCAGTGCCACTGCGCTGGCGGTGTGGTGCGGCGCGCACGTCGGGCGCACGGCCCAGCTGTCCAATGAGAAGCGGCCGGTCAGCGACGCAACTGCCGCGCTTTCAAGCGCCTCTTGCGTCGTCATGTCAGGCAGCAGGCCCGCAAAGCGCTGCGCCAGCATCGACTTGCCTGAGCCGGGCGCGCCCATCATCAGCATGCTGTGGCCGCCCGCAGCAGCGATTTCAAGCGCCCGCCTGGCAGCCGCCTGGCCCTTGACGTCGGCCATATCAAAGTAGTGGCTGGCTACAGTGCGCTGCGCGGCCTTTACCCGTTGCCAGCCGCTAAGGGCATCGGGTACGGCGTCGCCGGGCAAAAACTGGCGCACCACATCCAGCAGATGGCGTGCCGCAAAAATCTCGGCACCGGGCACCAAGCCGGCTTCTTGCGCGCTGCTTTCGGGCAACACCAGCTTTGGGATGCTTTGGCCTGCGCCGTCCGCCTGGCCTGCCAGCGCCAAACTCATGGCCAGCGCGCCACGTACCGCCCGCAGCTCGCCGCCCAATGACAACTCACCGGCAAATTCAAACCCCTGCATTTTTTTGGCATCAATTTGCCCGCTGGCAGCCAAAATGCCCAATGCAATTGGCAAATCAAACCGGCCCGAATCCTTGGGCAAGTCAGCAGGTGCCAGGTTAACCGTGATGCGCTTGTTGCCCGGAAACTCCAGTCCGGTGTTCTGGATGGCCGAGCGCACCCGTTCCCGCGCTTCTTTGACTTCAGTTTCAGCCAGCCCCACCAGGGTAAAGCTGGGCAAACCATTGGCTAGATGCACTTCGACGCAAACCGGCCGCGCATCCAGCCCCAGCAAGGCGCGACTGTTGACAATAGAAAGGCTCATTGGGTGCTCCCTGGATTTGATGCATTAAAAGCGTGCAGTTTTATCAAAATGCGCCAAGTTGGTGCATTCGAAATGATGGCTTCATGCTTAACGCGACAGTGGCACCGTCAGTAGACGCGCCCAGTTACAAAACCGCCATCATTTGGCACGGTAAATGCTAGACTTTTATGCGCCAGCAATCTTTGCTGAACACCTACTTTGATCACTTCACCGGAAACACCATGAAATTTAGCCCCGTCAAAATCGCCGCCAGCTTGGCCATTCTTGCATCCACCGCCAGCTTCGCGCAAACCAAAGCACCTGAGCCTGACTACACGCTGGCCTACAGCGCCGGTATCGTCACCGACTACCGCTTTCGCGGTATCGCGCAGACAGCCTTTAAGCCAGCGCTGCAATTAACCGCTGACTTTACCCACAAAAACGGCTTTTACCTGGGTGCTTTTGGCTCCAACGTGAACTGGGTCAAAGACTTCAACGGTGCCACCAAAGGCAGCTACGAGCTTGATTTGTATGGCGGCTACAAAGGCAGCATCACCAAAGACCTCACCTATGACCTCGGTTTGATAGCCTACGTTTACCCAGGCAACAACTCAGGCGCAGCCGTGACCCCAGGCGCTGGCCAGTACAGCAACGCCAACACCACCGAGATTTATGGCGCTTTGACTTACAGCGTTGCCACTTTCAAATACAACCGCAGCATTGGTAATTACCTGGGTTTCCTGAAAAGCTCTGGCAGCCAGTATTTTGACTTGAGCGCCAACTTTGACCTGGGCAGTGGCTTTACATTGACCCCGCATGTGGGCGTCCAACGCATTCCGAACCAAGGCTTGGGCGGCAACGTTGGCAACTACACGGACTACGCATTGACAGTTGCTAAAGACTTTGGGTCAGGCATCAGCGGCACTGCTGCTTTGATTGGCACAAACACCAAAACTGGCGCTAACACCTTTTATCGCGACAACAACAACAAAGACCTCGGCAAGGGCGCTCTGGTTGTGGGCGTGAAATACAGCTTCTAAGCCGACCCCAGCCCCAGCACACACCAGGAGAACTCATGAAACTCGTCACAGCCATCATCAAACCGTTCAAGCTCGACGAGGTGCGTGAAGCCCTGTCGGGTATCGGTGTGCAAGGCATCACGGTCACCGAAGTCAAGGGCTTCGGTCGCCAAAAAGGCCACACCGAGCTGTACCGCGGTGCTGAATACGTGGTCGACTTTCTGCCAAAAGTCAAAATTGAAGCAGCAGTGTCTGACGACATGGTCGACCGGGTGATTGAAGCGGTAGAAGCAGCGGCCCGAACCGGCAAAATTGGTGACGGCAAAGTGTTTGTCTACAACCTTGAGCAAGTCGTTCGTATTCGCACAGGTGAAACTGGTAAGGAAGCTCTGTAAGGCGCAAGCCTTTCAGCGCATTCAACGCCTCACATACAAAAAACACAATTATGAAAAAACTTCTTGCCTCCCTGGTTCTGGGATTCGGACTTTTGGCCTCTGGCGCATCGGTACTGGCGCAAACACCAGCAGCCGCTCCTGCGGCGTCAACCGCCGCAGCCAAGCCCGCTGATGCGCCGGCCGCTGCACCCGCCGCCGCAACCGTTGCTGCTTCTCCCGCAGCCGCCGCCCCTGCGGTAGCCGCATCAGCGCCACCAGCGCCGGTTCCTAACAAGGGTGACACAACCTGGATGATGGTGTCCACGCTGCTGGTGATTTTGATGACGGTTCCCGGTCTGGCGCTGTTTTACGGCGGCCTGGTGCGCAGCAAAAACATGCTGTCGGTTCTCATGCAGGTCATGGTGACTTTTTCGATGATTTTGGTATTGTGGTTTATTTACGGCTACAGCTTGGCCTTCACCGAAGGCAATGCTTTCTTCGGCGGGTTTGACCGCCTCTTTATGAAGGGTGTTTGGGACAATGTTGCAGGCACATTTGCTACGGCAGCCACATTCAGCAAAGGCGTTGTGATTCCAGAAATCGTGTTTGCCGCCTTCCAGGCCACGTTTGCCGGCATCACCTGTTGCCTAATCGTCGGCGCGTTTGCCGAGCGCATCAAGTTCTCAGCCGTGCTGCTGTTCATGGCACTGTGGTTTACCTTCAGCTATGCGCCGATTGCCCACATGGTCTGGTTCTGGATGGGCCCTGACGCTTACACCGGCAAAGAAGTGGTGGACGCCATGAACGCCAAGGCAGGCTATATCTGGCAATCAGGCGCTCTCGACTTTGCAGGCGGCACCGTGGTGCACATCAACGCGGCCGTTGCTGGCTTGGTGGGCGCGTATGTCATCGGCAAACGCATCGGCTACGGAAAAGAAGCCATGGCCCCGCACAGCCTGACATTGACCATGGTGGGCGCTGCCCTGCTGTGGGTCGGCTGGTTTGGCTTCAATGCAGGCTCAGCGCTGGAAGCCAATGGCTTTGCGGCATTGGCCTTTGTCAACACGCTGGGAGCAGCTGCTGCCGCAGTGCTGGCTTGGTGTATTGGCGAGACGCTGATGCGCGGCAAAGCCTCCATGCTAGGGGCCGCGTCGGGTTGCGTCGCTGGTTTGGTAGCCATCACGCCGGCCGCTGGCAATGTTGGTATCGGCGGCGGTCTGGTCATCGGTTTTCTGGCTGGCTTTGCCTGCCTGTGGGGCGTCAGCGGTCTGAAAAAACTGCTGGGCGCAGACGATTCGCTGGACGTGTTTGGTGTGCACGGCATCGGCGGTATTTTGGGGGCCATCTTGACGGGCGTGTTCAATTCGCCGGCCTTGGGCGGTCCAAGTTTTGTGGCCGATTGGGTCACTGCCACAATGCAGACGCCAGCCGACTACTCCATTGCGAGCCAGGTGTGGATTCAAGCCAAAGCCGTGTTGATCACCGTGGTGTGGTCGGGCGTGGTGTCGTTCATCGCCTACAAAGTTGTTGACCTGACGATTGGTTTGCGCGTCAACGAAGAAGACGAGCGCGAAGGTTTGGACATCACTTCGCACGGCGAGACAGCTTACAACCGCTGAACCACCAGCAATTTAATTAAAAAAAGCCCGTTGACTGCAAAGTCAACGGGTTTTTTTCATCTTTTCAGGTAAAAATACGCCTCTAGCCCAATCAATATGTGCGTAAGCAGCTCCTGATTTAGGAGCGTTTGGTTTACGGATTCAGCCTCAACACCAACTCAAGGCGGCTGTGTACCGCGTGAAATGCCAGCACAGACGAGACATATTCTTTGACGGTGTGGGCCGACAGGCTCAAGTCTTTGGCGATCAGTTTGTTGGACGCACCTCGAAGCAGTAGTTCTTGCACTTGTTCCAAACGAGGCGACAAGCCGCGCAGCGCACCACCGTTAGTCGCCGGCATTTGCAACTGCCGGACGTGCGCTGCTACGTCAGGGGGCATGTAAAAGTCGCCTGCCAAAATCGCGTCAAAGCCGCCAAGCACCTGTTCCGGCGCTGCCGCTTTAGAGATAAAGCCGCGCGCCCCGCAGGCCAAAGCCGCCCTGATCAAACGGTGCTCCGGCTCGGCCGAAATAAGGATGGTGCTGCCGATCAACGGTGTGCTGCATAGATCGTGAAACAGGCTGTGCTCAGGGTCGTCGCGCAATTGGATGTCTAAAAAAAGCCAGTCAAGTGCAGGCGCTCTTTGCATGTAGCGCCTAGCGTCTGCGGCGCTGTAGATGGTTTGCACTACGGCGTTCGCGTAGCGGCTGCCCAGCAGCGCCGACAAACCCTGGCAAGTCAGCGGATGGTCGTCAATGATCAAAATATCCATGCTGAGCTTTTTTGCGTTGGGTTCATCGACTGCGGTTTTCCAGCACGGCGGTCAGGGTCTGCGCCAGTACGCCGGGCTCAATTGGTTTGGTTAATAAAATATAGCCCGCGTGCTCTGCGGCGGCGCGCACGTTTTGCGCCAGCTCGCCAGTTTGCAAAAGACCGACCGCGCCTGGGTAGTGGTCAAGCAGCGCGTCTAGCAGCGCTATGCCATCCAGCTGGCCGGGCAGTCTGAAGTCGCACAACACACATTCAGGGTCCCAGCCAGAGTTGCAAACGCCCAGCGCAACAGCCATATCGCCCCGGCTTGCGCAGCGCAGGTCGATGTGCCAGCCCGTCAGCAGCGCATGCATGGCGCGCAGCACCATCGAGTCGTCTTCGACCAGCAGCACGCGCCTCCCAGCCAGCTTGGGCGCGAGCACCGGCCCTTGCGGTTCGGTGTGCTCGGCGGCAGCGCTTGCGTCGTATTGGCACATGGCTGCAGGCAGGTGCAGGCGAAAGCAACTGCCACGCCCGGGCCTGGATTGCACCGTCAGCTTCAGGCCAAGCAAATCAACAGCATGCGCCGTGATCGCCAAGCCCAACCCCATGCCCTGGGTTCGGTCCCGTTCGGCATTGCCGATCTGGACATAGGGGCCAAAAATACGCGGTAAATCCTCAGTTCTTATGCCAATACCGGTGTCCCAGACTTCCAGCCACAGACCATCACCGCCATGGGCGGCACGTATCGCCAGCAGCACGCCGCCGCTGGTCGTGTAGCGCACCGCGTTTGAAAGTAAGTTGGTCAAAACGCGCTTTAACAGCAGTTCGTCGGTATGCACCACCAAGCGTTCGCCCGCGCGGTTTTTGCCTACTTGTCGCGCCATGAAGTAGTTGAGTTTCAGCCCGCGCTGCTCAGCTTCGGGCAACACCCGGTTTAACACCTGCAGCATCGCGTCGTTGACATTGAACGTGGTGGGTGCCAGTTTTTCGGTGCCGCTTTCCAGCCGCGACAACTCCATCAGCGCGTTAAACAGGCTGCTGATGGACTGGCCAGCGGTCGAAATTTGAGTCAGTAATGGGTGCGTAGCCGCACCGGGCGTTTGCTGGCGATAAGCTTCAACCAAAAGCAACAGGGCGTGTACCGGCTGGCGCAAGTCGTGGCTGGCCGCTGCCAGAAACTCGGACTTGTCGCGATTTGCTTTTTCAGCCCGCAGTGCGTTGGCAGAATTTTTTTGCGCCAGCTCCGTATTTGCCAACCGCAGGTTGATGGCCTGCAGCAGGGTCATGCGTACGTTTCGGGTTGACGTCGCCAGCACCAAAAAATAAAGACAAAAAGTGACGACCAGCACAGGGGTTTGCCGATCAAAAGCGGCCGGAAGCTGGGGCACAAAAACCACGACAGCCAGTAGCGAGCCCAGCGTGCAGGCCGTGTAGTCACTGGGGCCTGTGCTAAGCGCGCTGGCCGCCAGAACGCCGCAGAAAACCAGCACAAGGATCATGTTTTGAACATGCGCATCTGGCACAAACAGCAGCCCGAGGCAGGCCCAGCCCAGGCCAATGGCGATCATCAAACCGGCGTGCCATATTTGCCATTGCCGTAACACGGCGCTACCCGGCTTAACCACCGTTAAATCTGTGCGAAATACACGTAACAAAAGCTGGCATGCCACGCTCAACAGAGCCATCAAGCCGAGCCACAAGCCCAAGCGCGCAATTGGCGTTGTCTCCCACACCCCCCAAGCCACCAACGCTGGCAAAACGAGACGAGCGGCGCTGTTACTTGCCAAATTGCGATAACCCAATACAAACAACTCACGCTGCACGGCGGGCTCAGGCGGGAAAAGCCATTGTGGTGTTTTCATAGCGCTGGTGTATCGTAACGTGAGCGCCGTAAGAATCGCGTGAATTTCAAACCATCACAAAGCACCACCCATCATGACTTGGCAAGCACTTACCCCTCAAAACTACGCTCTTGGCGAGTCGCCGTTTTGGCATCCGCACGAACAAATGCTGTATTGGGTTGATATTCCGGGAAAGCAGATACATCGCTGCAACGCCCTAATGGGCGATGTGCAAAGCTGGGCGATGCCGTCGGAGCCAGGCTGCATCGCGCCTGCTGAGTCGGGTGGGCTGGTCATTGCACTGCGCGACGGCATTTACCGCGCGCGCGACTGGGGCGGTGCGCTCATCAAGCTGGTCGCTGGCAAGCACGACACCGCCACGACACGCTTTAACGACGGCAAGGCAGACCCACTTGGCCGCTTCTGGGCGGGCACCATGTTTGAGCCGCGTACCGCTGCCAGCGCCCAGCTGTTTGCCTTCAACGGCGGCGACCTGCAGGCCAAAGTCAGCAACGCCACCATTGCCAACGGCCTGGCTTGGTCACCCGATGCCAAAACCATCTACTGGGCAGACACCCCCACCCACGCCGTGCTTGCCTGGGACTGGGACGCTGAGGCCAACACCATGAGCCATGAACGCATATTCAAACAATGGCCAAGCAAGCGTGCTGACTGGAAGTTTGGCTCCCCCGGCTATGACAGTTACGGCGGTCGCCCCGACGGTGCCGCAGTTGACGCCGAAGGCAACTACTACGTTGCCATGTTTGAAGGCGCACGCATCTGCAAGTTGGCCCCCAGCGGGGTTGAGCTGGCCAGCATTGCCGTGCCGGCTCAGTGCCCGACCATGCCGTGCTTCGGCGGCGACGACTTGAAAACGCTCTACGTGACCACCGCACGCTACCAAAGAAGCGAGGAAGAACTGCAGGTCTACCCGCAGTCGGGCTGTGTGTTTTCAATGGCAGCGGATGTACCGGGGCTGCCGGTTAACTTTTATCGCGAATCAGTAGTGTCCCAACGTCATCACATCAGAACGTCGTAAGTTAATGATTTACTTGCCGAATTCAGTGTTTCAGCCTGGTCTCGATTTGAACGTCGAA
>JAYWFR010000090.1:0-2125 GCA_043778695.1 Polaromonas sp. | reverse complement strand
CGAGTCACGTGGCGTGGCCATCAATGTGCCACAAAGCCACCCGCTGGAAAAAGCTGCCTATGCACGCGGCAAAGAGGTGTTTTACTTTAAGGGCGGTACGCACGATTTCAGCTGCGCCTCCTGCCATAACCAGGACGAAAAACGCATTCGTTTGCAAGGCTTGCCCAACCTGACAGGCCCTGGCAAGGGCTCGCAGGACGCGTTTGCCCAATGGCCCGCTTACCGCGTAAGCCAGGGTGGCCTGCGCACCATGCAGTGGCGCGTGCAAGATTGTCTGCGCGGACAGCGCATGCCCGAGCTGAACTACCTCTCCCAGACCTCGGTAGACTTGATCACCTTCATGGGTGTGAACGCCAATGGCGGCAAGATGGCAGCTCCCGCTCTTAAACGTTGATTGTGGAAAAATATATGAATAAACAGTCCAAAAACAAGCAACGCCGTGGGCAAGAAGCTTCTATTTTAATAGCTATCGCGGGTGCCACAATGTTGGCAGCTTGCGCCAGTGTGGACAAACCCGTAGATTTTCTCGCCACGCTGAAAGCCAGTTTCTCCGAGCGCGGCCCTGCCAAGCTGGACCGTCTGGATCAAAACGAAGTGCAGCGCGTGTGCAGCCAGGCCGATTTGACCGGGAAGGCGGTAGATGAAAAGACAAGGGAGCGGATACAAACCGCTTTGTACCAAGGCATCCCTTACCCTGCCGACGGCAAATACACTGGCGACTGGAAGCAGGGCGAAAAAATAGCCCAAGACGGCACCGGCTTGCAGTTCTCCGACAAGATCGGCGCACCCAGCGGTGCCAACTGCTATGCCTGCCATCAAATAGCGCCGCAAGAAATCAGTTACGGCAATTTAGGCCCGTCGCTGTACAAATACGGCAGCATTCGCGGTGTCAAAGACCCCAACTCCAAAGATTCAGAGGCCATTGTCAAGTACACCTGGACGCGCATCTGGAACACCCACTCCGTTAACCTGTGCAGCAACATGCCGCGCTTTGGCGCTGCGGGTATTTTGACGACTGCGCAGATCAAGGATGTGATGGCTTTGTTGCTTGATCCTGCGTCGCCAGTGAACAAGTAGTTTTCATAGGTTTTGCTAAAAAAAAAGGCGCGAAAAAATCCAAGAAAATTTCAGCTTTTAAAGATCGTACGTTTTCGCGCTTTTAGAGTTCTTTCTGCGTTTTTTGCGTTCACTCGCCAACCCAACGATAGCCCCCTGTCATGAATCTCTCCCGCCGTGAATTTTCTTCTGTCCTGACTGCTGCTGCTGTGGCGGGTTTTCCTCTAATGCGCGAGGCCAGCGCTAAAGAGGTGGACGACCTTTACAACGTGCCTAAAACGGGCAATGTGCATTTGCTACACATGACCGACTGCCACGCGCAGTTGTTGCCAATATATTTCCGCGAACCCAATGTGAACTTGGGCGTAGCGGGCATGCGTGGCAATGTGCCGCACCTGGTGGGCGAGCATTTGATCAAATATGCCGCGCTTAAAGCGGCCAGTCCATTGGCATATGCGCATACATACGTAGACTTTGAAAGCTGCGCCAAGCAGTACGGCAAGGTGGGCGGTTTTGCCCATCTGTCTACCTTGGTCAAGCAGTTGCGTGCCAGCCGCCCCGGTGCCTTGCTGCTCGATGGAGGTGACACTTGGCAGGGTAGCGCGACCAGCCTGTGGACCGACGCGCAAGACATGGTGGATGCCTGCAAACTGCTGGGCGTGAACGTGATGACAGCGCACTGGGAATTTACCTACGGCGAAGAGCGCGTCAAAGAGATCATCGAAAAGGACTTTGCAGGCAAGATAGATTTCGTCGCGCAAAACGTCAAGACCAAAGACTTTGAAGACCCGGTGTTCAAACCGTACGTCATCAAGGAAATGAATGGCGTGTCGGTGGCCATCGTCGGTCAGGCCTTCCCCTACACGCCGATTGCCAACCCGGGCTGGCAAGTGCCCAACTGGACTTTTGGCATCCAGGATGAGCAGATGCAAAAGATGGTCCACGAGGCGCGCGCCAAGGGCGCTCAGGCTGTGGTGGTGTTGTCGCACAACGGCATGGATGTAGATTTGAAAATGGCCACCCGCGTCACGGGTATTGATGCCATTTTGGGTGGCCATACGCACGATGG
>JAYWFR010000089.1:0-2143 GCA_043778695.1 Polaromonas sp. | reverse complement strand
GGTCAATCACCAGCATGTTGGGGCCTTCGCGAAAGCAATCGACCGGGCAAACGTCCACGCAGTCGGTGTATTTGCAGCGGATGCAGGAGTCTGAAACGATGTGGGTCATGTGAGTTGTTGCCAGGGCTGGAAATGCCTTGATTTTAAAGGCATTACAAGACCAGAGCCGCGCCTGAGGTTTTATGGCTGGCGGTGTCGACCAATATCAGTGAGCCGAGCACGCGGGACTGCTTGTAGGGCAGGGCGGCAATGGGCTCTAACAGCGCCAGCTCAACTACCCCAATCGCGTTCGCATCCAGCTGGGTTGCGTCATTGCTTTCGAGGGTATTGATGTTGATGTGGCTGACGATGCGTTTGACTTTGGCTTTGACCCAGCGGTGGCCGTGCAGTGCCCAGTAAATACGACCCGGCACCAGCGGCTCTTCGTCCATCCAGGCGACGGTGGCGAGGATGTCTTTTTTGCCGGGGTTGGTCGGCTCGCTGGCCTGGAGCCAATCGCCGCGGGATACGTCAAGCTCCCGGTCCAAAATAACGCCAGCGCTGTGGTTAGCTGCTACGTTTTTCGGTTGACGCGCGTGGCTTAACACTTGGGCAATGGTGGCGGTTTTGCCGCTGGGCATGACGGTGATCTGCTGGCCGGGCTGGGCCATGCCGCTTGCGATACGTCCCCAGAATATGCGGCGACCTTGCGCTGTGTCTGCACTTGATGAAAACCGTTCCGTCGACAGGCCGCCCTTGGGCGGAACAGCCCCCTCGGGGGGCAGCGTACCCAACGAAGTGGGAAGCGTGGGGGCTGGTTTTTCTACCCATTGCACAGGGAAGGCAAACGGCTGATGCGTATCGGCGGGTGTGCTTGACAGTTGCTCTAATATTTGTAGCAGGCTGCGCCCGTTGTAATTGCACCAACCGGGGGTTTGATCAACAACGTTAAAGCCAATCAAGGCCGAAATCGGCACGATGGTGTTAAAAGCAATGCCCGCCTCGTCGGCAAACTTGGTCAGTGCGGCGCTGATGTTGGCAAAGGCCAGCGCCGGGTCGGCCACCGCATCAAGCTTATTAACTGCAAAAACAATCGCAGGCACACGCAGCAGATTAACCAGCAGACTGTGGCGACGGGTTTGCGGCAACAGGTCCGGCAGCGCTGCTTGCCAGTCAAGCTTGGTGACATCAACCAGCACCACGGCGGCGTCAGAACTTGACGCAGCCGTGACCATGTTGCGGGTGTATTGCTCATGGCCAGGCGCGTCGGCAATGATGAACTTGCGCGCAGCGGTGTTGAAGTAGCGGTAAGCCACGTCAATCGTGATGCCCTGCTCGCGCTCGGCCTGCAGGCCATCGGTCAGCAGCGCCAGGTCAGTTTGCCCGCCGCGCTGCACACCCGCCAGCTGGTCTTGCAGCACGGTTTTGCTGTCCACCAGTAGGCGGCCAATCAGCGTGCTTTTGCCGTCGTCTACGCTGCCGCAGGTGACAAAGCGCAAGGCGGCTCTTGTGTCTTGTTGATTGTCTTGCTCGTCAGCGATTTGATTGATAACGGCGCTCATCAGAAATAGCCTTCTTTTTTACGTTTTTCCATGGACGCGTCGGAGGTTTTGTCGTCCATTCGGGTTGCGCCTCGCTCACTGACATCTGCCGCCAGTGTTTCCAGCACCACATCAGCGGCATTCAGCGCCGGGCTGCTGACCGGGCAGGTGCAGGTGATGTCGCCCACAGTGCGAAAACGCACGGTTTGCTCAGACGCCACTTCGCCATCCTTGAGCGGCGTTAATTCAGTTACGGGCACCAGCAACCCCTTGCGCTCGACCACTTTGCGCTGGTGCGCGTAGTACAGCGACGGCAACTCGATATTTTCACGGTCAATGTATTGCCATACATCGAGCTCGGTCCAGTTACTGATCGGGAACACACGAAAGTGCTCACCCGGCTGGATGCGGGTATTGAACAGCGTCCACAGCTCCGGCCGCTGGGCCTTGGGTTGCCATTGGCCAAAGGCATCGCGGTGCGAAAAAATACGCTCTTTGGCGCGCGCTTTTTCTTCGTCACGGCGGGCGCCGCCAATCAGCGCGTCAAAGCGAAACTCGTCAATCGCCTCCAGCAGCGTGACCGATTGGTGCACGTTGCGTGACTCGCCGGGGTGCGCCAGGCG
>JAYWFR010000088.1:0-12487 GCA_043778695.1 Polaromonas sp. | reverse complement strand
CATATTTTTAAAAGAAGGCCACATTTTGGTCGCTGCAGCGGGCACGGGGTACACGATAGTCGACAAAGTGCTGGCCAAACAAAAAATTGAACGCCGGGTGGTGCTGCGGGTGCCTAGTTTTTTAGGCGTAGCACGCATCGTGGCGCAAACTGACTTTTTAGTTCTTGTGCCCCGGCTGCTTGGCATGGGGTTGGCAACCCAGGAGCAGGTTCAGGTGTTGGAGCCGCCCACCCCACTGCCGCGCTACAACGTCAAACAACACTGGCACGAACGCTTTCATGATGACCCCGGCAGTGTTTGGCTGCGGCAAACGATGGCAAAACTTTTCATCACGGGCGGCAAACGCTTAAAGACCAGCGCGCGGCACTAAGCCATTTGTAAGTCTGCAAATTCAGCTGCCAGCAGCACCACGCTAAGCTTGCTCACATTGTCGCGCGGCACATCGATCAGCTTGCGGTGCCATACACCGACTTTTAACCCTAAAGGACAACCCAGATGACTGCTCGCACCCAGACTTTTGACGGCAAGGATTACCTGGACGCTGATGCATCTAACCCCAGCGCTCTGGGCTGGATGCAGGGCACGCCACCGCCGCTTGATAAGCGCATCCGATTTGCCGACGATCAGTTTTTCAACTTTCCGCAGATTCGCTGGAGCCTGTCGCACATGCGTGAACTGGTGCCCACCGTGAATATGTGGCGCGGCACCAACGCAGCCAGCGACCTGGGAGCGGTCCAGCCCAGCGCCACTGCTGCCATCGATGCCATGCGCTTTACCGACATGAACGGCAACCCGCGCAGCTGGGCCGATTCACTGGCCGACACCTACACCGACGCCATCGTGGTGCTGCATAAAGGCAAGCGCGTGTATGAGCGCTACATCGGCGCGATGCAGCCACATACTGCGCATGCCTGCTTTTCAATCACCAAGTCATATGCCGCCACGCTGGCGTCGACGCTGGTTCACGAAGGCGTGCTGGATGAAAATCAGCTGGTCCCGTTTTACTTACCCGAAATGGCTGGCACCGCGTACGCCGATGCGACGCTGCGGCAAGTGTTGGATATGCAAATTGGCGTGGCGTATTCGGAAGTCTATTCAGACCCCAAAGCGCAAATCTGGGACTACGCCCGAGCCGGTGGCTTTCGCGCTCGCGCCGCCGACTACAGCGGACCCGACAACCTATACGAATTTTTACTAACGCTGAAAAAAGAAGGCGCGCACGGCCAGGCGTTTGCCTACAAAACCGTCAACACCGAGCTGCTTTGCTGGATCATGAAGCGCGTCACAGGCTTGGCGTTGGCTGACGCTTTGGGTCAGCGCATCTGGTCGCGCATCGGCTGCGAGCAAGACGCTTACCTGAGCGTGGATTCCATAGGTGTAGCGTTTGGCGGCGGCGGCCTGAGCGCCAGCTTGCGCGACCTGGCGCGCTTTGGCGAGCTGATGCGCTGCGGCGGCGCTTGCAATGGCCAGCAGGTGTTGCCCGCCGCGGTGGTGGCCGACATTGCCCGCGGCGCGGACACCGCCAAATTTGCCCAGGCGGGCTACACGCTGCTGCCAGGCTATTCATACCGCAACATGTGGTGGGTGACGCACAACGCACATGGTGCTTTTGAGGCGCGTGGCATTCACGGCCAGCGGCTGTATGTGGCACCAAAAGCCGAGCTGGTGGTGGCGCGGTTTGCCTCGCACCCGGTAGCGTCCAGCGCTGCCAATGACCCGATCACCGTACCTGCACTGCTGGCTCTGGGGCAGTTTTTGATGACGTGACATATTTTCGTCAAAATTCAACATGCTAGTTAATTAGTAGCTGCTAGCGCAACAAAAACGTGGGCTTCAACGCAAAAAGCCTTGTATTTTTTGCGAACGGGGTCTGAAGAACGTCTTTTGCAGTTGATACAAGAATCTGGCTCTGACCCATCACTTGAGCGTACGCAGCAGTCGCAGACTGGCAGACCTTCAAAACCACCTCGGGCAATTCAAACAATTAACGAATGCTGGGGTCGGCCGCACCCAGCTGTTTATCAGCAGACGGCAGATGCGACATAGTTTTTTGACGCGCTACAGGCTTTGGCGCGACAAAGTTGTATGCAATACTGACTGGCCTTCCTCGGAGATCAGCATGCGCACGCTCAATACCACCGTTTTTATTTTTGCCACAGCCGTGTTGGCTTCGTGCGCTATCGGCCCTGGCCTGAGCCCTGTGCAAGGCACGGTCAAACTCACGGTTCTGCACACGAATGACCACCATGGCCGGTTCTGGAAAAACAACGATGGTGAGTATGGTCTGGCAGCGCGCAAAACGCTGATTGATGCAGTGCGGGCTGAAGTCAAAGCCACTGGTGGCCACACCTTGTTGCTTGACGGGGGCGACATCAACACCGGCGTGCCCGAGAGTGATACGCAAGACGCCGAGCCCGACTTTAAAGGTATGAAGTTGATTGGCTATGACGCCATGGCGCTGGGAAATCACGAGTTTGACAAGCCATTGCCGGTGCTGGCCAAGCAAATGCAGTGGGCGGGCTTCCCGATGATTTCGGCCAACATCTACTTGGGCGGGCAGCGCCTGTACAAGCCGTATGACATGTTTGATCGGGGTGGTTTAAAAATCGCCGTGCTGGGCCTGACAACTAACGACACCAAAAAGATGACCGATCCGGTCAACACCATCGGGCTGGACTTTCGCACGCCTGCTGATGAAGCTGCCAAGCTGGTGCCTGACTTGCGCAAGCAAGCACACGTGGTAATTGCAGCGACTCACATGGGCCACTACACCGACGGCAAAAGCGGCGTCAATGCCCCAGGCGACGTTGAGATGGCGCGGCAGGTCAAAGGCATTGATTTGATTGTTGGCGGCCACAGCCAAAACCCGGTGTGCATGCTGGAGCAACTGGGTGCGTCTACGCGCAACGATGCCTACGTGCCCGGCACCGCCTGCGCACCAGACCGCCAAAACGGCACCTGGATTGTGCAGGCGCATGAATGGGGCAAGTATGTGGGCCGCGCTGATTTTGAATACGCCAACGGCGACTTCAAGCTGCTGAAGTACGCACTGCTGCCGGTCAACCTCAAACGCACAGTCAAGGGCGCAGACGGCAAAGACAGCAAGCAGACCTACACCCCTGAAGTCAAAGAAGACCCTGACATGCTGGCCATGTTGCAGCCGTTTCAAGACCGGGGCCGCGCCGCGCTGGATGTGGTGGTGGGGCGTAGCGACGGCGTGCTGGACGGCAGCCGCGACAACGTGCGCAAGCAGCCTACCAACATGGGTGTGTTTATTGCCAGCGTGATGATGCAAAAGGCCGGTGCAGACTTGGCAATGATGAACGCAGGCGGTGTGCGTGACTCCATGCCCGAAGGCCCGCTGACCTACAAAGACGTGCTCAAAGTCCAGCCCTTTGGCAACATGCTGTCGCACGTCACCTTTACCGGCACTGAGTTGATGGCATACCTGAGCGTTGCCGCCAAAATGACCGCCGGTTCTGGGGCATTTGCACATTTTGCCGGTGTGGCCCTTATCATCGAAAGTGGCACCATCAAAATGGCGACCATCCAAGGCGCGCCGATTGACCCAGCCAAAAGCTACCGATTAGGCCTCAACAGCTTTCAAGCCAACGGCGGCGATGGCTACCCCAAAATCACCGGCCACCCGGGCTACGTCAACACTGGTTTTGTAGACGCCGACGTGATGCGCGAGTACCTGAGCAAAAACAATATCAAGACGGCGGACTTTGCGCCGGGTGATGCGGTGGTACGGCGCTGATTCCGTTTCTCTTTCGATGCGAGATCAGGCGCGAAGCCGCAGACAGTGCTACAGCACGGCAAGGCGAAGCAACAACATACCGCATTGAAATGGAAACGAAATGAGGCCTTGCCCCCTCGCCTGCACGCTAAGCCGGCAGCTTTGCCAACAAGCGCGGGAAAGGGTTTGGCTGAGGGTCTTAGCAGATTGATGACTATTAATTCAGGAGCAGCTTGTGCTTGTATTGATTGGGCTACAAGCTGATAGCTCTCTCGTTCTGGTCAGGTCTAGCCAACACTCTTGTTAAAACCATCTGAGTAACTTTAGGAGTAAATCGTATTGTTGGCGTTTGCTGTATTCGCATCCATTTCGACAACGCCAAAGTCGGCGCTATGATCCCTCACACCCGCCACTTCACGCTTCAAACATGTCCAACCTGGCCGAACAGATTCGCGAAGCACTGTCCATGTTTGCGCGCAACAGTACAAAGCCCGCATTGATTGGCGGCCTGGCGGTAGTTGCGCACCAGGTGGTGCGTGCCACCCAGGATGTGGATTTTTTGTTGGAGGCAGAGGCTGCTGACGTCATCCATGCTGCCCTGCTGGACTTGGGCTATCAGTGCCTCTACCGCAGCCTAGACGCTGCCAACTATGTGCGCGCTACAGAAGGTCTAGACTTGCTTTACGCGCACCGCCCCCTGGCGCGGCGCCTGCTGGCACAGGCGTCAGAGCGTGAGACCCCGATGGGCCGTATGCGCATCATCAGTGTCGAAGGGCTGATAGGCTTCAAACTGCAAGGCTTTGTGAACGACTCAACGCGAAGGCGCGACCTGGATGATGTTCGCGCACTGTTGAAAGTACACCGCGCATCGCTCGACATGGACGAATTGCGTGAATACTTTGCCCTGTTCAAGAAAGCAGAACTCCTTGATGAACTTCTCGATGAACTTCCCGGTTAGCAGCAACACACCGGTTGAAACGACATGGAGCCGTGCCGATGCAAGTGCGGTGCTGGCGCGCGAAGCGGGTCTGCCTTTTCAGCCGCCGCTAGGTAACGCGTCCGGGATCGACCCCATCGCCGAATGGTTGAGCCTGATGGAGGTTGTGCAAATGCTTTGCCCGGTGTGGCGCGTGCGAAACAGGCCAATGCAGGGCGACCATTGGCTGCTTTGATCGTCGTCTAGTTGGGTTTGCGCAAAGTTCATGCGACTCACGCCTACAGCTCCCCAGTCTTGAATTCACTGTAGCCCTCGTAGTAATAGCTCACATCGATGCCCTTCATGAACAAGGCGCGGTCATTGATTTGGTCGGTTAAGGCTTGTTTGAGCAAGGCTTTGATTTCAAGGTCTTTGACGACGCTACGCTGCATGGCAGACAAATAGTCTTCCTTATCGACGCGGTTCCAGTCCACCACAAGCTGTATTTCTTTTTTAAGTATCAAGTCGAGCCAAATGCGCGTGGCGCGGCCATTGCCTTCGCGAAAGGGGAGAGCCACATTTATTTCCACATACTTCTCAACAATCTCATCAAAATCGGTTTGAGGTAATTTGTCGATGTGTTTCAAAGATTGCTCCAGGTGCATCACCCGAGCAAAGGCGGTTGTGCCTTTGGCAATATTGACCTCGCGGGTTTTCTCAGCAAAGTCATAAATATCGCCAAACAAATAAGCATGAATAGCGCTAAGCCCCGCGAAGCTACCAACTTCGATTCGAGCAATATCACCAGAATCAAAAAGCAACTTGACTTTTTGTTTGCTGATTTTTTCCTCAGCCTTGGCGAGCTCAATTTGATCGGTGATGCCCAGCTTGTTGGAAAGAATCATGCGTTTGCTCCTTCTTGCCAAATTCACGCTGGTGATGGGCCTGTGTTTGGCAAGTAAGTCAAGCGCTGCATCACGGTTCAATAAACAAGTTTAGCGCACCCCTGCGCGCAGGTCTGCCGCCTCACAAGCGGCAAATCAGCGCGTGAGCCCGTCGCTGCTGCAACCGAGCGTTGCGTTTAGATATCCGTCGGAGCTTGATGGACTCGTCAATTGTGACCATGACTCACTATGATTTTTATGCCCTAGAGGCAATGAAATAGCGAGCAAGCCGCTACCGATTTTATAGCTTTGATTTCTTGTTTTGCAAGTTGGGAGACCTGCTGCCCCACTCATGAAGCTTGCCCTACTCTCGTAGCGCGACTTGACCCTCGGCGCTTTATTCGGGGCCCCGTGCAGCGGCGCACCACATAACGCATATCCGAGACAATGACCTGTAAATAGATCAAAACAACGAAAAACGTTTAAAGGGCACCAATAAATGAGCAAGGCAGGCATTCAGTCCAACCGAGGCGATGGTTACCAGACGCTGGTGGCATTCGACTGGGCCTTATCAGTCCTGTCAAATCCATCCTATGAATGGATTGAAGTCGATTCGGTGACGTGGCAAGTGGACGATGTGGTAATCGGAAAGGTTGATGGCACAAAAATTTGCTGCCAATGTAAAAAGAACCAGACGGCGTTCAAAGCCTGGTCGATGGCTGACCTCGTCGATGAATTGAACAAGGCAAGCAGCTTGTTAGCCAGCGATCCACAGGCGGTAGTTCGGTTCTATTCGCGGAGTGCCTTTGGCGAACTCGCAGCGCTGCGGGAGTACAGCACCAGCTATGCAGATGAATCAGCCTACCGCAGCAATCTGGGCAACGTGCATAAACAAATGGATGCCAACCTCAACAGGTTGCTAGTCAAACAGGCACCAAACCTTTCAACCTACGAGTTCCTGCGTCGTACAACGTTTGAAACCAGCCCGGAACTAGATCGCATTGAGACATTGCTGCGTGAGCGTTTACACCAGTTGGCAAGTAGCCCGTCAGCGGCTTATGACGCCCTATGGAGACGCCTTGACCACCTCGGAATGCGCGTCAACAGCGATGACGGCCAAAGTGCCGCTACGCAGTCGCGTCTCACCAAAGAAGACCTTAAAGCCATACTTACGCAAGCAGGCGCAATGCTGATTCCAGCCATGAATATTGCGCAAGTCCGTACTTCATTCCAAAGCACTTCTGCCATCGGTCGTACATGGCGCAGAGACATTGGCAACCAGCGCATTTCGAGTCCACTGGTCAACGAACTCATTGCAGCCATTGAGGCAAAAGATCGCTCCATATTGATCACCGGCTTGCCAGGCTCCGGCAAAACCTGCGTAATGCTGGCCCTGCAAGAAAAACTGGAACAACTCGCCCAAACCCGCACTGACCTGCTGCTGCTTTTCATCCAATCGCGCGAGTTCGCCGATATGGCCACTGCACAAGACCGCCAAGCTCAAGGCTTACCAGAGCAGTGGGTGGAAAAAGTTGCACGAATGGCAGAGGATGCCCATGTGGTAGTGCTTATCGATTCGCTGGACGTGCTGTCCATTGCCCGTGAACACAACGCATTAACCTATTTTCTGGCTCAAATCGACCGTCTATTGCTGGTTCTAAACGTCACCGTCGTCAGCGCCTGTCGAGACTTTGACCGCCACTACGACCGACGGATTGCCGAGCGCAAATGGGACAAAGAATTCACTTGCCAGCCGCTGGACTGGGATGCAGAGATTGCTCCGCTGCTCGCCAAATTCTGCATTGACACATCTGCCACAGATACGGCTACCCGCAAGCTGATTCGCAACCCGCGTGAATTGGCCTTGTTTGTGGAACTGGCACAACAAGGCGGCAGCTTCAATGTGATCACCAGCCAGGCGCTGGCACAGCGCTACCTCACCACGATCGTTCAATCCAATAGCGCACTAGGTGATGCCGCCATGCATGCCATTGAAGCCATCGCCGCTGAAATGCTGAAGCTGCGCAGCCTGGCGGTGCCCAGCCAGCGGTTTACGGCAACGGAAGATATCCGGCGGGCGTTGCTCAGCCATAACGTGTTGCTCGAAACGCAAGACGGGAAGCTGGCATTCGGGCACCAGACCCTACTGGACGTGCTGGTGATCAGCGGTGCAGTTCGGCAAGGTTTGACATTGAATGGGTTCATTCAAGGCTTGCCACCCGTGCCTTTTGTGCGCCCCAGCATTCGCAGCTTTGTAGCTCAGTTGGCCACGGGAGATCGCCGCGAGTTCCGAAAGCAATTGCGCACCGTTCTTACGGGCAACCACGCCTTCCATATTCGCCGACTGGTGGCGGAATGCTTGGCAGAACAAATCCCACAGGATGAGGACTGGTTGCTATTACGCGACCTGCGAAACACGCATCGCGACGTGTTCCAGGTGATCTACACCCAGGCGGTTCGGGTGCAGTGGCACTACTTCTGGTTTAAGCATCTGGTTCCGGTATTGAGGGATATACGGGATGTGGAAGGGTTAACAATACATGTGCATCGGGTGTCGCAATGGAAAAACGAAGACGCTGCGGGAGTGCTCGCGTTCTGGGCCGAGATGCTGGCGCTGGAGGGGTTGGACAAGAAGCAGATTGCGTGGCAATTGGAAGTTGCGCTTGCAGACGTCCATGCAAAGCATTCGGCGTTACTCGCGCCCTTGCTGGCGACATTGCTCCAGCTGCCACGACAGGAGCACAGCTCTCTCGGGCGTGTGCTTGCGCGCTGCGTCACCGCCGGTGGTCTGGATGACGCGGTACTGTGGCGCTATGTCGCGGGCGAGGTTAGCGAAGAGGACGTGTGCGCCTATCGTTTTGACAAAAAACTGCATTGTCAGCCCCATGAGTTTGGTGACCGCAACGACAAATTTCTCGCAAATCGAATGCAGAAGTCCACTGCACTGCTGAACCTAGCCGTGGCGACGATTGAGCGATGGAGTCAAGTAAAGAGGTCGCGTTTTGGAGAAACACCCACAAGCTATTGGAGTGGATTCCCGCGGGAAACGTCATACGACGACGCGCACAGCCAAACCGACCATCGGCACCTGGATAGCGAGCGAATCCTGCTGGATGCCGTTGAAGCGGCTATCGTGCATCACGCAAACACTCAATCCGATTGGTGGCAAAGCAACCGCGAACGCCTGTGCTTCAGCGCTGAGGGGGCGTTTCGCTATTTCGCCATCCTGGCGTGCATGGCAGCACCAAGGGTCAACCTTGACGTCATTGGCCGCATGCTGTGTGACAAGGCATTGCTCGAATCCGATTTGTCGTGTGAACTCGGCACGCTGATACAAACCGCGTTTTTGCATCTTGATGCGGCTGGGCAAGACGCAGTACAGACAACTGTATTGACCCTTCATCAGGAAGCCACTACCGACCCGATGCACAGCGTATGGATGCTGCAAAAACAAGCGCAACTGATTCTCACCATCCCATGTCATCTGCGTTCCCCCGCCGCACAAGCGGTATTGGGCGAATGCGAAAAGGCAGTATGGCCGCTGGTTCGCCAGCCGGACACTGGCATGCGTGGCGGCATGATTAGCGCGCCTTTTTCCTTCGAGGTGTTTCTTGCCGCAAACGATGACGCAGTGCTGCACTTGCTGACCCACTACAACGGACATACCCGGAATTCTTTTGATGACTTACTGACGGGTGGCGAACGAGAGGTGGGCTGGCAGCTACGCGAGGCCGCTTCGCGCAACCCGACACGCTTTCTGAAGCTTTTACCAGTCCATTGGGCACGCATCCCTGACTGCTTTTGCGATGACATCATGGACGGTGTTGCCACCTACCTCGCTCACCGCTGCGGCAACTTGCAAATCAATGGCACCTGGTCACCCATTGATGAGCCCGATGCCGCAACGCTGGCGCAGCAAATCCTGGACGAGTTGGAGAGGCACCCTGCCCACTGGCACCACAATCGTGCCGCATCCAATGCGCTGCAAGCCTGTGCACACGTGGTTCAAGACACGCAGGATGCCGGGCGACTGGTGTTTTGGGCAATCGACTTTTTAACGCTGCGGGAGAAGAGTTCCATCTCAGGCAATTCCGTTAATTTGATTACCACCGGAATCAACATGGCGCGGGGTCACGTCGCGGAAGCCTTGATGATTCTGGCTAATCAATTTCTAAAAAGCGGCAGTCCATGGCCCGAATTGCTCGCACCAACGCTACGCCGTTTTGCCGCTGATGAACACCCGGCCATTCGCGCCTTGATGCTGCGCCGCTTACCGTATTTTCAGAGTCATCAGCCTGAGCTGGGTTGGGCGTTGTTTGACATTGCCATACAAGAAAGTGCCGCCGGGCTTTGGGCCATGGCCGAACCTTTCCTTTATTACGCGTACCACCAGCAGTTTAAAGCCGTTGTCCCATGGTTGAAGCACCTCTACGTCGAGGGCATCGGTAAGGATTTGGAAACATGGGGGCGAATTTCGGCGCTGGCAGCGCTTACGAAAAACCTGGACTTTTCCGTTTTTTTTGAAGAGCTCAAGGCGCGGGAATCCGCTGAAGCGTGGCGTGGTGCAGCGAGCGTTTGGACCCATCCTGGCAATCTGCAACAACACCGCGAACAATGTCTTGCCGGTCTTGATGCAGGCTTAAATGCGACAAACCAGCATGCGGCTGTGGTAGCACATAAGTACCGCCACATTTTTCGAGAAACAACGCCGCTAGTTTCTACGCCGATTGACTTGCTACGACGTTCCTTTGCCTTGCTTGAAACCGAGACCGAGTCCGCACGAAGTGATATTTATGGATTCGATGCATGGCTCAATGCCACTGCAATTCGCGATCCCATGTATGCAGTGGACGCGACCGAAATCTACCTTGGCTTTGTAAGGCGCACAAAACCTTATGTGTACGACCACGAGAATAATCTCACGCAGCTACTGACCCGCCTTTTTGCGCAAGCCGAAGAACAAGAAGAGTCGGATAGCGGCGCAATGTTGCAGCGCGTGGTAGCAGTCCAGGATGCGCTTCTTGCTTTGGGTATCAATGGCGTAAATGATTGGCTCAAAGCGGCCGAGAGACCATAGTCACCTAAAAATTAGCTGTGGAAAACAATAAAAACACGCCGCGCAGCCATCATGGAGCATGCGAGGTCAGCTACTAAATCAGTAGCGTTTTAGCGACCTATTTCCGTGCTGGCGGCAAATCAGTACAACTCCCATGCGCCACTTCAGCAGCCATGCCAATGCTCTCGCCCAGCGTCGGGTGCGGATGAATCGTTTTGCTAATATCCACTGCATCGGCACCCATTTCAATCGCCAACGCAATCTCGCCAATCATGTCGCCCGCATGCGTGCCGACCATGCCGCCGCCGAGGATTTTGCCGTGGCCGTGGGCTTCTGGGCTGTCATCAAACAGCAGCTTGGTTACGCCTTCGTCGCGGCCGTTGGCTATTGCGCGGCCTGATGCTGTCCACGGGAACAGGCCTTTTTTGACCTTGATGCCTTTTGCCTTGGCTTCGTCTTCTGTCAGGCCAACCCATGCGACTTCAGGGTCGGTGTAGGCCACACTTGGAATGACTCTGGCATTGAAGGCTGCGCTGGCTAGTTCTTTGTTGCCTTGAATTTCACCGGCAATGACTTCAGCAGCCACATGACCCTCATGCACGGCCTTGTGTGCCAGCATGGGCTGGCCGATGATGTCGCCGATAGCAAAGATGTGCTGCACGTTGGTACGCATTTGAATGTCGACGTTGATAAAGCCACGGTCTGTGACGGCCACGCCTGCTTTGTCGGCGGCCAGCTTTTTGCCGTTGGGGGTGCGGCCTACGGCTTGCAGCACCAGGTCGTAGATTTGTGGTTCTGGGGCTTTGACGGCGGGGTCAGTTGATTCAAAGGTGACCTCGATACCTGCCGGCGTCGCTTTGGCACCGACCGTTTTGGTTTTGAGCATGATGTTGTCAAAACGCGGCGCATTCATTTTTTGCCAGATTTTGACCAGGTCGCGGTCAGCGCCTTGCATCAGGCCGTCCATCATTTCAACGACGTCCAGGCGCGCGCCGAGCGTGCTGTAGACCGTACCCATCTCCAGGCCAATGATGCCGCCACCCAGAATCAGCATGCGCTTGGGCACTTCTTTCAAGCCCAGTGCGCCGGTTGAATCGACCACGCGCGGGTCGCTGGGCATAAACGGCAAGCGCACGGCTTGTGAACCCGCAGCGATGATGCAGTTTTTAAACTGAATGGTTTGCTTGTTTCCGGTTTTTTCTTGCGCCGTGCCGCTGGTTTCTTCAACCTGCAAATGATTTGATCCGACGAATTGGCCGAGGCCGCGCACCACTGTCACCTTGCGCATTTTGGCCATGGCAGCCAAGCCGCCGGTGAGCTTGCCAACGACTTTATCTTTGTGGCTGCGCAGCATATCGATGTTGATTTTGGGTGAGCCAAAGTCAATGCCGAGTGCTTTCATGTGGCTGGCCTCGTCCATCACCGCTGCGACGTGCAGCAGCGCTTTGGACGGAATGCAACCGACGTTCAGGCATACGCCGCCGAGCGCGGCATAGCGCTCGGCCAAGATGACTTTGAGGCCAAGGTCCGCCGCGCGAAAGGCAGCGCTGTAGCCGCCTGGGCCTGCGCCCAGTACCAGCAGGTCGCAGTCTAGGTCGGCTGTGCCTTTGAACGTGGTGGCTGGGGTCGGAGAGCCCTCACCCCTGCCCTCTCCCGGGGGGAGAGGGAGCGAAGTTGAAGGAAGACTTGCTACGTTTTCAGGAGCCGCTTGCGCCAGTATTTGTTGGGCTACAGGCACTTTTGATGCCTGAACAGGGCCTGGTTCAACCTCTTCGAGGCTCAGAACGACAGAACCTTGTTTCACCTTATCGCCCAGCTTGACGTTGATGGCTTTGACGACGCCCGCAGCAGAAGACGGAATTTCCATCGACGCTTTATCGCTTTCCACCGTC
>JAYWFR010000087.1:0-2152 GCA_043778695.1 Polaromonas sp. | reverse complement strand
TGGTCAGCATCGCGCCCGAGTTACGCAAAGACGCTGCTGCCAAGCGCGCGCTGATGGCCACAGTTGACATGGTGATCTTGTGTCTGCACGACGATGCCGCCCGCGAATCCGTCGCCATGATTGACAGTCTGCCGGGCAAAAAACCAAAAATCATCGACGCATCCACCGCCCACCGCACTGCGGCGGGCTGGGTCTACGGTTTTCCTGAATTAACGCAAGGCCAACGCGCATTGGTGGCCGCAGCTGACCGGGTGGGCAACCCCGGCTGCTACGCCACGGGCGCGATTGCGTTGATCAGGCCACTGGTAGATGCCGGTTTTATTGCGCCTGATTTCGCACTGAGTTTGCCCGCAGTTAGTGGTTACTCTGGCGGCGGACGGCAGATGATCGAGGCTTATCAAGCTGGCCAAGCCCCTTTGTTTGAGTTGTACGGCCTGGGCTTGGCGCACAAACACCTGGCCGAGATCATGAAATACACCGGATTGAGCCGCCGACCTGTCTTCATCCCGTCCGTTGGTAATTTTGAGCAAGGCATGTTGGTACAACTGCCCCTTCACCTTGATTTGCTGGCCGGCAAGCCCACAGCCGCCCAGTTGGACGACGCATTGGCCAAGCACTACGCGGGCAGCGAATGGGTCAATGTTGTCAGGGTTGAAGCCGCAACGGATTCAGGCAAGCTGGACGCGCTGGCCTTGAACGGCACCAACAAGATGGAGCTGCGCGTCTTCGGCAATGAGACTTATCGCCACGCCGTGCTGGTGGCCCGGCTAGACAACCTGGGCAAGGGCGCGTCGGGTGCGGCGGTGCAGAATTTAAAGTTGATGTTGGGGTTGTAGGGTGAATCTATTGCTATTGTTTAAGTAGCTGCTGGCCCCTGTATTTATTGGGCTAGGGGCCTAAAGCGTACCTGAAACGTGCCGGAAAACCGTGTTTTTGTCGTTATGCTGAACTTAACTTAGTCCCAAACCACTCAAGCGCCATCAACAGCCACCACCAAATTCGGATCCATACTCCGCGCCAGAGCCGCAAGCTTGCGGTCAACACTTAACAAGCTGCAGCCGTGCTGCTGGGCAGCCGCAACAAACACCATGTCATACACCGGGTGAGTGTGCAGCACGGCGTTGCGGATGGCTAGGTGCATCAGGGTGTCGTCAAGAATAAACTCATCAACCAGCGCGACGGCGTCTTCATAGTGGTTCATCGCTTGGTCAATGCTCAGGCCTGAAAAGCGCACAGCCTTCCAAAGCGCGTTGCCCAATTCGCTGTGCATCAGGCTGGGGGCAATCACGCGGTCAGCTTGCTCCAGGATGGCGATCAGCGCGGGTGCCAGCACTGTTTGCAGCACGATATTGACCGCCGCTGACGTGTCTAAGACCAGGCGCATCAACGGTCTCGGTCTTCGCGCAGCCAAGTGGCTAACTCTTGTGGGTCGGCGGAGTTGGCTAGTGGCCTGTCGGCGTGTGCCATGCGAATTTTGTCAAGCGTCGCAAGCCTCCTGGCTTTTGTATCGCTGCCGAGTGCCTGACTCAGGTCAGCAATCGCCTGCTGCGTCAAGCTACGATGAAACTGAAAGGCGCGCTGCGCCAGCTGTTCGTACAGGGGCTGCGGCATTTGCCGAATTTGCAGGGTAGTCATGGTGGTTTCTCGCTCAATCCAAATGGGCGTGAGCAGGAGGCCCAGCGTTAGTTACACATAAAATGCATGTCAATTGCAGCTATTTTGCATCCAATCATTGGTTTGCACAAATCATCGACGGAACAGCAACGATTGATTTAAAGCGTTGAGATTTGTTTGGATGCCATTTCCAATGTGTATTCAGCATTTTTCATGCTCCAGCCCAATAGATACAGGGGCGAGCAGCTCCTAACTCAATAGCGCCCATAAACCCAGCCCCATGAAAATAGCCGCACTGGCAACGTGCACCATACGCAGCGGCATCAGGCGCGTTACACGTTCGCCGAGCCACACCACTGGCGCGTTGGCCAGCATCATGCCGAGCGTTGTGCCTGCCACCACGGCGATGTACGCGTCAAACCTGGCGGCCAGCATGACGGTGGCTATTTGGGTTTTGTCGCCCATCTCAGCCAGAAAGAACAGCACGACGGTGGTGCCGAAGATGCCAAAGCGTGGCGGTTTTTTGCCAGCGCCGTCT
>JAYWFR010000086.1:0-5313 GCA_043778695.1 Polaromonas sp. | reverse complement strand
GTGGTGCTGAACAAAATGCGCCAGCTGCAGGACCTGGGCCACACGGTAATTTTTTTGATTGGCGACTTCACCAGTTTGATAGGCGACCCGTCGGGCCGCAACACCACGCGCCCACCGCTAACGCCTGAGCAAATCAAGGCCAACGCCGAAACGTACTACAAACAAGCCAGCCTAGTGCTGGACCCAGCCAAAACCGAGATTCGTTACAACAGTGAATGGTCAGACCCGCTGGGCGCGCGCGGCATGATTCAGTTAGCCGCCAAGTACAACGTGGCCCGCATGATGGAGCGCAATGATTTTCATGACCGCTTCAAGGCCGGCACACCGATCAGCGTGCATGAATTTTTGTACCCGCTGATGCAGGGCTACGACTCAGTGGCACTCAAAAGCGACCTGGAACTGGGCGGTACCGACCAAAAATTCAATTTGCTGGTGGGCAGGCACTTGCAAACCGAATACGGCCAAGAGCCGCAATGCATTTTGACCATGCCGCTGCTCGAAGGCCTGGACGGCGTTGAAAAGATGTCAAAGAGCAAGAACAACTACATCGGCATTTCAGAAGACGCTAACTCGATGTACGCCAAGGTGCTCAGCATTTCTGATGTGCTGATGTGGAAGTGGTTCACGCTGCTTAGCTTTAAGAGCGAAGCGGATATTGCTGCGTTGACAGCCGAAGTAGCCAGCGGCCGCAACCCCAAAGACGCCAAAGTCATGCTGGCCAAAGAAATTACCGCACGCTTTCATTCAGCCGCGCTGGCAGACAGTGCAGAGCAAGACTTCATCAACCGCAGCAAAGGCGGCGTGCCCGAGAAAATAGAAGAGCGAACGATTTCAGGCGCGCCCATGGGCATAAGCGCTGTGCTCAAAGCCGTGGGGCTGGCATCGTCCGGCGGCGACGCGACACGGCTGATTGACGGCGGCGGTGTGCGGGTGGACTCCAGCGTGGTAAACGACAAAGCTTTGAGGCTGGGCGCGGGGACGTATGTGGTTCAGGTAGGCAAGCGTAAGTTTGTGCGGGTCACGTTGGGCTAAATCGTGGCTTTAGACAATAGGTGTACAAGCTGGCTTTCTTCGCTTGCTCTTCAGTGTGCCTGGATCGCTGTTTGTGCGTTGACCGCTGCATTGCCTGTCGGCGCTTTCGCTGCAGATCTGCAGGTCTTGAGTGCCGGGGCAATTGAGCCCGGCTTAAGAGCCGCTGCCACGGCTTTTGAAAAGCAAACCGGCCACAGCATCAACATTACCTTCAACACCGCGCCCGAGCTGCGCAAGCGCATGGACGGCAACCCGGCGTTTGACGTGGTGATTGCCCCGCCTGCCGTCATCAACGACTTTGCCGCTGGCGGCAAGCTGGCAGCGGGGCGCGCCAACGTAGGCCGCGTCGGCTTGGGCGTGGCGGTACGCGCAGGTGCGCCTGTGCCAGACATTTCAACGCCAGATGCAGTCAAAGCCTCTGTGTTGGCAGCTGAAACGCTGGTGTTTAACCGTGCGTCTACCGGGGTGTATCTGGAAGGGCTGCTCAAAAAGATGGACGTGTACGCCCAGGTAGAGGCCAAAACCACCCGCTATGCAGACGGCGCGTCGGTGCTGGAGCACGTCATCAAAGGCACCGGACGTGAAATTGGTTTTGGCGCAATGACTGAGATTTTGCTGTACGCGGGCAAGGGTTTAAAGCTGGTCGGGCCGCTGCCCGCAGACATTCAAAACTACACGCCCTACACCGCCGCGCCTGCGGCAACAAGTCAGCAGGCGGTGCTTGCCCAGCAGTTCGTTGTGTTCTTGTCTGGCCCAGTCGGCAAACCGCTGTTTGTCGCTGCTGGCATCACCGACTAAATAACTATTTGCACTTTATTTAACTATTTGCACTTTATTTAACTATTTGCTCTTAATTTAGGAGCGGATTGCCCACGTTTTTGTAGGGCCATAACCCTATTTGCTAGCAGAGAAGGTCAAGAATACGGATTTTTGACGCCTAAGCCCGCCAAAATCAAGACTTCCCGCGCTTCCATCGCATCCGCTTCTCGTGCTGAGGTTTCATGGTCATAACCCTGCGCATGCAGCGTGCCGTGCACCAGCAAGTGCGCGTAGTGCGCCGCCAGCGTTTTTTTGTTTTCTTTTGCCTCTTTGGCGACTACGGGCGCGCACAACACCAGGTCAGCCGTGACCAGCGGCGTGCGCGTATAGTCGAAAGTCAACACGTTGGTGGCGTAGTCTTTTTGGCGATAGTCGCGGTTTAGTGCTTGGCCTTCTTCGCTGCCTACAATGCGCACCGTGATCTCTGCATCGCCTTCAAGCGCGTGGCGAATGTAGCGCGCAACGCTGTGGCGCGGCAAGGCGGCGCGGTGGCGCGCGGCGTCTTTGATATCGCCAAATTGCAGCGATAAAGAAAGGGTTTTAAGTGCCATTGCTGCCTTTAGCCTATGTTTTACGGGCGCGTACAGCTACTGTATTTGTAGCATTTTTAGACTCAAGCGTTGTAGGCTGTGCAGCGTCGTACGCATCGACAATCCTCGCCACCAGCGGGTGCCGCACCACATCTAGACTGGTCAAGCGGGTGATCGCAATACCGTTAACGCGCCTTAAGACCCGCTCTGCATCCACCAGCCCGCTGAGCTGCGTGCGAGGCAAATCGACCTGGCTCACATCGCCTGTCACCACGGCCTTGCTGCCAAAGCCAATACGAGTCAAAAACATTTTCATCTGCTCGGGCGTGGTGTTCTGCGCTTCGTCCAGAATCACAAACGCATGATTCAGCGTGCGGCCGCGCATAAAAGCCAGTGGCGCAATTTCAATTTGCTGGCGCTCGAACGCTTTTTGTACCCTTTCGAACCCCATCAGCTCGTGCAGCGCGTCCCACAGCGGTCGCAGGTAGGGGTCTACCTTCTGGCTTAAATCACCCGGCAAAAAGCCGAGGCGCTCGCCCGCTTCCACCGCAGGCCGTGTCAGCACAATGCGCTGCACCGCGCTTCGCTCCAGCGCATCGACTGCGCAGGCCACGGCCAAGTAAGTTTTGCCCGTGCCCGCCGGGCCAATGCCAAAGGTGATGTCGTGCTTAGCAATGTTCTCCAGGTAGGAGCCTTGGTTGGCCGTGCGGGCACGCAGGTCAGCGCGCCGGGTGGTCAGGGTGGGGCCACCATCTGCCGACAGCTTTAACGCCGTGTCGCCAGACATCATCAACTGCACCGTCTCCTCGGCAATGGGCCGCTGCGCCATTTCGTACAGCGCTTGCAAAACTTCTAGCGCTTGGGTGGCGCGCGCTTTGATGCCGTCAATCTTGAACTGCTCAAAACGGTGCGCGATCTTCACATCAAGGCCGACTTCAATCGTGCGAATGTGTGCGTCCATCGGCCCGCACAGGTGGCCCATGCGGGTGTTGTTTGGTGGTGTGAAGGTGTGGCGAAGGATCAAGGTTGGCTGTCCTGAAAATGGTTATTGCGTGATTGTCCGCTGATATTTGCGTGTTTGGGTGACTGATAACATTGCCCCATGATCGGACGAAAATGATAGGACGAATCCAGGGCACGTTAGCCGAAAAGAACCCCCCAGAAATTCTGGTGGATTGCAACGGTGTGGGCTACGAAGTGCTCGTACCCATGAGCACGTTTTACAACCTGCCAGTGTTGGGCGAAAAAGTCAGCCTGCTCACGCATTTTGTGGTGCGTGAAGACGCGCAAATTTTGTATGGCTTTGCCACGCCCACCGAGCGCGCGGCGTTCAGGCAGCTGGTCAAAATATCTGGCGTTGGCCCGCGAACGGCACTCAGTGTGCTCAGTGGCATGAGCGTTGAAGAACTCGCCCAAGCCGTCACGTTGCAAGAGCCGGGCCGCATCATCAAGGTACCCGGCATCGGCAAAAAAACCGCCGAGCGCTTGCTGCTGGAGCTAAAAGGCAAGCTGGGTGCAGACATCGGCGTGAACGTCAACATCAGCAACGACAGCCAGTCAGACATCTTGCAGGCCCTGGTAGCACTCGGCTACAGCGACCGGGACGCGGCGCTGGCGCTTAAGGCGCTGCCCAAGGATATTGGGGTGTCTGATGGCATCAAGTTGGCATTGAAGGCGTTGGCTAAGTAAAAAGGAACTTAGATGGAAATTGTTGTTTTGATCTCTTTAGTCGCTGCTGCTGTAGTGGTGATATGGGCTCTTGAAAGAGGTCGAAAATCTGAAACTACAAGATTGCAAAGCTTTGAAGTTGAAGTCGATAAAAAAATACAAGTAGCTTTAGAAAAAATCTCTACAGATCACAGCATTCCCATCAATCAATTCAATTTTCTCCTCGAAAAAACTGAATTTTTATCTGCTGATGGTGAGAGCAACCCTCACTTCAGTAAAAAACTGAAAATCCTTCGCAGCTCAAACGAAACCTACTGGATGGGAATTTTTTATTCCGATGCGCGTGAGGGATTAGTACAAAAAATTTCTGAACTTAGAGCCAGACGTGCGCTTTTTCTTCATCCCCGTGAATATCAACTTGCCTTTGGAGCATGTCCGCATCGCGATCAACTGAAGCCCCTTTTGGAGAATTCCATTCAGAGCAAGTTAGAGCGGTTTAACCCTAACTTGCATGCGGGCGAAGTGTTCGCAGTTGAGCCCATCGGACAAGAGTTCGGCGCGAAATTCAAATGACCATTCAAACCGACGACTTCAATTTAGCCGACCTGCCGCCCTCAAGGCGCGTGATCTCTAGCGCGCCTGACTCCACCAAAGAAGAAGCAATCGAACGTGCACTACGGCCCAAGCTGTTTGACGAGTACGTGGGCCAAACCAAGGTGCGTGAGCAGCTTGAGATTTTTATTGGTGCGGCCAAAAAACGCAGTGAAGCGCTTGACCACGTGCTGCTGTTTGGCCCGCCGGGTTTGGGTAAAACCACACTCAGCCACATCATTGCGCACGAGCTGGGCGTCAACATGCGGCAAACCAGCGGCCCGGTGCTGGAAAAACCCAAAGACCTGGCGGCGCTGCTGACGAACTTAGAAAAAAACGACGTGCTGTTCATCGACGAAATTCACCGCTTGAGCCCGGTCGTTGAAGAGATTTTGTACCCCGCGCTGGAGGACTACCAGATAGATATCATGATTGGCGAAGGGCCGGCGGCGCGCAGTATCAAACTCGATTTGCAGCCTTTTACGCTGGTGGGTGCAACAACCCGAGCCGGTATGCTGACCAACCCGCTGCGTGACCGTTTCGGCATTGTGGCGCGGCTGGAGTTTTATACGCCGCAAGAACTCGCTCGCATCGTCAAGCGCAGCGCGGGGCTGCTGAACGTGCCGACAGACGAAGCCGGCGGCTTTGAGATTGCCCGCCGTTCACGCGGTAC
>JAYWFR010000085.1:0-2157 GCA_043778695.1 Polaromonas sp. | reverse complement strand
GGTGCTGTGCGACGCGCTGACCTACGCCGAACGCTTCAAACCCGCCGCCGTCATCGACATCGCCACCTTGACCGGTGCTTGCGTCATCGCCCTGGGGGCAGTGCGCAGCGGTTTGTTCAGCGCGAATGACGACTTGGCCAATGCCTTGCTCAAAGCCGGCGAATCCAGCGGCGACCCGTGCTGGCGCATGCCCTTGGACGACGAATATGGCGAAGGCCTCAAGTCCAACTTTGCCGACATGGCCAACGTGGCAGGTCGTGCGGCTGGCTCGGTCACCGCAGCCAAATTTTTGCAAAAATTTACCGCCAGCTACCCCTGGGCGCATTTGGATATTGCAGGCACGGCGTGGAAGAGCGGGGCGGTCAAAGGCTCCACAGGTCGCCCCGTGCTCTTGCTGTTGAACTATCTGCTAAATCTAGAGTCAAATCATGCCATAGCCGGCGTATCTATTACCTCAGTAGCTATTAAAAAAGTAGTAAAAAAAGTGCCTAAAGTTGCAAAAACCGCAGCAAAAGTCTAGTTTGATGACCGAAATCGCCTTCCACGTCAACGCCCCAGATAAGCTGGACTACGCCTGTCGACTCTTACGCGCCACGCAAAAAAAATCCGCCCAAGTGCTGGTTTTGGGCCATATCGGTGCACTCAAATCGCTCAGCAGCAAGCTCTGGGCTATGGCTCCTACCGAGTTTTTGCCGCATTGCTTGGCAGACGCATCAGCCGAAGTGATCGCTCATTCGCCCATTGTTTTGAGCTTTGAATTGCCCAACTCGGCTGCAGAATCGCAAGTTTTGCTCAATCTTGGTGCAGTTTTACCCGCGGGGTTTGAGCGGTTTGAGCGTTTGATTGAGTTGGTGGGGCAGGATGAGGTTGACGTGCAAGCGGCTCGCAAGCGATGGAAGCACTACAAAGACCGAGGCTACGCGCTCAGCAGCTACGACGTTGTCAGTAAAGTCCAAAAATAAGATCAAAGTTTAGATTCCGACGGTGACTGCTGCGCCGCAGCAAATTGGCACAATGCTTGCTTTTACAACTCTGTCTTGTATCAATTCAGAGGAAAAAGCACCATGTCAAGCGTCTTAAATGCCCATAAAGCCAGCTCTTCAAGCAGTTCGTTCAGTAGTTTCTTAAAAAGCGGCCATGCGCCCACGCTGTACGCTTCATTCTTCTATTTCGCTTTTTCGTGCTGCATTTGGGTGCTAAACGGCGCGATGGCACCGTTTATCTCTGAGGCTTTTCAGCTCAGCCCGGCACAAAAGGGCTTGATGTTGTCGGTGCCCATCATCGCCGGTGCGTTGATGCGTTTCCCGCTGGGTCTTTTGTCGCAGTACATTGGACGCAAAAACGCCACGCTGGTCGAGATGGCGTTGATCTGCGTTGCTATGCTCTTTGGCTTTTTCTTTGTCAAAAGCTTCAATGATTTGCTCGCCATGGGTGTCCTTTTGGGCATTGCCGGCGCTAGTTTTGGTGTTGCTTTGAGCCTCGGCTCCGGCTCTTTCCCGCCTAAACACAAGGGTTTGGCCATGGGTTTGGTAGGTGCGGGTAACGTCGGTACGGCAGTGTCGGTGTTGATTGCCCCTCCTTTGGCGCAAGCATATGGCTGGACCACGGTTTATGGTTTCGCCGCTTTGGGTATTTTGATTCCCATGGTTGTGATGATTGTTTTTGCCCAAGAGCCACCCGATGTAGACAAACACGCCTCTTTCAAAGACCACATCGCCTGTTTGTTTGAGAAAGACGGCTGGGCGTTCAGCTTGATTTATGCCGTCACCTTTGGCGGATTCATTGGCTTGGCGACGTTTTTGCCGACTTATTACTACGACCAATTTGCCGTGAGCAAAGTCCAAGCTGGCCAGCTCACCATGCTGGCCGCCTTCATGGGTGCGGCACTGCGCGTGGTGGGGGGCTGGATTTCAGACCGTGTCGGTGGCGTCAATACCTTGACCATCGTCTTGCTGACCGTCGCCACCACACTGGTGATGACAGGCATGGCTGGCGGCTCACTGGTCGCCACCACCTTGCTCATCATCCTGTGTTTTGCCGCACTAGGTGCCGGTAACGGCGCCTTGTTCCAGCTCGTCCCGCTGCGCTGGCCAATGTCGACCGCTGTGGCCGGCTCCATGATTGGCGAAATCGGCGCTCTGGGCGGCGGTTTGGTGC
>JAYWFR010000084.1:0-2159 GCA_043778695.1 Polaromonas sp. | reverse complement strand
CGGTCGCGATGGGCCGGGTCCATGTTGGCCTGAATTTTGAAGACCACGCCGGAGAATTTTTTCTCTTCGGGGTGCACCACGCGCTGCATGGCGGTGCGATCTGCAGGTGCCGGGGCCAGGTCCACCAGTGCGTCCAGCACCTCTTGCACGCCAAAGTTATTGATGGCTGAACCAAAAAACATTGGTGTTTGTTTGCCGCTTAAAAATAACTCGCGGTCAAACTCGGGTGTAGCTCCTGCGACCAACTCAATCTCTCCTTTGGCTTGTTCGTATTCCGCACCAAAGCGTTTGGCAGCCTCGGCGTTGTTCAGCCCCGCCAAAATTTCATCGTCGCCACCGGCTTTGTCTTCACCGGGGCTAAACACCCGCATCCGGTCTTCACGCCGGTCATACACACCGTGGAACAGTTTGCCCATGCCGACCGGCCAGGTGAACGGCACAACGGCCATGCCGAGTTCGCGCTCAATCTCGTCCATCACCGTCATCGGGTCTTGCACCTCGCGGTCCATCTTGTTGACGAAAGTCAAAATCGGCGTGCCGCGCGCCCGACACACTTGCAGCAAGCGGCGGGTTTGCGGCTCGACGCCGTTGGCAGCGTCAATCACCATCAGCGCCGCATCAACCGCGGTTAAAACGCGGTAGGTATCCTCGGAAAAATCTTGGTGTCCTGGTGTATCGAGCAGGTTAATCACGCAGTCGCGGTATTCCATCTGCATGACCGATGAGGCCACTGAAATGCCGCGCTGCTTTTCAATTTCCATCCAGTCGCTGGTGGCATGGCGTGCGGCCTTGCGCGCCTTGACGCTGCCGGCGATTTGAATCGCCCCTGAGAACAACAAGAGCTTTTCAGTCAGCGTGGTTTTGCCCGCGTCAGGGTGGGAGATGATGGCAAACGTACGGCGGCGTTTGACTTGTTTTTCTATTTCAGTGAATTCGTGCGGTGAGGACATGTTTCAGATTATCGGTGACTGTTTTTATGCGTCCGGCTGCCGGGTAAATCTAAGTTGCCGCACACCATCAATCACCACGTCCTCATTGAACATTGCCGCAGGCCGTACCCACAAGCCGCGTTCGCCGTACAGCGCGCGGTACAGCGTCATCGGGCTTAAATCTTCACTGTGGCGCACGGTGCCGATGACTTCATACAGCATGCCCTTGTAGTGTTTGTACAGGCCGGGTGGGGTGGTGATCAAGGGTGGGAGCAGTGCTGACATGGGTTGCAAGACTTTAAAAAGGGTGTGATGGGACAATATGGTGATATGCATCCTAAAGCCCTTCTCGACAGTTGCTCTGACTTGCTCAAGCACGTACTTAAATTTGACCAGCCAGCAGACATGATGCTGTCTAAATATTTCCGCGAATTTCGCTTGGGGCCGCGTGAGCGCGCCACCCTGGCTGAAACCGTTTACGGCGTGCTGCGCAAGAAAAATCTTTACACCTACCTGGCACAGCACGGCCATGGCGCGCCGGAGCGCAGACTGGCGATCCTCGGCTTTGCTGCTGACCGTGATTTTTTGATGGCGGCGTTGACTGATCAAGAAATTGATTGGCTCAAGCGCTGTGACCAAGTCAAACCAGAAGATTTGATGGAGCTGCATCGCCACAATTTGCCCAACTGGTTGGTCGGGCCGCTCAAAACCCAGTTGGGTGACGATTTTTGGCCGTTGGTTGAAAGCCTCAATGCGCCTGCGGGGCTGGATTTGCGGGTCAACACACTCAAAGACAAGCGGGCCGACATTCAAAAAGAACTGAGTAAAGCCGGTTTGAAGACTGAAGCCACACCTTATTCGCCGTGGGGTTTGCGTTTGGCAGATAAATCGCAACTCGGCAAGCTCGACGCTTTCACCCGCGGCGCGATTGAAGTGCAGGACGAAGGCTCGCAACTGCTGGCGTTGCTGGTTGAGGCCAAACGCGGCGAAATGGTGGTGGACTTTTGCGCGGGTGCTGGCGGCAAAACACTGGCGCTTGGCGCGACGATGCGCAGCACCGGTCGGCTCTATGCCTTTGACACGTCTGGTCACCGGCTGGCAGCACTCAAACCGCGCCTGGCACGTAGCGGCTTGTCTAACGTTCACCCCGTCGCGATTGCGCATGAGCGCGATGACCGCATCAAGCGCCTGGCAGGCAAGATTGACCGGGTGTTGGTGGATTCGCCTTGC
>JAYWFR010000083.1:0-2163 GCA_043778695.1 Polaromonas sp. | reverse complement strand
TCTGCCGCAGCACGTCATTCACATACAGCTCTACCGTGGACGGCGCCGCCGATAACCCGCTGAGAACCGGTAGCGGCTGCGCCCAAAAGCCCGGAGTCAGCGCGTAGTTGCTGCCATACTGGATGCCGCCAAAATACACATTGCGCCCCAGCGTGCCCGCACGGGTGGCGCTGTCGCCCAGTCGCAACGTGTGGTTATGTTCCGGAAAATCTTTGGTAAAGGTGGTTTCCAGCCGCCGCCATTGGCGCGGCGTGCCCGATGTCGGGCTGTCGCTGAGGTTGCGGCCTGCCACGCTGCTGGTCAAAACACCCACGCCGTTGGAAATGCCCAGTTCGCCCAGCAGGCCCAAGTCTCTGCTGCTTGGCGCATTGCTTTTCGTCGCAGTGGCGTAGTTTAAGTCGTAGTTAAAAAATACGCTGGGCAGCACCGGGCTGAGTGGCGGCCTTTTGCCCTGGTCACTGGTCAATCGGGTGGCCGGGAAACTGTCGGGAGCAAAGCCAATATCCAGCGACTGGTTTGCATCGTCCCGCTTAACCCTAAAGCCCGGCACGGCAGACAGCGGCCAATACCGCTCGCCCTGGAAAACCAGCGCTTGCGCATCGGGGCGCAGTGGTACGCGCCACTCATCAAACGCGTTGCGCGGGGCATAGAGCTTGCCTTCACGCTCAACAAATAGCCAAGTGCCGCTTTTTACGCCATTCACCACGGCCTCCAGAGGCTCGGCGCGCGCAGCGGCGGGCGGGCTTGTGCCAATGGTTTGGCCTGCGGCCATGCCAGCCCACAGGCTGACAAACAGCACAGCGGTGCGCGAGTGCTGTAGCGCAGGCATGCTGCCTATTCCGCCACGGTCACGTCAAAGCTGCGTAGGGTTGCGTCGTCGAGCGTCGCTGTGAGCTTGGCCTTGCCCGCTGGGATGCGATCCGTGTGATTGATTTCGAAACTGCGCTTGAGACCCGGCAAAATGTAGCCACCCGAGTCCAGGCTGCCGAGTGGTTGACCCAGCGTCCCGGTCAAGGCAAATTGGCGTGGCAGCACAAAGGCATTGCCAGTATTTTCGCAATTTGCCTTGACAGTCGTGGCCGTTACGCGCTGCACATCGCAAGCCAGCTGGTGCCTCGCGCCGGGCGGCGTGATGAAGATGGGGATGGAAAAAGCCAGCGCGACCTGTACCTGCACACCTTCTTTGGGTGGCCTGGCTTCGACAATTTCGCGCACGATGACACGGTAGGTCAACTGCTGCGTGGTGGGCGGCGGACGCAGCGTGGCCAAGCGAACCACCTGGCGTGACTTGGGCGACACTTTGAAGATAGGGGGGGATAAAAACACATCCTCAGTGAGCGTCAGGTCTTCTTCACCGCCGGGTTTTTGCTTCCACAGGTACACATCGGCTTGCATCACCAGCTCTTCGTCGCCATCGTTGGTCACGGTGACTGCAACCGCCCGGCTTTTGGGCTCCAGGTGAATACGAACAGGGGACACCGAAAATACGCCCGCCCAAGCCGCAGAGCACAGCAGGCTTGCACACAGCAGGCATGTCAATCGTGCAGCCAGGTGCTGGTGCCGGGAGATGAGTTGCAGCGTGCTTTTCATTGACGTGACTGGAAGACTCATGCAGGGGCAATAGCAAAGAAACTACGGGCGGACACGCATGAGGTATCCACCCGCGTGGCGAAGCACCGTCAACTGGTCAAATGGCCTCAATCTTTGCGCTGCAGCCACATTGATTAGAACGTTACTATCAGCGCGCGCACTTGAGTGGTTGGTCCACAAGAGGCCGTAGCACAGGTTCCCGCTTGATCAGCTGGCATCAAGCCAGTGATAGTGTAACCACGTATATCGCCTGTTCCAATGGTTGTGCTGCTTGCAGGCGTGCCAGCAACCGAAAGTACGGGTGTGTTAGTCAGAGTGTACTGAAGGCCTTGGATCACGCCAACACCTGCTGCTGTGCTGTCAGGTGCAAGCACCACATCAAATGCCGTTGAAATGGGTGCATAGCCACGCGTGCAACGGAAGTTGAGCGTTGCACTGGTTGTTTGAGGTAGCGCAGCTACCTGAAAGGCAGTGTAGGTGCCGAATGCGACCGTTTGCGTCCCATTGTTGGTCACTTGGCACTGCGAAGTCAAAGTAACAGTGACATTGAAGTTGTTGGTGGTGGTTGCTGCC
>JAYWFR010000082.1:0-12571 GCA_043778695.1 Polaromonas sp. | reverse complement strand
GACTCTTCAATCAACAGCTCGCTGGTCGGCGATGCCTCAATACCGCGCTTGCAAATCGTCTCAAACTCTTCTGAGTTGTAAGCGATTCCGCCGCCGGTACCGCCCAGCGTAAAACTGGGGCGAATCACGGTTGGAAAGCCCAGTGTTTTTTGCACGGCCCAAGCTTCGTCAAGTGTGTGCGCAATACCACTTCTAGCTGAACCCAGGCCGATTTTGGTCATCGCGTCTTTGAACTTCAGGCGGTCTTCAGCTTTGTCAATCGCTTCAGGTTTGGCGCCAATCAATTCCACGGGCTTGCCCGTTCCAGCTCCAGTGTATTTCCCCAGCACACCGTTGTGCCACAAATCAAGCGCGCAATTGAGCGCGGTTTGACCGCCCATGGTGGGCAAAATAGCGTCAGGTTTTTCTTTGGCGATAATTTTTTCAACCGTCTGCCAGGTAATCGGTTCGATGTAGGTCACATCCGCCGTGGCAGGGTCGGTCATGATGGTGGCCGGGTTGCTGTTGATCAAAATGACCTTGTAGCCTTCTTCGCGCAGCGCCTTGCAGGCCTGCACGCCAGAGTAATCAAACTCGCAAGCCTGACCAATGATGATGGGGCCTGCGCCAATGATGAGGACGCTTTTGATGTCGGTGCGTTTAGGCATTATTTTTTGTCTTTGGTAACTTTAATGTCTTTGGTGTCTTTGGTGTCTTTAGTGAAACCAATCCGGCGGCGGCTGTATGCGCCTGGTGACGGCTCGTCCATCAGCCGGTGAATTGCATCAAACACCATCGAAAAGTTGTCGTCGTATTTTTTCTCGAACGCATTTAGCTTCCGCTTGAGATCAGCGTGTTCAGACAGCATGCGGCGCAGCTGGACGAAGGTCCGCATGATTTGAATATTGACCGCGACTGCTTCGGGGCTGCTTAGAACGCTGGAAAGCATCGCTACCCCCTGTTCGGTAAAAGCCATCGGCGATTTTCGGGTTCCGCCCCAAGTTGAAGTCACAAACTGTGATATCAAGATCGTAAGTTCTTGATTCGTAAGGAGAAACTGAAAATCAGCCGGAAAGCGATCTAGGTTACGACGAACCGCTTGCATCAGAACCCGCGTCTCAATTCCGTAGAGTTCTGCCAGATCGTGCGAAAGCATGACACGTTGCTCGCGAATCGAATAAATCCTGGTTTCGATGCCAGCGACCAGTTGCGCAGTACCCCGCAAAACGACTCTCTTCTTTGGCTCGATCATCACTTTTTCTCCATCAGTGCCATGAATCGATCAAACAAATAAGAAATATCATGCGGCCCTGGAGATGCCTCGGGGTGACCTTGAAAGCAGAACGCGGGCTTGTCCGTCCAGGCCAAGCCTTGCAGCGTGCCGTCAAACAAACTGATGTGGGTTGCTCGCAAATTTGGCGGCAGGCTTTTGTCGTCAACCGCAAAGCCATGGTTTTGGCTGGTGATGCTGACGCGGCCGCTGTCCAAGTCTTTGACTGGATGATTGGCACCGTGATGGCTTTGCTTCATTTTGAAAGTCTTGGCACCTGCGGCTAAAGCCATGATCTGGTGCCCTAGGCAAATACCGAAAGTGGGAATGCCGGTTTCAATCAGCTCGCCCATCGCGGTAATGGCGTAGTCACACGGCTGGGGGTCGCCGGGGCCGTTAGACAGAAAAATGCCATCGGGTTTGAGTTTGAGGACATCCGCAGCAGGCGTTTGAGCAGGCACGACAGTGATGCGTGCGCCGCGCTCGGCCAGCATGCGCAGGATGTTTTTCTTCACGCCAAAGTCGTAGGCGACAACGTGAAACTTGGGGGCAATTTGAACGCCGTAGCCCGAGCCTAGCTTCCACTCGGTTTGCGTCCACTCATAGGTTTGCTGGCAAGAAACGACTCTGGCCAAATCAAGCCCAGCCATGTTGGGCGCAGCTTTGGCCAACGCAATGGCTTTGTCAATCGCTGGCTGCGAAACAGCTTCGTCTTCGGCAAGGGCCATGATGCAGCCGTTTTGCGCACCTTCGCTGCGCAAGTGACGGGTTAACTGGCGCGTGTCAATGTTGGCAATCGCGACTGTGCCTTCTTTGACCAAATACTCAGACAGCGTCATCGACATGCGAAAGTTGGACGCCAGCAGCGGCAAGTCTTTGATGATCAAGCCTGCGGCATAAACTTTTTCAGATTCGACATCTTCGCCGTTGACGCCGTAATTACCAATGTGTGGGTAAGTCAGCGTGACCAGCTGCTGGCAGTAGCTGGGGTCGGTCAAGATTTCTTGGTAGCCTGACATGGCGGTGTTAAAAACCACCTCACCAACTGCGTGACCGGCAGCGCCTATAGAGTTGCCAACAAAGACTGTGCCGTCTGCCAGCGCCAAAATGGCTTTAGGGTTGGTGAGGGACGATCCCTGTAGAGACAAAAGCACGGGGCACTCCGATTAATTGCGGCTGACCCGAGCGCTGTATTACCTGTCTACCCGCGCTGAGCGGATGAGCTGCTTTTAGAGGAATTTTGCTTCTTGGCGCTTGGGATGAGCTGTGTTTAGAAAAGCCACTGAGTATAGCTGCTGCTCCAGCGCTGCTCAGCGCTGCTCAGCGCTGCATCGACGAGAAATGCAAGCAAATGGCCGCTGCAGCTGCCACATTCAGCGACTCTTCACCGCCAGGCTGAGCGATACGGACTTTCACAGCAGCTTTGGCCATTAAATGCTCACTGATCCCCTGCCCTTCATGCCCCAGCACCCAGGCGCAAGGCGCGGGCAGCTTGGTTTGACCTAAAACGCCACCTTCGTGCGAGCTGGTAACCAGCATGGGCACCGCCAGAGCGCCGAGGGCCTCGACCTCAACGCCTTCAAGCAACTGCAGGCCAAAGTGCGCCCCCATACCAGCACGCAGCACCTTGGGCGACCACAGCGCCGCCGTGCCTTTAAGCGCAATCACCTGACCAAAGCCAAACGCAGCAGCGCTGCGCAGCATTGAGCCGACGTTGCCAGCGTCTTGCACGCGGTCCAAAATCAGGCTGGCGCTCGATACTTTTAGGGCAGGTTGAGCTGGCAAGTCCATCACAAACCCCATGCTCGCGGTTGACTCAAGGCCGCTGATATCGGCAAAAAGCGTATCAGGGATCACTATGTTTTTTATAGCTGCATGCGCCCATTTTACTTGGGCGTCAGGCCAAAAAGACTCTGAAAACAGGCCAAAAACAGGTTTAAAACCCCTCAGCAGCGCGGCGCGGCACAAATGATCACCCTCCAGCCAAACCCGGCCCTGTTTGCGGTAAGCCGTGTTACTGGTGGCTAGTTTGCGCAGGTCTTTGATCAGCGGGTTGTTGGCTGACGTGATCTGCTCTAGCGCTGACGTCATGACAACACCAAAGCCACAGGCGCAAAGGTTCTGCGGTGCTGGGGGCAAGCGCCATGCTCGCGCAGCGCCAGCAAATGTGCTGCCGTACCATAGCCTTTGTGCCCAGCAAAGCCGTACTGCGGGTACTGCAAGTCGTATTCCGCGCACCAGCGGTCACGGGTAACTTTGGCCAGAATTGATGCGGCTGAAATCGCCGGGACTTTGGCGTCGCCTCTGACAATCGCCTCTGCCAACATTTGCAGCGCAGGCAACCGGTTGCCGTCGACCAGCGCTTTGTGGGGCTTGAGGCGCAAACCCTCAACCGCCCGCTTCATGGCCAGCATGGTGGCTTGCAAAATTTTTAGCTCGTCAATTTCTTGCACCGTGGCCATGGCAACTGAGCAGCACAGCGCCTTGGCCAGGATTTCGTCGTACAGCCTGCTCCGCTGCAAAGCAGTGAGTTTTTTCGAGTCGGCCAAGCCTTTGATGGGATTCAAGTCGTTAAGAATCACCGCAGCTGCCACCACAGGCCCCATCAGCGGCCCGCGTCCAGCTTCGTCCACGCCGGCGGTCAAGCCCGGCACGTCCCAGTGCAGGGGGGCTTGCTCAGCCTTCAAGAATGTTTTCGATCGCATCAGTAGCTAGTGCAGTTGTATCGCGTTGCAGCTCAGTGTGCAGGCGGATGAAGCGTTGTTCAAGAGCCGCAATTTTGGCAGGCGCACGGGCCTTGGTATCAACCCATTGCAAAACGGCGTCGGCTAAAGCTTGCGGCGTGGCGGCCTCTTGCAGCAGCTCAGGCACCACAAATTCTTCGCACAAAATATTGGGCAGACCCACCCAAGGCTGTAGCTGTTTGCGCTGCATGATGCGCCATGACAGCCAGTTCATGTTGTAAGCAATCACCATCGGGCGTTTGAAAAGCGCCGCCTCAAGCGTAGCGGTGCCGCTGGCGATCAGCGTCACGTCGCAGGCGGCCAGCGCGGTGTGAGACTGGCCATTGAGTATTTGAAGGTTTTGCAAGCCCGCTTGTTTTGCGATTCGTTCAATCTCCAACTTTAGCGCTGGAATGGCGGGCACTACAAATTTAATAGCTGCTCGCGCTCTATTTATAAGCGCTGCAGCCTGAAAAAAGCGACTGGCGAGGTACTGAATTTCAGATTGTCGGCTGCCCGGCAAGATGGCGACAACGGTGTCAGCATCTTTTAGGCCCAACTGCTTGCGAGCTGCGGCTCGATCAGGCTGCATGGGAATGACGTTGGCCAACGGATGCCCAACGTAGGTGGCAGCGATGCCGTGCTGGGCCAGCAGCGGCACTTCAAACGGGAAAATGCACAGCACATGGTCTACGCTGCGGCGGATTTGTTCAACCCTGCTGGCGCGCCAGGCCCAGACCTGTGGGCTGACAAATTGCACGGTTTTAATGCCCTTGGCCCGTAGCGCAGCTTCCAGGTCTAAATTGAAGTCGGGTGCGTCGACACCTATGAAAATGTCAGGCGGACTAGCCAATAACCGGGTCTTGAGCTGCTGGCGGATGCCGACGATTTCTCGGTAATGTCGAAGTACCTCGACATAACCGCGAACAGCCAGTTTGTCGCTGGGCCACCAGGCATCAAAACCAAGAGCCGCCATTTGAGGCCCGCCGATTCCGAACGATTGCAGATCAGGCCAGCGTTGCTTTAAGCCGCCAAGTAAAAGCCCCGCCAATAAATCGCCAGAAGCCTCGCCTGCCACCATCGCCACTGTTGGCGCCTTGTGCATCGAAAACTTACCGAACGATACCGCGCTGCGGCGCGGTATGCTCTAAAAACGAGAGCATCATGTGCACATCTGGTGCTGACTCAGGGTACTTTTCAGGCAAGCTAGCAATCTGTAATTGTGCTGCATCTAACGTCAAATCCTCACGGTACAAAGCCTTGTGCATGGCTTTGACCGCCGCAATTCGCTCGGGCGAAAAACCGCGTCTGCGCAGACCTTCAAAATTCATGCTGCGGGCCTCAGCGGGCTGGCCTTGCGCCATGACAAACGGCGGCAGGTCAGCAAATAAAAGCGAGCACATGGCCGTCATGCTGTGGGCACCTAGCCGCACAAACTGGTGCACCACGGTAAAGCCACCCAGAATCACCCAGTCGCCCACTTGCACATGCCCCGCCAGTTGCGAGTTGTTGGCAAAAATAGTGTGGTTGCCCACCTGGCAGTCGTGCGCCAAATGCACGTACGCCATGATCCAATTGTCGTTGCCCACACGCGTCACGCCCACGTCACCGGGAGAGCCAATGTTGAAGGTACAAAACTCACGGATGGTGTTGCGCTCGCCAATGATCAGCTCGCACGGCTCGCCTGCGTACTTTTTGTCTTGCGGAATGGCACCGAGCGAGTTGAACTGAAAAATGTTGTTGTCTGCGCCGATGGTGGTGTGGCCTTCAATGACGCAGTGCGGACCAACCGTGGTGCCCGCACCTACCTTAACGTGCGGGCCAATAACGGCGTAAGGGCCAATGCTGGCGGTGCTGTCGATCTCGGCCTTGAGGTCAACGATCGCGGTCGAATGAATGCTCATTGCTATTTAGGCAATCGTTCGCATGGTACACATTAGCTCGGCCTCACAAGCGATTGCCTCGCCGACCCGGGTGGTACCTTTGAACTTGAAAATGCCAGCTTTCATGCGCTCTAGCGTAACGTCCATGATCAGCTGGTCGCCAGGCTCGACCGGCCGCTTGAAGCGCGCCGCATCAATGCCGGCAAAGTAGTACACGGTTTTGTCGTCAGGCGCCTGGCCCAGCATGTCAAAAGCCAGCAGCGCAGCAGCTTGCGCCATGGCTTCCAGCATCAACACACCCGGCATAACCGGGCGGTGCGGGAAATGCCCCATAAAAAACGGCTCGTTGATGGTGACGTTTTTAAGCGCTTTGATGCGCTTGCCTTTTTCAATCTCGAGCACGCGGTCAACCAGCAAAATCGGGTAACGATGCGGCAGTTGCTTCAAAATTTGGTGGATGTCCATCATGATTTTTTCTTTAAATATCTTTGGTTGTGGTGGCTTTCTCAACCAGCTTTTCGAGCAGTCTTAACCTGTCACGCAGCGTGTGTAATTGCTTGAGGGTGGCAGCGTTTTTCTCCCACACCGCATTGTCGTCGATGGGGAACAGGCCAGTGTAATTTCCAGCCTTCAAGATCGACCGCGTCACCACCGAAGCCGCTGAAATATGCACATGGTCAGCCAGCGTCAAGTGACCCAACACAATCGCGCCGCCACCTATCGTGCAGTGCGCACCTACGCTGGCACTGCCGGCCACGCCAACGCAACCTGCCAGCGCCGAATGCGCGCCAATCCGCACGTTGTGGCCGATCTGAATCAAGTTATCAAGCTTGACACCGTCCTCTATGACTGTGTCTTGCAGCGCTCCCCGATCAATACAGGTGTTAGCCCCAATCTCAACATCGTCGCCAATCCGCACATGAGCTAATTGCTCGATTTTTTCCCAGCGCCCATCATGCGGGGCAAAGCCAAAACCATCGGCACCAATCACCACGCCGGAATGAACAATGCAGCGTTCGCCAATCAAGCATCCGTCGCCCAGTGTCACGCGAGCTGACAGTCGGCTGCCTGCGCCTACCGCCGCGTTTTGACCGATCACGCCATGCTCGCCAATATGCGCATTTTTCGCGATCATGGCTCCTGCACCAATACAGGCGAACGCACCGACGAATACGCCTTCTCCCAGGCTGGCTGACGGATCAACGTAAGCGCTGGGGTGGATACCTGTTGCTCTGGCCGTGTCGTGGTGGCGCTTCCAAATCTGCGTCAAGCGGGCAAAGTAAAAATAGGGGTCACTCACGACGATGCAGGTGCCGCGCTGCACAGCAGCAGGCTCTACAGCAAGCCCCACAACAACGCATGCAGCGTTGGACAGCGAGAGTTTTTGGATATATTTGGGATGACTGAGAAACGCAAGCGATCGGCTTGACGCTGACTCCAAAGGGGCCAAACTGTCGATTGGAAGTTGGGCGTTGCCCAGGAGTCTGGCTTCTGGAAAATCCTGTGTCAATGCTTCAAAAAGCGCAGCAAGAAGAATTGTCATACCGCACGTTCAAGCCGGCTCGACTCGCAAAGCGCAGATGCTGCGTGCTGACTACTTGCCGTTCGCAGCATTCAAAGATTTGAGCACTTTGTCAGTGATGTCATGCTTGGGATTGACGTAAACCGCCTCTTGAACAATCAGGTCGTATTTTTCAGTCTCTGCGAGTGCCTTGACAACCTTGTTGGCACGCTCAATGACAGTCTGCAATTCTTCGTTTTTCCGCGCATTCAGATCTTCTTGAAATTCACGGCGTTTGCGCTGAAAGTCGCGGTCTTGGTCGACGAGTTGCTTTTGCCTGGTGTTGCGCTGGGTTTCAGACAAGGTGGGCGCTTCACGTTCAAACTTGTCCGATGCAGTTTTCAGTTGAGTCGCGACGTCGTTGAGCTCTTTCTCGCGCTTGCCGAACTCAAGCTCCAGTTTGCTTTGTGCTGCTTTCGCGGAGTTGGCTTCACGGAAAATTCGGTCAAGATTGACGATTCCGACCTTGAACTCCTGTGCACCGGCGGACGCTCCGGCCAGGCAAAGCAAGCCTGTCAGGAAAAGTTTGCGTGAAATATTCATCATTAGAAGGACGTACCGATCTGAAATTGGAAGCGTTCTATTCTATCGCCTACTTTTTTGCGGATAGGGTTGGCAATCGCAAAGCGCAAGGGGCCGACAGGCGATATCCAGCTCAAACCAACACCAAACGAGGAGCGAAGTTCGTTGAGGCGATAGGCATCGTTTTCGCCAAACACATTGCCCGCATCGACAAATCCGAACACCCGCAATGTTCGGTCGTTGCCAATGCCTGGAAAAGGCGCAATCAACTCAGCATTTAAAGTGAGTTTTTTCGGGCCACCAAGTGCCAAGTTAGCGGCGTCGCGCGGGCCGAGTGAGCCTTGCTGGAATCCGCGCACAGACCCCAAGCCACCCGACGATGAGTTTTTAAACACCGGGAAAGGTCGGTTACTCAGCCCCTTACCCCAACCAAGTTCGCCGTTCAATGCAATGGTGAACTGCCGGTTCAAAGGCGCGTACTGTTGAATTTGGTAACTGCTGCGAACGAATCGCGCATCTCCAGCAACACCCCACTCGCCGTAGACGCGCTGGTACCTGCCTTGGGTAGGAACCAATGCGCTGTCGCGGTTGTCGCGCGTCCATCCCACAGTCAGCGGGACGGAACTGCTGGTGTAACCAAACAAATTGGCGTAGTTTTGATAAGTCAAGGGCAACGGATTGATGCCAGGTTTGATTGTCAGTCGCTCGTAACCCGCACCGAAAAAGACCGTATCAAGCTCGGTAAATGGCACGCCAAACCGAATACTGGTGCCGCTGGTTGCCAGTCCATAGTCGCCGCCCTGGCCGTCCAGCGGACGACTTGCGCGGTGGTACACGTCAAAAGATCTTGAAATACCGTCAGGTGTGAAGTACGGGTTAACCGTCGTCAATACGATTTGCCGGTTGATTTTGCTGGTGTTGACGTCCACGCCCAAGTAGTTGCCTGAGCCAAAAACGTTTTCTTGCTTGATGCCAAAACTCAGGGCCAATTTATCGCTGCTGGAAAAGCCAGCGCCAAGCTGCAAATTACCCGTTGGCTTTTCCACCACATTGACGGACAAGTCGACCTGGTCAGCAGTGCCGGGAACCTCTTGCGTGTCAACGTTGACCTCGGTAAAAAAGCCCAGCCGATCTACCCGGTTGCGGGACAACTTGATTTTGTCACCGTCGTACCACGACGACTCGAATTGCCTGAACTCGCGGCGCACCACCTCATCGCGTGTCCGGCTATTGCCAGTAACGTTGATTCGGCGAACGTAGGCTCGACGGGACGGATCGCCCTGTAAAACAAACGCTACCCGGTTGTTGGCCCGGTCAATTTGCGGAACAACATCAACACGTGCAAAGGCAAAGCCAAAAGAGCCAAAGTAATCGGCAAAAGCCTTGGTAGTTGCTGCGATGGTGTCGGCGTTGTATGCCTCGCCGGGTTTGATTGTCACCAAGGACTTGAATTCTTCTTCCTTGTTTAGAAAGTTACCTTCAAGCTTGACGCCTGAAACCAAGAAGCGCTCGCCCTCGGTGACGTTAAGCGTGATGGCGATATCTTGTTTGTCGGGGGATATGGCGACTTGCGTCGAGTCAACCTTGAACTCAAGATAACCACGAGCCAAATAGTAAGACCGCATGGTCTCGGTGTCAGCGCTTAGCTTGGCTCTGGAATAACGGTTCGCTTTGGTGTACCAGCTCATCCAGCCGCCGGTGTCCAGGTCAAACAGGCCCCTGAGGGTGGACTCACTGAACGCCTTGTTCCCAACGATGCGGATTTCCTTGATCTTGGCAGAATCGCCTTCCACTACGTTGAACGATAAATTGACACGGTTGCGCTCAATCGGCGTTACCGTGATGACGATGTCAGTGCTGTACATGCTGCGGTTGATGTACTGGCGCTTGAGCTCTTGCTCGGCTTTGTCGGCGAGGGCTTTGTCAAAGGCTTGGCCTTCTGACAGGCCAATGTCGCGCAGTGCTTTTTTCAAGACATCTTTGTCAAATTCTTTGGCACCGATAAAGTTGACATCAGCCACTGTGGGGCGCTCTTCAACAATGACCACCAACACGTCGCCGTTGACCTCCAGACGCACGTCCTTGAACAGCCCCAGCGCAAACAGCGCACGAATGGCGGCCGTTCCTTTGTCGTCGTTGTAAGCCTCGCCGACCCTGAAGGGAAGCGATGCAAAAATGGTTCCCGGTTCCACCCGCTGAAGACCCTCAACGCGAATGTCACGCACCGTAAAAGGGTCAACAGCCCACGACAATTGGGCAACCAACAGCCCAGCTGCAATCGCACACAGAGTTCGGGTTTTAAAGAGCTTTAGTTTTGTTTGCATGGACTTGTGAGTTTCTGACCCGGACGAATTTGAAGTTATCCAAAAAGCCGGGAGACATCGTTAAACATGGCGATAGACATCATGCCAAGCAGGACAGCAACACCACCGCGCTGTAGGCCTTGCATCCATGCTTCTGAAACGGTTCTTCCCGTTGCGGCCTCCCAAAGATAATACATCAGGTGACCACCATCCAAAACCGGTAGCGGCAGCAAGTTAAGGACCCCTAAGCTCACACTGATGGCGGCTAAAAATAGCAAATACGCTGTCAAGCCAATGCTCGCGGATTTGCCTGCATAGTCTGCAATGGTTAGCGGTCCACTGAGGTTTTTCAATGACGCCTCACCGACTAACATCTTGCCTAGCATTTTAAGCGTGAGCACCGATGATTCATAGGTGCGTACCACGCCGCGCCAGGCACCGTCAAACAAACCGTAACGCACCGTCACAAACTCAGGAGCAGCGCCCACCGAGGCATCAATTTTGGCCACAGTCACCTTGCCTTCGGCCACCACCCGTGGCGTGACCTGTAACTCCAAGGTTTTTTGATTTCTGTTGACGCTCCAGGTCTGAGGCAAAGCCGCTGCTGCGTTTGAAGCCCGTATCACCTGCCGGAGCTGCTGACCATCCACAATGTCCGTCTGCCCGGCGCGCAGCACAACGTCACCGGCTTGCAGACCAGCTTTTGCAGCTGGCCCATCAGGCACCACCGTGCCAATGACCGGCAGTGTCCACGGGCCAACAATGCCGATGCGCCGAAAAAACTGCGCATCAACCTCAGCCGCGTCGAAATTTTGGAACACCAACAAGACTTCGCGTGTTTTAGTTGCTGGGTCTGAGCCCGTGCCGCTGGGCTCGTTTTTGCTGACCGTCAACCGTAGATTTCGGCCACTGAGCGCCGCTTGCATCAGTTGCCAGCGCAGGTCTTCAAATGAATGCACGCTTTGCAACTGCTCACCGTCAAAGCCGTAAGCGCGGACCAGTTCTTGGCCGCGCAGGCCGGCTTTTGCGGCCACTGAGCCTGCAACCGGACTGGCTAAAACGGCTTTTGGCTCTTGAAGGCCGGTCCAATTCAATGCACTGTAAAGAACAATCGCCAGCAGGAGGTTGGCAGCAGGCCCGGCTGCCACCACAGCAACGCGTGACTTCAAAGGCTGGGTGTTAAACGCCAGGTGGCGCTCCGACGCATCGACTGGGGCTTCGCGCTCGTCAAGCATCTTCACGTAGCCACCCAACGGCAGCATGCCAATGGAAAACTCCGTCGGCTTGCCCTTGATGCGCCAGCTGTACAAGGGCTTGCCAAAGCCGATTGAAAACTTGAGCACCTTGATGCCGCAGGCCACCGCCATACGGTAATGCCCGTACTCGTGAATAGCAATCAGCACACCCAACGCAAGAATGAAAGCGAGCAAAGTCAACATCTCAACGCTCCATGGTTTTAACTAATTTTTCTGCGAAAGCTCTGGCTTGTGTGTCCAGCGCCAGTAGATCATCAATGCCAACAACCCGCACGGCCCGAATGCCTGCCAGCGTGGCGCTGTTCAGCGCATGTATTTGGTCGAACCGTATGCGACGCCCAAGAAACGCGGCCACCGCCACTTCATTGGCAGCGTTAAGCACCGCTGGTGTCCCACTAGGTGCTGCCAGTACATCCCAAGCCAATGCCAGGCCTGGAAAGCGGTTGTGGTCGGGAACTTCAAAAGTCATAGCAGCTAGCGCAGTAAAATCAAGCGCCTTAGCGTTCGAGGCGATTCTATCTGGCCAACCTAGGCCATAAGCGATGGGCACGCGCATGTCGGGCGTGCCAAGCTGTGCCACCACCGATGTATCAAAAAACTGCACCATAGAATGGATCACGCTTTGCGGGTGAATTACCACTTCAATCTTTGCTGGCGCCATGGCAAACAAAAAGCGTGCCTCGATCACCTCCAGCGCCTTGTTCATCATGGTGGCGGAATCCACCGAAATTTTGCGCCCCATCACCCAATTGGGGTGGGCACACGCCTCGTCGGGGGTGACATCCCGCAAACTTGCCACGTCGCGCGTGCGAAACGGCCCACCGGATGCCGTCAAAATGATTTTTTCAACCTGCTCAGCCCAACTTGTCGGGTCTTCAGGGAGCGATTGAAAAATAGCGGAATGCTCGCTGTCAATCGGCAACAGCTTGGCACCACTGGCGCGCACCGCTTGCATGAAGACATCGCCGCCGACGACCAATGCCTCTTTGTTGGCCAGCAACAAGCGCTTGCCGGCTTTGGCCGCCGCCATACAGGCCGCCAGCCCCGCAGCGCCCACAATGGCAGCCATCACGG
>JAYWFR010000081.1:0-12578 GCA_043778695.1 Polaromonas sp. | reverse complement strand
GGTTCATGGGTGTGGTCAGCGACATGCCAACCGCCTATGCCGCGATGGACTGCCTGGCTCACCCGACGACGCAAGACGTGTTTCCCATGGTGCTGCTTGAGGCCATGGCCAAGCATGTGCCAGTGGTCACCACCAACGAGCCCTACAACAACATGGGCAACTTGTTGGTTAGCCATGTCGACGCGATATTGATTCTTGAGCCTGACGATATCGAGGGCATGGCCCAAGCGCTCAGTCAGATCTGGCTGGATGCAGATTTACGCCAGACTTTGGCCAAGAATGGGTTTGCGTTTGCCCAGACGTACAGCTGGGATGTTGCCAAAGCCAAGTATTACGAGGTTTATCGACAGGTTGCTCTAGCAAAAGCTAATCAGCGTTGAGTCCAAGCCGGTACAGATGCGCATAGGCACCGTCTTGCGCCAGCAATTCGGCATGGGTGCCCGTCTCAATGATCTTGCCAGCGTTCATCATGATGATGCGGTCGGCGTGCTGCACGGTTGACAAGCGGTGGGCGATGATCAGCGACGTCCTACTCTGCGTCAACCGTTTGATCGCCTCTTGCACCGCCAGCTCTGATTGCGTGTCCAGCGCCGATGTTGCCTCGTCCAAAATCAAAATCGGCGCATCTTTGTACAGCGCCCTGGCAATCGCCAAACGCTGGCGTTGACCGCCAGACAGCTGCATGGCGTTATGCCCCAAAACGGTGTTGATGCCCAGCGGCAAACTGGTAAGAAGTTCCCCCAAATTGGCTGCAACCAAGCACTTGGTTATTTTGTCTGTATCGTAAGACTGCCCCAGCGCGACGTTCAATGCGATAGATGCATTGAGCATGACGACATGTTGGCTGACGACGGCAAACTGCGCCCGCAGGCAGGCTAAGTCCCACTGCCTGATGTCTTGACCATCGAGATAAACATGGCCTGATGTGATGTCAACAAAGCGCGGCATGAGACTGGCCAGCGTGGTCTTGCCCGAACCAGATGCGCCTACCAGCGCGATGGTTTGTCCGGCGCTGATGGACAAATTCAGCCGGTCGATGGCCGGGGTGGCGTCTTGCCTGTAGACGACACTGACTTCTGAAAATTCAAGCGCTCCAGATGCCCTGCTTTTGACAAATGTGCCGCCAGTCTCGTCACTGGTCAGGGCCAACAAGTCCAGGCCGCGTTCTAACGCCGCCAGTCCGCGTGTCATCGGGGTGGCACCGTCAGACAAGCCCTTGATGGGTGCTATCAGCAGCAGCATGGCGGTGATAAAGGCCACAAAGCCGCCGACCGTCGTGGTGTTTTCAGACCCTTGCAGCAGCGCAATCGAGATCACCGCCGACAAAGCGATGGCGGCCAGCACCTGGTTGATGGCGCTCATGCTCGCGTAAGCCACGGTCGACTTCATCGACAACCTTCGCAGCGTATGGCTGAGTGTGTCAAAGCGTGAGGCTTGATCAGCCTGCGCGCCGCTTAACCGAATATCGCGACACGCCAGCACGTTTTCTTCGACAACATAGGCCAGGTCGTCAGTTGCTGTTTGGCTTTTTTTGGTCAGGCGGTACAGCCTTCGCGTCAGCAGTTGAATGACCACCGCGACGGCGGGAAATAACAGCGAGACGACCAGCATCAGCTTCCAGTTTAAAAATATCAGATAGGCCACCAAGGCCAGCAGTGTCAGCACATCACGCGCCAGCTTTAGCAGCGCGTTATTTAAAATGGTGGAACCGTTGTAAACCTCGTACACCACGGTGTTCGATATAGCGCTGGCAGTTTGGTCGGTGAAGAGCGACAGTTTGGCCGTCAGCAGCTTGTCAAACATCGCTTTGCGCAGCAATTGAAGTCCAACGTTGGTGACTTGTGCCACGGCATACTGAGCAATAAAACCCGCCAACCCGCGAATGGTAAACAGCAGCATCAAACTGGCCGGTACGAGCCACAAACTCAATGACCCTGCTTGAAACCCACGGTCTAGCAGCGGCTTCATCAACGCTGGTATGAAGGGCTCGGTGGCCGAAGCGACAACGGTCGCCGTGATGGCCACTGCCCAGGCTCCGCGCGAGTGGCTAAAGTACGGCCACACCCGCAAAAAACGTTGCCAAACCGACCGCTTGGCTTGTTTCTCTGGTTCTTGTTTGGGTTGTTGCTCCACAGGATTTCCGGGCATCACGCGATTCTCGTCAAGGCGGACTTCTCTTTGCTTGCCGGCTGTAGTGGTTTGTGCAAGCACAAAGCCAACATGAGACCCAAGGCTACACAGAAAAAATCACCAATCAGCGCATCGTAGATTGATGAGTTAAAAAGACACGACACCGCTAAGGCCGCCAGCACCGACAGCGCGGCCCGCTTGGCGAGTTTGTCTGCGTGCCAGCTGTCGCGTGCCACTGCAATCAACAGCCCTAAAAAAAGTAACACCCCTACGCCGCCCAATTGAACGCCCCACATCAGGTATTCCTGATGCGGATTACTTCTTTCGCCAAGCATCGTCCCACCAGGGTTGTACTGTTTTTCCAGCCGGTTGTATTCGTTGCTCCAACTGCCAACGCCCGAGCCTAGCCACGGGTTTTCAGACATGGACTGAGCCGCTCTATGCCAGAAATGAAGTCGTATGCCTGATGAGGTGCCAGTTACAACGTTCTCACCTTTTGCAAAAGAAAATGCCTTGACTTCATTGCTGACTTGCGTCACGCGCAGCTGCACTTTTGGGGACAGACTGTAGGCTGCCACCAACAACAAGGCAGGCAACACGAGCAGCAACCAGCGGTACCGGCGCGGTAACTCCCACATGATGGCGAGTGACAGTAAAACAATTGCGACAAGATGTCCACTGCGGCCTATCAATGCGAAAAGAACGCTGGACATGCAGACAGCGGCAATCACGATGGCTGCGTATTTGCCGAAACGGGTAGGTGCCAGGGTTCGTAAATGCCAGCAAACGGCCGCGGTCACGGCACTCATCATGCTTTGATCAAGGTAGGTTGAAAAAACTGAAAATTCGGCGGCAGACCTGCGGGATGTAGCCCATGGGACAGGCCATCCAAAAAATAAAAGCCACGAACTGACGGCCAAAAAAGCTTGCAACAGCGCAAACACGACGATGGCCTGAATCACTTCCTGTCGGCTGCGTAACAGCATGGGTAACAACACTATGGTGAGCAACTTGCCGTATTTATTGATGGAGCCCAGCGATTCAGCGGCTTCAGCGGTGGTCCAAAACAAGCTTAAACTGAAAGCCGCCAAAGCGATCCCGATAGCGCGTGCGGTATTTTCAGGCAACTTCCAGTGTGCGGTTGTCGACCGACGATTGGCACTTGCGAGGTGCCAAAGCAGCACCGATAGGCCCGTCAAAAACAGCGTAAATTTAGCGATGCTGACCCAAGCCATTGAAAGCCCAACCGATGCAACCACAAAATAAACCAGCAGCAACCTAAGGCTGAGTAGTTTTTTGTTATTTTGGCTGCTAGCGGTCATCGGGTTTTATTATCATTGATTCGATTGGTGGAAAATGCTGGCTGGGCGTGTGGCTTGATCAACAGAAAGTGAAGTTTGGTGCAACTATCGGTGATTGTTATTACTAAAAACGAAGCGCACAACATTGAGCAATGTTTGCAGTCGGTCAAGTTTGCGGATGAAATTGTGGTGTTGGACTCAGGCAGTACCGATGCAACGGTTGAGAAAGCTAAAAACCTGGGTGCGAAGGTTAGCGTGGACGCTAATTGGCAAGGTTTTGGCGTTCAAAAAAATCGCGCGTTGGCGCTGGCCACCGGGCAGTGGGCGCTCTCCATTGACGCTGACGAGGCAGTGACACCGCAACTGCAAGCAGAGATCGTTGCTGCAATGGCCAGCGCAGAGTTTGATGTCTACAGCTTTCCAAGGCTGTCAAGGTATTGTGGGCAGTACATGCGCCATTCTGGTTGGTATCCTGACTGTTGTGCGCGCCTTTTTAAGCGGGGCGCGGCTCAATTTTCAAGTGATGTGGTGCATGAAAAGCTGGTAACGCTGCGACCGATTGGCAGTTTGAATGCACATTTGCTGCATGAGAGTTTCACCAGCTTTGAGGCCGTGCTGGACAAAGCCAATCGCTACTCCACCGCTGGCGCCGAGGCCGCGTTTACTCAGGGTAAAACAGCATCTTTGGGTAAAGCTTTAGCTCACGGGGTTTGGGCTTTTTTTCGCACCTATGTGCTTCGATTTGGGTTCCTCGATGGGCGCATGGGACTGGTGCTGGCTATATCCAACGCAGAAGGCACCTACTACCGCTACCTCAAACTCTGGTTAATGTCGCGTCCAGTGCGGCCGCCGCGCTAGTCTGATGATGATCAGTTTTATCGTGTTGACCTACAACCGCACTGATGCGCTGTTGCTGGTGCTCAGGTCTTTGGCTGCTCAATGCGGTGCAGGCCACGAGGTGTTGATTGCCGATGATGGCTCGGACCGCGCCCAGGTTGACATGCTGTATCAAAAATGTCCGCTATTTGAGTGCCCCGTCTGGCACATTTGGCATCCCGACACTGGCTTTACAGCTGCAAAAGCGCGCAATCTTGGTGCGTACCACGCACTGGGTGATTACCTGGTTTTTTTGGATGGTGATTGCGTACCCGGCGCATCGTTCGTTGCAGCACAAACTCGCCTTGCGCAAGAAAAATGCTTTGTCAATGGAAGTCGGGTGCTGTTAAGCGAACTTTTAACCCGCAAAGCACTCAGCCAGGAAATTGATTTATGCAGCCAGTCCGCCTGGTTTTGGTTGAAGGCGCGCTTGCAAGGTGATAGCAACAAACTGTTGCACCTGTTGGGCTGGCCGGGCTCGCTATTCAGGGTAAAAACAGGGTTTGCATGGCAGGGCATCAGAAGTTGCAACATGGCGGTTTGGCGTAAAGACTTCGTTGCAGTCAACGGGTTTGACGAAACTTTCGAGGGATGGGGTCATGAAGACGCTGACCTGGTGCTGCGCTTAAGCAATTTCGGAGTCCAACGAAAAAATGGATTTTGGGCGACTGAAGTGTTCCATTTGTGGCATCGTGAGCAAAAGCGCGATAAAGAGTCGTTAAATGAAAAGAAGGTGCGCCAACGCATGCAGACGCATTTGATACGAGCCGAAAAAGGCTTGGCCCAGCTCGGTTCTGATCAACTTGGAAATGTCCATCAATTACAGTAAGAGGGCCAGAATGCTCAACGTATTTCACCTAACTTTCATTTTCAAAGCATGACACTTTTATTTCGGCGCAGAGCGATGGCAGCATCGCTTAGCTCGCTTGCGCTTATGGCGGCAGTGCCTGGCTGGGCTCAATTTCGTGTTGAGGTGTCGGGGGTTGGCTTAACCCAAATGCCGATCGCCGTTGCTACTTTTAAAGGCGAAGCCCAAGCACCCCAAAAAATTGGCAGCATTGTAAAAGGCGATTTAGAGCGCAGCGGCGTGTTTCGCGCGGTCGACACAGCAGGCGCTGTGGTCGATGAAAGCGCGCGGCCTGATATGGCGATGTGGAAGCAAAAGGGCGCAGATTCCTTGGTGACGGGCAGCGTTGCGCCGCTGGCAGATGGCCGCTTTGATGTTCGACTGCGGCTGTGGGATGTGGTGCGTGGGCAAGACCTAGGCGGGCAAAGCTTCGCGGTGACTTCGGCTGATCTGCGACTCTCGGCGCACCGTATTTCTGATTTTGTGTATGAAAAATTAACCGGTGAAAAAGGCATTTTTTCAACCCGAATCGCCTATGTGACCAAAACTTCCCAGCGCTACACGCTATGGGTTGCCGACGCTGACGGTGAAAACGCACAATCAGCCTTGGCCAGCCCAGAGCCGATTATTTCGCCTTCCTGGTCTCCGAACGGATCGCAGCTCGCCTACGTGTCCTTTGAGTCGCGCAAACCTGTCATTTACGCCCACGACGTGGCCAGCGGCAAGCGCCGCTTGCTGGCTAATTTTCGCGGGTCAAACAGTGCGCCCACGTGGTCGCCCGACGGGCGTCAGATTGTGGCTACCTTGAGCCGCGACGGGGGGTCACAGCTGTATGTGCTGGACGCCATGGGCGGAGAACCGAAGCGTTTAACCCAGTCGCAAAGTATTGACACTGAACCGGCTTTTTCTCCTGATGGAAAAACCATCTACTTCGTCAGTGATCGCGGCGGCGCACCGCAGATCTACCGCATGACCGCGTCCGGTGGCGGTGCAGAGCGGGTGACGTTTGCCGGAAACTACAACATATCGCCCGCGATCAGCCCGGACGGCAAGCAGTTGGCCTACGTGTCACGCATCAGCGGCGCATTCAAATTACAGGTGATGAACTTGGCCAGCGGTGCCGTGACGCAATTGACCGACACCAACGCGGACGAAAGCCCCAGCTTTGCGCCCAACAGCCGGTTGATCGTCTACGCCACGCAGCAGCAAGGGCGTGAAGCGTTAATGACAACAACATTAGACGGAAAGATCAAGGCCAGGCTTGCCGGGGCCAGCGGAGACATTCGGGAGCCTGACTGGGGCCCTTATTCACGTTAGCTTCTGGCGTCAACTATTTACGTTTGTCATTCCCGCCAGTTTTATTCAAATCTAATTTTTTACAGGGTGAAAATCATGAAACGTATTTTTTCTTTTGGCTTGGTGGTAGCGACACTGGCGCTTTTATTGACGGCCTGCGGCTCTAACGTCAAACTTGACGAAGCACCGGTAGAAAACCGCACTGGCGCTGCCATCGTGCCTCAAGCTGGCACCAACGATGTGACCAACAAGTCTGTTGCACCCGTCGAAATTACAGCCACTAACCTGAACTCTGTGGGCCCTGCTGGCGTGGCCAAAATCATTTATTTTGACTACGACAGCTTTACCATCAAGCCGGAGTTTCAAGGTGCTGTTGAAGGCCACGCCAAATACATGGCGGCTAACAAGATTCGCAAATTGGCAATCGAAGGACACACCGACGAGCGCGGTGGCCGCGAATACAACCTTGCGCTGGGGCAAAAGCGAGCAGAATCTGTACGCCGGGCGCTTGGGCTTTTGGGGGTGACTGATGCTCAGGTAGAGGCAGTCAGCTTTGGTAAAGAAAAGCCAGCGGCAACGGGGTCTGATGAAGCGGCACTGGCTAAAAATCGCCGTGCAGAACTGAACTATCGTTGAAAGCCCTATGAATTTCTTAAAAGTGAGTCGTACCGCTTTAACGGTCATGATGTTGGGCTTGTTAGCCCTGAATGCGCAAGCCGCGCTGTTCGATGACGATGAAGCGCGAAAAGCTATCCTTGACCTGCGTCAAAAAGTTGACACACAGCAACTGCGTAATGTCGAGGAGCTAAAAAAAGCCAATGAAGACAACGCCCAATTGCGCCGCAGCATTCTTGACTTGTCCAACCAAATTGAAGTGCTCAGGGCTGACCTGGCCAAGCTGCGTGGTCAAGACGAGCAACTTGCCCGTGATGTAGCAGACGTGCAGCGCAAGCAAAAAGACATCACCCAAGGTGTCGATGAGCGGCTGCGCAAGTTTGAACCTTCAAAAGTATTGGTTGACGGACAAGAATTTTCAGCCGCGCCAGCGGAGGCTCGCGAGTTTGATGCCGCATTGGCTTTGCTGCGCAAGGGAGAGTTTGCGCCTGCGCAAACGGCGTTTTTGGATTTTCTCGGCCGTTACCCCACCAGTGGCTACCGGCCTTCAGCGCTGTTTTGGTTGGGCAATGCGCAATACGCGTTGAAAGCTTACCGCGAGGCAGTCGCTAATTTCAAATCGCTGGTCTCAATTGCGCCTGACCATTTGCGCGCGCCCGAGGCTGCCTTGTCGATTGCCAATTGTCAGATCGAGTTAAAAGACACGCTAGCAGCGCGTAAAACACTGGGCGACTTGATCAAGGTCTACCCGCAGTCAGAAGCCGCATCAGTTGCCAAGGATCGTCTGCCTAAGCTCAAATAGCGCGCGAGCTGGTAGCCTTAAAATTAGGCATGGATATTTCACTACTCAAGGCCCTCACAGGTGAAGTTCTGTGGGCCGCTTTTATTCTTTCCCTGCTGTTTGGCGCTATTGCGCAGCGTACCCACTTTTGCACCATGGGCGCTATCAGCGACATCGTCAACATGAGCGACTGGACACGCATGCGCCAGTGGGGCATGGCAGTAGGTGTCGCCATGATTGGCTTTTACACGCTGGCGGTGGCCGGCTTGATTGACCCGGTTAAAACGCTGTACGCGTCGAACCGGTTTATCTGGCTATCTGCGTCGTTCGGCGGTTTGTTGTTTGGCTTTGGTATGATACTGGCGTCTGGTTGCGGTAGTAAGACGCTGGTTCGTATCGGCGGTGGAAACCTGAAATCAGTGGTGGTGTTTGTTGTCATGGGCGTGGCGGCATTTGCCAGCCTCAAAGGCATAACGGCCGTGTGGCGGGTAGCCACGGTCGATAGGGTTGCTGTTGACTTTGCGAGCAACGCTGCCTTGCCAAATTGGTTAGGCAGCGCCGCTGGCATCAGTTCTACCGGTGCGGGGTTGATCCTGGCACTAGCGCTGGGCTTGGGCCTCATCATTTGGGCGTTGTTGGGCCGCGACTTTGTGCGCTTTGACAACCTGCTTGCAGGCTTGGGTTTGGGCGCCATCATCGCTGCTATGTGGTGGGTGAGTGGTCGTTTAGGCTATGTTGCTGAGCATCCTGAAACGTTGCAAGAAGCATTTTTGGCCACCAATTCTGGGCGCATGGAGGCCTTGAGTTTTGTCTCACCCGTGGCTTACACCATCGACTGGTTCATGTTTTTCAGCGATAAGGCCAAGGTGTTGACGCTCGGCATTGTGTCGGTGTTTGGCGTAGTGGTCGGCTCAGCGGTCTACGCCATCGCCTCCCGCAGCTTTCGTTGGGAGGGCTTTGCGGGTGCTGAAGACACGGCTAATCATTTGGCAGGCGCGGTGTTGATGGGCGTTGGCGGCGTGGCGGCCATGGGCTGCACAGTGGGGCAGGGCTTGTCCGGTTTGTCTACCCTGAGTGCTACTAGTTTTGTAGCTGTAACCGCAATCATCGCGGGGGCTGTGGCTGCCGTTAAATATCAAGTGTGGCGCTTGGAGCAAGGCGTCTAGTGATTGATCCTGCTGATCTTGAGCGCCGCTTTGGCGGCTTGGCGCGGCTTTACGGTGCTGACGGTGCCGCAAGAATTCGCACCGCGCATGTGGTGGTGGTCGGCATAGGCGGCGTTGGCTCGTGGGCCGCAGAGGCGCTAGCGCGCAGTGGCGTGGGAGGTTTGACGCTGATTGACCTGGACCACATTGCCGAGTCCAACATCAACCGCCAAATCCACGCGCTCACCACGACGCTGGGGCAATCCAAGGTTCAGGCGATGCGCGAGCGCATCCTTGATATCAACCCGGCCTGCAATGTGCGCTGTGTTGAAGAATTCGTCGACGCTGCCAACTGGCCCGCCATCGCCGCGCTTGATGTAATCAGCAACGTTTCAGTGCTCGATGCTTGTGACCACGTCAAAGCCAAAACCGCCATGGCAGCTTGGGCGCTTATGCACAAAATCAATTTCATCACCGTAGGCGCGGCAGGCGGCAAACGCCACGCGCACAAAGTTGATATTGACGACCTAGCGCTGACCACGCACGACCCACTGCTGGCGCAAGTACGTTACCGATTGCGCAAAGAACACGGCGGCGCGCGTCAAGGCAAGATTAGCGTGAATTGCGTCTTTAGCTGCGAGGCGGTGATGCAGCCTGCAACAAAGGCCGACACGCCTCAAACCGACAACAACCTGAGCTGTCACGGCTATGGCTCAGTTGTCAGCGTGACGGCCACCTTCGGTAGTTGCGCCGCAGGCTGGCTGCTCGATAAAATTGCCCATCAGAGCATTGCAAAGGCGGTCAAATTAACGCTATAATTCGAGGCTTGGCTGCGCTAAACGGTGGCCAAACGTGGGACCTTAGCTCAGTTGGTAGAGCAGCGGACTTTTAATCCGTTTGTCGTGGGTTCGACCCCCGCAGGTCCCACCAGAAACATTGAAGAGCGTGCTATAAAATAAGTAGCACGCTCTTTTTTTACGCCTCATGTAGCCACCATGTAGCCACCAGTACCGGGTTTAGCGCATTTTTTTAAGGAATTGGCAAATACGGCAAAGCGCATCTATGCTGGTGTTTTGTTGAGACCAAAATCAATGACGATTCACAATAAAACCACCGTTTCCGAACTAGAGCAAAAAATCGCCAGTGCTTGGAGCGAAGCTAATGCGTGGAAAGGTAAACCTACTGAGCATTACCGCATGGGCTGCATTTTGGCCGAATCATTGGAGAAGCAATTAAGTGAACTGCTCAAAAAACAATCAACCGAAAATCAGGCTGGTGATCAGTAGGTTTCTCTGCCATTAAAGCTACATCCTGAGCGGGTTAGCAGTAGCCACCCGTCTAAGCCGCATCAGCCCATACCTGCAAGCATCAGCCCCGTGGTCTGGCCCTGAGCTGTCCAAGTCCTCTACGCGCTTGGTATCCCTCGCCAGATAAGGCAACGTGTCCCAAAAGTACGTACACCCACGACTGATATACAAACCCGGCGTGTCGACCTTGCCAGCGTCTGCCAACATGCGCCGCATGAACTGCCATCCCGTGATGCGGTCAGCTTTCTTTGCGGGTTGAAAGTAAACGCATTTACGTGCAAATTCCTCTGCAATGCTGCCTGAGCTGTAACCTGACTTTGCAAAGCACGCATCATCAGCCACGCCTTTAGCCTTGATATGCCAGCGGCTGCACATTTCCACAATCGCCTCGGCTGTCGTTGCGGCTGTCCAGTTCAAACCCATATTCAGGTTATCGCGCCTCACGGCTGCAAGTTCATCAACCAGCACCACGCTACCCCGTGGATAGAAAACCCCTTCATGCGTGTCACCAGGGCTTTGCGCCATGATGTAGGTCACTGAAGGCGCTGCACTGCCAAAGTCGTGTGCTATCCAGTAATCCCACGTCTCAGGGATATGCGTCCAAGGGTCTACCGCGTTGCGTGATTCGTCAAGTACAGCAGCAAAATACGCACCGCGATTTACTGCCCAATCACCCACCAGCCATGCCCTGAGTAATTCCGGGTCTGTCGGGCAAGCTGATTCGAGCTGGTCGCGATATTGGTCACGGTCAATGAACTGGTTTCCGTCATACGTCGATGGTGCATAGGCCCAGGTGCGCTTGCTGTTTTTTTCTACAAACGGTTTCCACGGCCCGGCTTGAAACACGTAGCGCTTTGCAATCCAGTGATGGCCAGGCCCACCGGGGTTAGCTGCAACCACGACGCGGATAGGTATGTCTTTTGCACCACGTAGATTCGAGCGCATCAAGTCCAGCAAGTCAGGCTGCGCGTACTGGCCTGCCTCGTCAATCAATAGCAGCGTGAATGAACGGCCTTGGTACTTGCTGTAATCCCCATGCGTTTCAAGTTGTCCAAGCTCGATATAGCCGCCATTGGGTAGCTTCCAAATATGCTCTGTGCCGTTGTACCTTGCACCCGTGCCGTACACCATGCCAAATAGCTCACGGGTCACTAAACCAAAGTCTCGCAGGCCAGCATAGGTTTTGCGCAGATACAGCACGCGGGCGCGGTCGCCATATTGTTCGCAGTGCCTGAGTGCGAGTAAGGCCAGGCCGTAGGATTTGCCACCGCCCCGGCCACCACCTGCAAACACGTCAAGTTCTTCAGGCAATGCGAGTAATTTTTGTTGAAAGGGATTGAGTTCGAGTTGGTTCATTTTCGACCGTCATAAATTGATTGAGCGGCGTTGCAGCCGGTATGTTGAACGTCACACTCACGCGGTTAGCCTGGCTTTCTTGCTGGCCTTCCTGATACCCGTGCCGGCTCTTTAGCAGGAACATGCTGGCTATCAGTGAATCCTTGCCATTGCCACCAATAGCGCTTTCGTACAGCACGTTGTGCAGCGTCTGGCGTTCTTTCTCACGGCCTTGCGTGAAGGCTTCTTTCAGGTCTGGTTGTTCGTCTAGCCAACGGACTAAAACGTCCATGCTTGTACCCAGGGCAAGGGCTACACCAACTTTCGATGCACCGGTAGCGCAAGCGTTGCGTATCACTTCAGCCGCGTTTGGTGGTGGTTCTTTACGCGGTCTGCCACTGGTTGATTTTTCGTCAACTGCTTTTACCCGGCCCGGTGTCTTTGGTCGTACTGTTGCCATCGTAAAAACCGGGCACTAGGCCCGGCTCACTAGTTAGATTTTGGAAACTAAAAACGCCAGTGGTACAGATTTGCGCTCAGTCACCACGCGGCCCCAATTGGCTGCCAGGCGAAGCTCTGCAATCGTGGGGCTGTTGCCTGCTACGGTGGTTTCTTTCCACGTAAAACCCAGCGGGTGACAAGCCGCATTGATACGGCTGTGTAGCGTTTGCTGGCCACCGCCATTGCCTGCACTGGGTTGGTTTTCAATCTCAGTGCCGGGGGCAATGCGCGGGTCTGCTACGGCGTAACCAATAGCGCCCGGGCCAAACAAAACGGTCGTGTAGTTGCCACTGGCTACGGGTAAGCCATCGTCAACAATCACGGCCAGGCCACGGAACGTTTTAATGAACTTGCCTTCACTTTGCGGCACGGTTGCGATCATGTCGTTTTTCATGGCGTAAGACAGTACGGCGCTGTGCATACCGATAGCGGTCAAACCCTCCA
>JAYWFR010000080.1:0-2170 GCA_043778695.1 Polaromonas sp. | reverse complement strand
GCTCATCAATACTTTCTATCTCAAAGGTTTCTTCAAAATATCGAACAAATATATCAACAAGTCCTGAATGACGATCAAGCTCTTCACTAAAGCGGCGAAGTGCCCCAAGGGTGTAGAAATCGTAAGCTTTTACGATGGCTTCAAATGTGTAGTCATGCAAATTGTCCAATAGCGTCAGCACCGCATGATCGGTAGCTAACCCATACAGCGGAAACAAGCTGCGGACGTTGTCGCGATATGACTGGTCAATGGGGTAGGCCATAAATAGGTATGCGTGGTATGTTGATAACCAATTACCACGCCATTTTAGTTACATATTTCAGTGAAATACCACACCTTGGGTAAACCCTAGTGCATGTTTGCTGCGCAGCATGTCTTGCCCCCAATACAAGTTGTCGTTAACCAGCCCGTTGCAATGGGTTTGAATAGCGTTGGCTGTCGCGCCCATGACTGACAGCGTGTAGGCGCGTGGGGGCTTGGGCAGCGCGGCAATAAAGTTGACTGCGCTGTGGCCCAGCAGGCCGTCGCCTGTGCCGATGATGACGGTGTCAAACTCTTCGCGGGCCAGCAGGTAGCCTAGGCGCAGCAGCAGGGCGTTGTCAGAGTTTGCGCACTTTTTGGGGCCACCAGCCAGCATAAGGTGTTGCACTGGCTGAATATGGGGTGCGATGTTTTGTGCGGCAAAGTACCGGCGCTGCACCTCGGTGGCGTGGTCGCCGGTGGTCATAAAGGCGTGGGCTTGCAGGCTGGTGGTGCGGGGCTGCAGGCGTGCCATTAGCGCGGCGTAGTCGGGCTGAAAGCCGGTGGCTGTCATGGTGTAGTTAAGGTTTTCTACATCCAGCGTCATCAGGGTGCGGCCTAGCTTGGGTAACGCGTCGAACCCCTGGCTTTGCATGGGCAGGGTGATGGTTTGCGTGGGGCTGATGGCAAAGCGCTCTTGGCTGGCCGGCGCTTGCTGGCGGGTGTGGTTGTGTGGCCGGGGCTGAGGCTGGGGCTGGGCAACGGTGCTGTGCGTTTGTGCTGAGTGGTTGTGGGGGCGATTCATGCGTAGGTAGCTGGTGTTCATGGTGCGGGTCTTTCGTTACGGGCATGCCGACATTGGCATAAGACAGATAATTCCATGCAGTTTTGTGGCTTTATCCAAGGGCTGCGGAGTTGGCGTGGGAATAGACGTGGCTGCAATTGCAATTGCACTTGCAAGGGTTGGTTGATCTCCGCAGCCGTTGGATAAAGCGCCGATTTTGTTTGGGAGACTTTGTCTGCGATCAAGGCAATACCGCTGCGACGTGTGAATGAAGGTTCTTCCAAATGGAACAGCAGACCAAAAGTGAGAGCGGCACTCTATCCGCTTTGTCCGACCTGATGGGTCGGGTGCGCAACATGCAGCCTGCGGCTGCGCTGGCCTCTGCCTACACACGCCTGCGCCATGGCCTGACGGGCACTGACCCCGACCTGCTGGCGCAGTGCCCGCGCAACGAGTGGAGCTTTCACCACGCCATGGCTTTGGCTATGCTGCTGGCGGCCGTTATCACCGCTACGGGGCTGGCACCCAAGCTGGGGGCGATGTGGGGCATAGGCACGGTGCTAAGCGCTGTGGTGTGGCTGGGCGTGTTTACGCTGGTGTTGGCACTGGAGACCTTGATGCTTAACAGCATTCAGGCGGGTGTGAGTGCATCTAAGATATTTATGGTCAGGGTTCCCATAGCGCTGATGCTGGTCGGTTTACAGGTAATCCCTGCATCTACCACGATGCTAAAAGACCGCATTGCGCTGGAGTTGCATGACCAATCTGTCAATGCGCAGTTGCAACTGAGTGACAAGCAAAAAACACTGCTGAATGTGGCGGGCATGGCAGCAGACGGCAAAAAGCTGGATGAAGCCGTGCTACGCAGTCTGGCTGAGCAGGCCACTCCACCACAAGACGTGGCGGTGCAGTCGGCAGCGGCGCAGCTGGCTAAAGCGGAAGGGGACTGGAAGCGTGCGGAGGGGCAGCACAAAGCGGCAGGTGAGCGTGTGCGTAAGCTACAGACTGCTGTGGCCAATGCAGCCACGCCCGAAGCCAAGGCCCGGCTGGAACCGGCCTTGACCGCAGCATTTGCGGCCAGAAGTACAGCGCAAAAAGCGTTGAACACGGCTGACGGTGCGGTGGCAAATGCCAAAACGGATGTAG
>JAYWFR010000079.1:0-5353 GCA_043778695.1 Polaromonas sp. | reverse complement strand
TACAGCCTGTATTTGTACAAATGAGTGCAGGGGTGCAGCGGCTCTGCAATACGCCAGACAACGATTTCAACCACTGAGCCGTCATCTCGAATCTCTTTGGCTTTGACGATTTGTGTTGCCTGCATTTGTATTGCATTTTAGCAATGCATTGCATAATTACAATACAGTTAGACAAAATATAAAGAGTGAGCACGTAAAACACAACATTGGGCGACGGACTGCGGGCGATGGCTGCTGACGCGCACAGTGAGGCGGAGCAGGTTTTCTTTAACTCGCCGCTTTTGCTGCTCGAAGACGCTGGGCACAGCCAACTAAAGCAGCGCTTGCACGCTCTGGGTAAAACAGACAACGGGCGCGGCTTGCACATCAGTTTTACCTTGCGCCAATTGGGCGCATTGATTCGCGTTATTTCAGCCAGAAATTTGCACCGAAAGGAGCAAGCTATTTATGACCAAGCCAGTTAAACCTACTCTTCAACCCGTACCGACATTCGCCAACGAAGCAGCTGAACGTGCTTACTGGGAGACTGGCGAGGGGAGGGACTCTGCCGAGCATCTTGATTGGTCAAAAGCCCGCAAGGTGGCTTTGCCCAACTTGAAGCCAACCACCAAGACGATATCGCTCAGGTTGCCGCAGCATTTGCTGGACTCTTTGAAGGTGGCAGCCAACTCGCGTGACGTGCCCTACCAGTCGCTGATCAAGGTTTGGTTGCAAGAAAAGCTGAACAGTCATTGAGCGGGTTGGTGTGGGGGCAACAGCTCCAAAACGACCAAAATAAATATTAATTTAACCTGTAACCCCAATTAATACGGGGGCTAGCAGCTCCTGATTTAGTAGCGTGTGGCGTCCAACTAGCAGTACCTCTACGACTGCCACTTGCCATTTTAACGCTGCCCAACGCCTCCCCAGCCCTGCCGTTAACATCGCAGCATGAGTGACCATACCCCCCCAACCAGTACCCCGTCCAGCCCGCAGTTGAGCACCGCATTGATCCACCACCCGTACAAGCCGCCTGCTGGTTTTGAGGCGGTGCCGCCTGCAGTGCATCGGGCATCGACGGTGATCTTCTCGAGCGTTGCCGCGCTGCGCACCCGGGACTGGACGCACAAGACCGGCTACACCTACGGACTGCATGGCACGCCGACTACTTTTTTGTTGGAAGAGCGGATTGCTACCCTGGAAGGTGGCCAGTTTTGTACGCTGGTGCCTAGCGGCTTGGCAGCGGTGGTGTTGGTGGGCATGGCGCTTTTAAAGGCCGGTGACGAGCTCTTGATACCTGACAACGCTTACGGCCCGAACAAGGCATTTGCCAACGGCGAGCTGGCGGCCTGGGGCATCACGCACCAGTTTTATGATCCCATGAACCCGGCTGATTTGGCTGGCAAGCTAAGCGCTAAAACGCGGCTGGTTTGGCTTGAAGCGCCGGGCAGCATCACGCTTGAGTTTCCTGACCTGCCTGCGCTGGTGGCAGTCGTCAAACTTCATGAAAATGCGCATCCGTTGGGCATTGTGACCGCGCTAGACAACACCTGGGGCGCGGGCATTGCTTTTAACGCGTTTGACCTGGGCGCTGACATTTCAGCCCACGCGCTGACCAAATACCCCAGCGGCGGTGCGGACGTGCTGATGGGCTCAGTCGTTACCCGCAGTGAGGCGTTGCACCAGCTGATTAACTTTTGTCACATGCGTGTCGGTTATGGTGTGGCGGGCAATGATGTTGAGCTGGTGCTGCGCGGTTTGAACTCGATGGCGCTGCGCTACGCGGCCCAAGACGCTGCTACCCGCACGCTAGCGGCGTGGATGCAAGACCAGAGCCAAGTCGCCGCAGTGCTGCACCCAGCGCTGCCTGGCTCGCCGGGGCACGCCGCTTTCATACGGGACTGCACGGCTGCCGCGTGCTTGTTCAGCGTGGTGTTCAAGCCTGAGTTCACCCAGGGCCAGGTTGACGGTTTTTGTGACGCGCTCAAGCTGTTCAAACTGGGCTACAGCTGGGCTGGGCCGATGAGCCTGTGCGCACCGTATGACATCCCCGCGCTGCGCACCACGCTTTGGGCCTACAAAGGCGGTTTGGTGCGCTTTTCTGTCGGGTTGGAGGCGGTGGCTGACCTACAGGCCGACCTTGCTCAGGCGCTCGCAAAAATGACTTAGAGCGATGCATTACAGTTGGGGCAACATTCAAACGAAAGCAGCCTGTGGCAACTCCCAACTATGGTTACGAAAAGCGTCAAAAAGAGCTGGCCAAAAAGCGTAAAAAAGAAGACAAACTCAAGCGCAAAGCCGAAGGCAAACCTGACGAGCCGGAAGAAGGACTAGACACCGAAGGCGAGCCCGCCACAGATGGCCAACCACCGGTTGAACCGCTAGCTTAAAAAATCACCTCAAAGCCCCGTATTTAGCCATCAAACAGGCTCCTAGCCCAGCCATTACATGGGCAAGCAGCTACTGATTTAGTAGCAACGCAGTGTTCATCAAGCCGCAGTCATCAGCTTCGGCAAATTGGCGATAGCGGCTTTTGCGTTGACTTTGAACTTCTCCAAAATCGCCATCTTTTCACCATCGGTGGCGTCAACAGCTGCAATGATTTTGCCAAAGCCGTCAAGGCGCGAGTTGTGAATCCACGCCCGCAAGCGCTTGTCTTGGCCCCATGCAAACTGATTCATCATGCAAACCAGCGTTGAGCGGGGGTAGCTGCCCAGGCCGTCGGGGAAGGGCACGGGCGTACAAAGCTTGTTTTTGGTTGCATCGTCGTCGTAATGCGCTTCTACGTAGGCGACCAGTGCCGCGCTGAAGGTCGCCAGGGGCATGCGTACCAATTGAAGCGTTAATTTATTGCCTTGAAAAATCGGCAGCGATGGGCGTTTTTCAACGGCGGACGCGGTGCAGTCAATGCACACGGTGTCTGGTGCCAGTGCCACGTCGCCTTGTGCCAGTTGCAGCCCGTCGCGCTTAACCGCCAATACATGCCCCAAACGAATGACGTTTTTAATCTTGCGCAGCACATCAATTTCACCCTTTGACATGGTGGCGTAATGAAACATGCTGGGCTTGTGGTCGGGGTCAATGCGCAGCATGGCGTCACACGCTTCGAGTCGCTGAAACAAATCGTCCACCGACGTAGCGTTGGCAAAGGCCTCCATTTGCATGGCTTGCGAGCCAATGGCGTGCTCAAAAAACTCCATGCCAGGCTGGGTCGTCAAGCGGTTGATCAACCACGAGTCGCGCGGCATCACCCAGCTGATGCTGTCAGGTTCAGCGCCTGAATTGATCAGCCACACGCCGACGTCCATCGCGGTTTTGCCTGCGCCAATGATGGTGAAGTGCTTTGGTTTTTTTTGTTTGCTTTGCCACAACTGGGCCAGGCCAGTGGGTGTGACCAGCCAGGCGTCGTCAGCTACTTTGTACTTGGGGGTGTGGGTGGTGGGCACGGTGGTGCCGTAGTAGGTGGCATCTACCGTTTTTTTTCGCACCGTGACGCTTGTTTCTTGCCCTGACAGGATCGACACAAATTTGCCCCCATCTTCTGAGCTGCCTAAATAGTCACACATGGGGTGGTAGCTAACCCGGCCACTGGGCAGCAGCGTTTGGTGCATGACTTTGTCGAAATAGCTGGTCACCTCTGCGCCGGAGGCCAATTCATAACAGCCTTCATTCGCGCCAAACGTGTCTTTGCGGTTGCTGCCCAGCGGCATTGAATTGACACCATAAAAAGCCGATGGCTGGTGCAGCGCGACGAATGGGTAAGCGTCGTTCCAATGACCTCCGGGTTTGCCGTGCCGGTCAATGATGGTGATGTGTGCGTTGGTCTCGGTAAGCAGCGTGTCGGCAAAAGCCAGGCCTACAGCGCCTGCGCCGATGACGAGGTAGTCGGTTTCAATGTGCGTCATAACGTTGTTAACCTTGCATGTAAGTGTTTTATGCTCCAGACCAATAAAATTGGGCGCGAGCAGCTCTTAATTTAGTAGCGTTGAGTTTCAGGGCGTGGCGATGCTTGAAAGCCAGTGTCTATGCCCGTCTTGATTATTAGCCCGGCGGCGCCAAAAAATCAACCAGCGCGCGTACCGTAGCGGACAGGTGTCGGTTCTGTGGGTACAGCAAGTAAAACGGCCGGGTGCAGCCCGCAAAAGGCTTGAGCACTTCAACCAGCTGCTTGCCGTAGCTGTCTGCAATCCAGCTGTAGGTTTGCGCCAAGCCCATACCGCCGGCTGCCAGCACTGCGCAACCCAGCGGGTCATCTAGCACGCGCACCTGGCTGGTGGGCGTCAGGTCAATGGGCTTGCCGCCATCCATAAAAATCCACGGCAGCAGCTTGCCCGTGCTCGGCAGTACAAAAGGCAGCAGCGTGTGTGCACGGCGGTTTTTTAGCTCGTCCAGCGACTGCGGCGTACCTTGCTTTTTTAAATAAGTAGGCGCGGCATAAACACCCAGCCGGGCTTCCTCAAGCTTGCGCGCCACCAAGCGAGAGTCGGGCGGCGTGCCGAGGCGAATCGCCACGTCGTAGCCCTCTTCAACAAAATCAATGTTGCGGTTTGAAATGTTGATGTCCAGCTCAACGAGCGGGTAGCGGCTTTTAAAGTCAGCCATCCGCGGCAGCAATCGGTAGTGCGCGTAAGTAGTAGGCACGCTGATGCGCAACTGGCCGCGCGGCTTGCCATGCTGGCCGGTGATGTTTTTCTCGGCATCGTCGATTTGCGCAATGGCGTCGCGGCACTGCTCAAAGTACGTGCGCCCGTCATCCGTCAATTGCATGCTGCGCGTGGTGCGCCTGAAGAGCTTGACACCCAGCCGGTCTTCAAGCCGCCCCACACCGCGGCTAACGGCGGCCGGCGTTAATCCCATGGCATGCGCCGCGTTTGAGAAGCTGCCCAATTCGGCCGATTTACAAAAAAGCGCGATGGTGGTGAGCTGGGAGGTGTTGCTTTGCATGGCTTAAAACTAAAAATAGGGGTGCAATTTATTCATTACGTTATGTATAAATTAATTCAATTTTATAGATATTTACTTCCGTAAAAGTAAGAATATATTTGACCGTATGGCGCTTTTGCCATGGACCTTAAAGGATTCCACCATGCAACCCGTTTTAATGATCATCACCAGCCACGCCCAGCTGGGCAACACTGGCAAACCCACTGGCCTGTGGGCAGAGGAGTTGACCACGCCCTATTACGCGCTGGTGGACGCAGGGTTTGAGGTGGTGATGGCATCGCCACTTGGCGGCAAGCCGCCCTTTGCGGCTGAGTCAATTAAGACTGCGCCAGACGATAACGAAGGCAGTGTTAAACGCTTTTTAAACGACGCGGTGGCTATGGCCAAATTCAACGCTACGCACAGGACATCGGCAGTGAACGCTCTTGAG
>JAYWFR010000078.1:0-2174 GCA_043778695.1 Polaromonas sp. | reverse complement strand
CCCCAGGCCGCAGTCAGACACATCGCGCCGCAGTCGCGCGTGCTCATCATGAGCTTTAGCCATGCTGAAGACCTGGAGGTGCTGGCCGCCTGCCTGCTACGCCAACGCGAGCGGGCAGACCTGCCGTACATTGGTTTGATTGGCAGCAAAACCAAGTGGGCAACCTTTCGCCATCGCCTTGAGGCGCGCGGCTTCACGCCGGACGAGCTGGCGCATGTCACCAGCCCGATTGGCGTGCCCGGCATTGCGGGTAAAGAGCCCGAGGTAATTGCGGTGGCAGTCGCGGCACAGTTGTTACAGACGCCTGAGTCGTACTAAAATCAAAACCCAGGTCGCAGCGGAGCCGGGAAATGTGAGTTAGTCGCATGTTTCTCTTGTTCGTGGCCCAACAACTGTTCAGAGCGCCCGCAGTGGTGAACAGGTTTGCCCAGCGCCGTGCCGCTGTGCTGAATAAGGCGCAATGATGGAAAGTTATCTTTTGGAATGGGCCAACCTGCTGCTGCGCTGGGCCCACGTCATCACCGCCATCGCCTGGATCGGCTCCTCGTTTTACTTTGTCTTTTTAGACTCCAGCCTAACCCCACCCGTTGATGAAGATTTAAAAAAGCAGGGCGTTAGCGGCGAGCTGTGGGCGGTACACGGCGGCGGTTTTTACCACCCGGTCAAATTTGCCAGCAAGCCGCCCGTCATGCCGACTAACTTGCACTGGTTTTATTGGGAAAGCTACAGCACCTGGATCACTGGTTTTGCTTTGCTGACGGTTTCCTATTTGTGGAACGCCAGCGCGTATTTGATCGACAAGTCATTGATGGACTGGCAACCCAGCACCGCCATAGCCGTAGCGCTGTCTTTTTTTGTGGTGTTTTGGCTGCTGTATGACGCCATTTGCCGCTTGTTTGGTAAAGGCAAAAACGGTGATGCGATTGTTGGCGCAGGCGTAGCGGTGTTGGTGTGCGTGGCCTCTTACGCGGCTTGCCATTTGTTTGCTGGGCGTGCCGCGTTTTTATTGGTCGGCGCCATGCTGGCCACCGCCATGAGCGCTAACGTGTTTTTCTGGATCATCCCCGGCCAGCGCACCGTGGTGGCCGACATCAAGGCCGGCCGACCCGTTGACCCGATTCACGGTGTGCGCGGCAAGCAGAGGAGTGTGCACAACACCTACTTCACGCTGCCAGTGCTGTTTGCCATGCTCAGCAACCACTACAGCTTTACCTGGAGCCACCCGCAAAACTGGTTGATTTTGATTTTGATGATGTTCGCAGGCGCAGCCATCCGTCAGTTTTTTGTGCTGCGCCACGGCTACAAGTTGGGCCGTAATCGCCACCCTATCGCCTATTCGCTGGTGGGTTGCGTGGTGATTGTGGGTGTGATTGTTTGGATGGCACCTAGACCGGTAGATACGCTATCCGCTACAAAATCAGGAGCTGCTAGCGCACGTATTGATTCGGCTACAGGCCAAAATAACTACCAAAAGGTGGCTCAAATCATGGAAACGCGCTGCTACCAATGTCACGGCGCGCAATTGCAAATGAAAAACGTGCGCTTAGATTCGCCAGCGCTTGTCAAGCAGCACGCGCAGTCGGTTTACCAGCAGGTGGTGATGCTCAAAATCATGCCGATGAACAACGCCACGGGGATCACGGCCGATGAGCGGGCGCAAATCAAGCAGTGGTTTGAGGCTGGGGCCAAGACGGATTGAGTTGGTGTGTTTACCCATGGGCGAGGGCGAGCAAACTACAACCGCAGCACCCAAGTCTCACCCATCAGGTCATGACCAAAGCCTTGGTAAGACTCACTTTTCGTGAGCTTGAACCCGCGTTTCAAATAAATAGCCCGCGCAGCCAGCAAGCCAGAATTCGTCCACAGCACCATCTTGCTGTAACCCTTGCTGCGCGCAAAGGCAATGCATTCGTCACACAGCCTGCCACCCAGCCCCAAGCCCCGCGCTTGCGGCGTCAAAATCACCAAACGCAGTTGGGCCGTAGTTTTTGACTTACGAACGACAAAAGCAGACCCCACCCGCACGCCGTCAACTTCAGCGATCCAGCACTTTTCAAATTCGGGCTGCCATTTTTGAACAATGCCGCTGACGATTTTGAGCACCAGCGCTTCAAAGCTAGCGTCCCAGCCGTATTCACGCCAGTAAATCTCCCCATGCTGCTGCACCACCCAGC
>JAYWFR010000077.1:0-2175 GCA_043778695.1 Polaromonas sp. | reverse complement strand
GCTGTAAGCTCCCTATTGGCCTTCAGCTGAAATCAAGCAAAAACACTTTAGAGACCTCGAAAATATATGGCCGTACACAAGGTTCAAGAAGAAGTCGCAGACTATCTGAGTGGTTTGCGCCAGGCCAATAGCGAAGAGGCGAAAAAGCTGCGGTTTCAGAATCTGCTTACCCGTCTATTTCAAGACAGTCAGGCCGCCAAAGACGTCGTCAATCAATTGGCCCAAGGCGGTGAAAAGACTATTTTCAATATCCCCCGCCCCCGCATTCCAAAGACCGGGTATGCGGACATTGCCTACAGCAACGTCATTATTGAGTGGGAAAAAGACCTCGCCAAAACAGGCAAACATGCAGAAGATCAGCTGGCCGAGTACCTTGCTGGCAGCTGGCACAGCGGCGAGCGGTACGACTACATATTAATAGCGACTGACGGCCGTGTCTGGCGCACCTATGCCCCCAATCTTGAAGTCCTTCTTGGCCAAGAGACGCCCAATCGCTCGGCGTTGCGTAAAGTAGAAGATTTCGAAGTAAAAAAAGACAACGAAGAGAAGTTCTTTTTCTTTCTTGACCGGATACTTTTTCGATCCACCAAACAGCGCGCCACGCTAGATGCCATTCAGCTTGATTTTGGTGACACTTCCCGCATTTTTATAAATGCGGTGCAGGCCATGCAGCGCGTCATGCCTGAGCAAAATACGTCGTCAGCGGTACACGTTGCGTTTGAGCAATGGCAACGCTTCCTGCAATTGGCCTATGGCAAGTTCGACTTGGGTAATTCGGTGTATCTCGTACACACCTACCTGAGCGTGTTTGCAAAGTTGCTTGCCTATGCCGTTCTAAAACCAGCGGCTTACCCCAACGATGATGAGCTCAGGCAAATCCTGTCCGGCGAAGCATTTACCGCACTGAATGTGGCTAACTTTGTTGAGGGCGACTTTTTCTACTGGGTCAGCACGCCAGAATTTTTTCAGCAACTAGCACCCACGCTGCGCGAGCTTTATAACCAGATTTCAGAGTACGACTTCACCGATGTTGAAGAAGACATTTTGAAGGGCGTGTATCAGGAGCTTATCGACATTGACACCAGACACGCATTGGGGGAGTACTACACGCCCGACTGGCTGTGTGAGCGGGTTGTAGACGACCTGCACCTTGAGCGTTCGTCTTATTCACTTGACCCAGCGTGCGGGTCGGGTTCATTTTTGCGAGCCCTGGTCGCGCGGTATCGCCGCGAATGGCCTGACATGCCGCCGCAGCAGATCGCCAATCAAATTAAAGGTGTAGACGTTCACCCCTTGTCAGTGCAAATTGCCAAGACCACCATTTTGCTGGCACTTGGCGAGGGAGTTGCAAGAGCTAAAGCCCCGGTAGTATTGAACGTCTACCTCGCCAACACCCTGTTTCTGTCTTCTGACGAAGCCAAAAAATCACTTTTTACTACAGGCAATCACTTTTCTGTACGCGTTGACGGCAAACTTTTGCCACTCGATATGGGTCCCTTCATTGGTCAGCCCGACAGCTTTTCCAGGGCGATTGATCTGGCTCAACACTTTATCGACGACCAGCTTGCAGTTGAGCAAAGCCCGCTGACTTTTGAAAAGGCACTGCGTAATCGTGTACCCAATACAGATCTGACGGATACGAACGCCAGAGAGCTGTACGCCGTTTATCAAGCCATGCGCCATGCCAAGCTCAACAACCGGGACAGCATCTGGCGCTTTGTGCTGCAAAACCTGTATCAACCCATCTTCATGCACCGCATGTTTGATGTGGTGGTAGCCAACCCGCCGTGGTTGACCTATGCCGACATTAGCAGTGGTGACTACCAGGCAGATGTGCGTGCGTTGGCGGCGTATTACGGGTTGATGCCCGGCTCCAAGGCCAACAACCCGCACATTGATTTGTCGGCTGTGTTTTTGTCGCACTGCGGCAAGTACCTGGCCAAAGATGGTGCCCAGCTCGCTTTTGTGTTGCCTAGAGCTTTTTTAAGTGGAGACCAGCACCAAAACGCACGCAGCGGCGAGGCGCTCGGCTTCAAACTCACTGAGGTATGGGACCTTAAAGGCGTGTCACCCTTGTTTAAGGTGCCCGCTTGCGTGCTAATGGCAACGGCCTCGCACGCCGATGGCGTGGAAACCCAGCGCCAGCGGGCTTTGCCGCCCAATGGCTTGGTCGGG
>JAYWFR010000076.1:0-2182 GCA_043778695.1 Polaromonas sp. | reverse complement strand
CCGAAGTTTCGGTACGGCTTTCAATGACTTTTTCCAAGCCTGAAAACGCGCCACCGCAAATGAACAAAATATTCGTCGTGTCGACCTGCAAAAAATCTTGATTGGGGTGCTTGCGGCCACCTTGCGGCGGCACGGATGCCATCGTGCCTTCAATCAATTTCAGCAGTGCTTGCTGAACGCCTTCACCCGACACATCGCGGGTGATCGACGGGTTGTCTGACTTGCGGGAGATTTTGTCAATCTCGTCGATATAGACGATGCCTTGCTGCGCGCGTTCAACTTCATAGTTACAGCTTTGAAGCAGCTTTTGAATGATGTTTTCTACATCCTCACCGACATAACCAGCTTCGGTCAATGTGGTGGCGTCTGCCATGACAAACGGCACGTTCAGCGTGCGGGCTAATGTTTGTGCCAGCAGTGTTTTACCCGAGCCTGTGGGGCCGATCAGCAAGATGTTGCTTTTGGTCAGCTCGACGTCGTCTTTTTTGGCTTTTTCTTTGTGGCGCAGGCGCTTGTAATGGTTGTACACGGCCACGGCCAATGTGCGCTTTGCGGGCTCTTGGCCAATCACGTAGCTGTCAAGCGTGGTTTTGATGTCCAGTGGGGTCGGCAAGTCGCTGCGTGCTTCAGTGCTTTCAGTGCCTGCGGGCAGCTCGTCGCGGATGATGTCATTGCACAGGTCGATGCATTCATCGCAAACAAAAACGGAGGGCCCCGCAATGAGTTTTTTAACTTCGTGCTGACTTTTGCCGCAAAACGAGCAGTACAAAGTCTTTTCGCTGGAGGAGCCTTTTTTCTCGGCCATTTTGGGGATGCCTTATTCGCGTGTTGCTGGATGGCTATACAAGATTTACCAATGATAACCAAATAAAAACGGCGCTTCTTGTTACAAGAAGCGCCGTTTGAACGATTCAAATTGCAAATTTATGGGCGCTTGGAAATCACCTGATCAACCAGGCCATACTCTTTAGATTCGTTGGCTGACAGCCAATAGTCGCGCTCCATGTCACGAGCGATCTTTTCCATAGGTTGGCCGGTGCGTTCTGACAAAATTTTGTTGAGCTGTTCGCGAGTTTTCAAGATTTCCCGGGCAGAGATTTCAATGTCGCTAGCCATGCCCCGCGCGCCGCCTGACGGCTGGTGAATCATGACGCTTGAATTAGGCAACGCAAAACGCTTGCCTTTGGCACCTGCCGCCAACAGAAACGAGCCCATGCTGGCGGCCATTCCGGTACACAGGGTTGAAACATCAGGTTTGATAAAGTTCATCGTGTCAAAAATCGCCAGCCCCGCACTGACCGAGCCACCGGGCGAATTGATGTACAAAGAAATGTCTTTGTCCGGGTTTTCACTCTCCAAAAACAGCAACTGCGCCACCACCAAGTTGGCCATGTAGTCTTCAACTGGGCCTACCAAAAAGATCACGCGCTCTTTGAGCAGGCGTGAATAAATGTCGTAAGAGCGCTCGCCGCGGCCAGACTGCTCGATCACCATTGGGATCAGGCCAAGAGCTTCGGTTTGCGATGCCTCGGTTTGCGTTGAATCGTAGGCGCCGAACGGCGCGCTGTCGGTTTGGTTTCTGTTCATGAAATAACTCCAGAGTTTGATAAGACTACTTTACCTATAAATGAGAAATGGGGTTTGTGCGCTGAACTTCAAGCCAGGCACAAACCCCATCTGTTGAAAGTACACAGCTTTAGTTTTGCGCCATCAAATCATCAAAAGACATGGCTTTTTCGGTCACTTTGGCTTTTGACATGACGAAATCGGTCACGTTGTTTTCAATCACCACGGCTTCGACTTCAGCCATACGGCGGTTGTCGCTCAAGTACCACTTCACCACGTCCTGCGGCTTTTCATAGCTGGCGGCCAGCTCTTCAATGTGAGCTTTGAGTTGCTCCGGCTTGGCTTGCAGCTGATTCGCCCGTACCAGGTCGGCCACGACTAGCCCCAGACGCACACGTTTTTCAGCTTGTGGGCGGAATATGTCATCGGGAATCGGCGCTTTATCAGCGTCTTTCACACCGCGCTGTTTCAGGTCAGCGCGAGCGGCCTCCACCATGCGGTCCAGTTCGGCCTGCACGCTGGCGTTGGGCAAGTCCAGCTCGGCCTTGGACACCAGCGCGTCCATCACCGCGTTTTTGTTACGAGCCAACAAACGGAACTTGACTTCGCGCTCCAG
>JAYWFR010000075.1:0-2191 GCA_043778695.1 Polaromonas sp. | reverse complement strand
CCACCCCAGCATTAAAGGCACAGCAGCAAACAAAGCCGCCAAAGTCGTCATCAAAATCGGACGAAAACGCAACAACGCCGCTTGATGAATCGCCTCTTGCGCCGACTTGCCCTCTTTGCGCTCTGCGTCGATCGCAAAGTCAATCATCATGATGGCGTTCTTCTTGACAATGCCGATCAGCAAAATAATGCCGATGATGCCAATCACGCCCAAATCTGAGCCGCTGATCATCAGCGCCAGCAGCGCACCGACGCCCGCTGAAGGCAGCGTTGACAAAATCGTCAGCGGGTGAATAAAACTTTCATACAGCACGCCCAGCACGATGTAAACACACACCAGCGCCGCCAAGATTAACCATAACTGGCTCGACAGCGACGTCTCGTAGGCGCCCGACGCGCCCAAAAAAGTCAAGCTCACGCTGGCTGGCATGACGATGTCTTTGGCTGCTTGCCTGATGTCGTCCACCGCTTTACCCAGCGATGTACCGGGCGCAGTGTCAAAGCCCAGCGTGGTAGCGGGGAACTGATCAACGTTGGTCACTTGCAGCGGCGCGGGCCGCTCGGTGATGGTGGCTATGCTGGCCAATGGTGTGGTGCTGCCCGCGCCTGTTTTAAGCTGTAAGCTGCCAAGTGTGGCTGCATTGGTTAACTGGTTGGGCAGAGCCTCCAAAATCACCCGGTACTGGTTGGTTTCTGTAAAGATCGTCGAGACAATGCGTTGCCCGAAGGCGCTGTAAAGGGCGTCGTCAATCGATGCGGTAGAGATACCCAGTCGAGATGCCGTGTCGCGGTCCACCGTGACAAAAACTGATGCGCCCATTACCCCGGCATCAGTGGCAACGTTGCGCACACTGGTTAACGTTGTCATGCGTTCAGCTAACTTTTTAGCCCAAGCCACCACCACTTTGTTGTCTGATCCTTCCATCGACACCCGAAACTGCGTCGGCCCGGATTCAGCGTCAATCGTCAAGTCTTGCGTGGGCTGCAAGTAAAGAGTGACCCCGGCGATTTTGCTGGCGCGTTCGCGCAGCCTGTCAATCGTTTCTGTCTGACTACCGGTGCGTATTTTTTTCAAGTTGATCAACATGCGGCCCGTATGCAGCATGGTGTTGTTGGCGGCATCTACACCGACGAATGAACTCAGGTTGTCAACGTCCGGGTCTTCAAGAATGGCTTTGGCCACGCCCTGCTGCAACTCAGCCATGCGCGCGTAAGAGATCGACTGCACCGCCTGAACACGGGCTTGCAGCTGGCCGGTGTCTTGCGTTGGGAACAAGCCTTTAGGAATCACAACGTACAAAAAGACGGTAAGCGCTAAGGTTGATAACGCGACTAACAGCGTCAAGCCCTGGTGCTTGAGAACCCAGGTCAAGCCATGGTCGTAGCGCGTTATCACGCCTCTGAAAAATCGTTGTAGTTTGCCGTCTTGGTTTTTGGGAGACGCTTTTTTTAGCCATCTTGCCGACATCATGGGCACGAGCGTCAAAGACACAACTGCTGAAATTAAAATCGTGATCGCCAACGTGACCGCGAATTCCCTGAACAATCGCCCGACCACATCGCCCATGAACAGCAGCGGTATCAACACTGCAATCAACGACACCGTCAGCGAAATAATCGTGAAGCCGATTTGCGCTGCGCCGGTGACGGCCGCCTGCATCGGCACCATACCTTCTTCGATGTAGCGGGAGATGTTTTCAATCATCACAATCGCGTCATCGACCACAAAGCCCGTGGCAATCGTCAGTGCCATCAGGCTCAAATTGTTCAAACTGTAGCCCAGCATGTACATCGCGCCGCAAGTGCCGATGAGTGAAATCGGCACGGCCAGGCTGGCAATCACAGTGGCACGCAAGCTGTGCAGAAAAGCAAAAATCACCAGCACCACCAGCAAAACGGCCAGCAGCAGTTCAATCTGCACATGCATCACCGACGCACGTATGCCGGTGGTGCGGTCGCTCAGCACATCGACTTTGAGCGACGCGGGTAGGCCCGACTGCAGCTCGGGCAAACGTGCTTTGATCGCATCAACGGTGGCAATGACGTTGGCACCCGGCTGACGTTGTACGTTCAGAATAATCGCGGGTTTGAGGCTAGACCACGCACCCAGCTTGACGTTCTCCGCACCGTCAACCACTTGCGCCACATCAGCCACGCGTACCGCTGCCCCGTTGCGATAAGCAATGATCAAG
>JAYWFR010000074.1:0-2192 GCA_043778695.1 Polaromonas sp. | reverse complement strand
TCGTTGACTTCATGCACTGACAGGCCAGCTTTTTCGGCTTTGCTCCATGACGGGCCACCTTTGCGCAGGCCAACGACCACTTTCACGCCGCTGTCGTTTAAGTTTTGGGCGTGGGCGTGGCCCTGGCTGCCGTAACCAATAATCGCCACTGTTTTGCCTTTGATCAGGCTCAAGTCGCAGTCTTTGTCGTAATAAACTTTCATCTTTTTTCTCCTGGTTGTTAACTTAATTTAATCGCAATTTTTCGACTGGCCGCCTCTGGCAAAATTAGGCCCCACGGGGTGCAGCAAAGTGCGTATTAGGGGGCGTGAGGCAATATTTTTAGACTCTTAAAATGCGCTCGCCGCGCCCAATACCGCTGGAGCCTGTACGTACCGTTTCCAAAATGGCAGTGCGGTCAATCGCTTCTAAAAACGCATCGTTTTTGTGCTGGTCGCCGGTCAGCTCAATGGTGTAACTTTTCTCAGTCACGTCAATAATCCGCCCGCGAAATATATCAGCCATGCGCTTCATTTCTTCACGCTCTTTGCCCACGGCACGCACTTTGACCATCATCAACTCGCGCTCGGTGTACGCGCCTTCGGTCAAGTCGACGACTTTGACAACCTCAATCAGGCGGTTTAGGTGTTTGGTGATTTGCTCAATCACGTCGTCTGAGCCGCTGGTTTGAATCGTCATGCGCGACAGGGTCGGGTCTTCAGTGGGCGCAACCGTCAGGCTCTCGATGTTGTAGCCACGGGCTGAGAATAAACCGACAACGCGGGACAGCGCACCGGGTTCGTTCTCAAGTAAAACTGCAATGATGTGTTTCATAAATCAAGACTCTTCATTTCGTCTGCCCTCCCCTGCGCACGGTAATGTGCAGGCTTGGCAGGCAATAGATTGGTCAGTTATTGGTAAATATTAAATGCTATTTATTTAGGAGCTGCTCGCGCATACATTTTGGGGGCTAGCGGCGTATTCAATACCTAAAGCCGCTCTAAAGGTCTTCGGCCCCCAAAAGCATTTCATTGATGCCCTTGCCCGCCTGCACCATCGGAAACACGTTTTCCTTTGAGTCAGTCCTGAAGTCCATGAAAACGGTGCGGTCCTTCAGCTTGCGCGCTTCACGCAGGGCAGGCTCAACATCCGATGGTTTTTCAATCAGCATACCGACGTGGCCATAAGCTTCGGCAAGCTTCACGAAGTCAGGTAGCGCGTCCATGTAGCTGTGGCTGTAACGGCTTTCGTAATCAAACTCCTGCCACTGGCGCACCATGCCCAGATAACGATTGTTCAGCGACACAATTTTGACCGGCGTCTTGTACTGAAAGCACGTTGACAGCTCCTGAATGCACATTTGAATCGAGCCTTCGCCGGTGATGCAAAACACTTCCGATTCAGGCTTGGCCAGCTTGATGCCCATGGCGTAAGGCAGGCCCACACCCATGGTGCCTAGCCCGCCTGAGTTGATCCAGCGGCGTGGCTGGTCAAACTTGTAATACTGCGCGGCCCACATCTGGTGCTGGCCGACGTCAGACGTGATGTAAACGTCATCGTCTTTGGTCATGTTCCACAGGGTTTCGACCACGAATTGCGGCTTGATCGTGCTGCCGTCGCCTAGGCTGTACTTCATGCAATCGCGCTTGCGCCAGTCGTCAATCGTGTTCCACCAGCCGCCCAATGCGTCCGCGTCGGGCTTCAAGCCTGACTCTTTGATCATGCCGATCAACTCTAGCAACACGTCTTTCACGTCGCCGACGATGGGAATGTCGACCTTGACACGCTTGGAAATACTAGACGGGTCAATATCGATGTGAATGATCTTGCGTTCGTTTTGCGCAAAATGCTTGGGGTTGCCAATCACGCGGTCGTCAAAACGCGCGCCTACGGCCAGCAGCACGTCGCAGTTTTGCATCGCGTTGTTAGCCTCGTACGTGCCGTGCATACCCAACATGCCCAAAAATTTAGAGTCGCTGGCCGGGTAAGCGCCCAAGCCCATCAGCGTGTTGGTGCAGGGGTAGCCCAGCATGTCAACCAGCGTGCGCAGCTCGGCTGATGCGTTGCTCAAAAGCACGCCGCCACCTGTGTAGATGTACGGCCGCTTGGCTGTCATCAACAACTGCAGCGCCTTGCGGATTTGCCCGCCGTGGCCTTTACGCACAGGGTTGTAGCTGCGCATTTCAACCGTGGCTGGGTAGCCCGCGTAGGGC
>JAYWFR010000073.1:0-2193 GCA_043778695.1 Polaromonas sp. | reverse complement strand
TCCAGCATCAAGGCGGTTTCCAGCCAGCCGGTCCACAGCGCGTGCAGCAGCAGGCCGCGCGGCAGCTCGGGTGCGGCGTCAAGCGCTGCTTGCAGCGCATCGGGCTTGAACGACGTGAGCAGTGGCTTGCGCGACTGGCCTTGCCACAGGCGGGCGGCGTGCTGCGCCACCACGGTGCCTGTGATCTCGTCAGTGCCTGTGGTCGGGTTGATTTCAATGTTCACATCGAACCCGTTGGCAATGCAATAGGCAGCGATGGTGTCCAGGCTGGGGATGGGCTCGCCCGCGTAGGCGCTTGAATGCCAGCTCCCCGCGTCAAGCTTTTGCAGCGCCTGCCACGTTTGCTGGCCAGCGACGCCTTGGCCATTGGTGGTGCGGTCTAACGTGTCGTCGTGCAGTAAAAAGGGCACGCCGTCGCTGCTCAGTTTCACGTCGCATTCAAACATGCGGTAGCCGTGGCTTGCGCCGAGCTTAAAGGCAGCCAGCGTGTTTTCAGGTGCTAATCTGCCTGCGCCCCGGTGCGCTACCCATTGGGGATACGGCCAGTCGCGTGTCATGGTGCCGTTTTAGGGGCTTGCTGCAGGGTGGGGTCAATCGACACACGCAGTTTGCCGTCGACCACTTTCACATCGGCAATGCTCATTGACGCCAGTTTGCCGCTTTGAGCGTTTTTAAAGTTGTATATCGCCGTCCGCTCCAGACTTTGCTTGGCCAGGGCTGAGCCGTATTGCGTGATCAGGCCGGTCACGTTGGCCGGCACACCTTGCAGCTTCAAGTCTTGAATTTGTGAATCATCCAGAAAAATCTCGCCCGTACTGGCCTGGTAACGCGGCTTGGCTGACACCACGGCTGTGCCAGTGGTGGGTTGCTGCAATATCGACACCGTGGTGCCCAACGTCAGGGTGATGCGGTCCGAGCCGTCAAGCAGCGTAACCACCGGGTTTTGCAACTTGATGCAGGTCAGCGGAAGCGGGCAGTTTTCAGCCGGGAACTTGGGCGCAATCGCGTTTTGGATTTGCTGGGCTGAAAAATCAAGCGTGAATTTGCCGTCTGCAAAACCGCAGGCAGCAAGCAGACTAATCAACAATCCAAGTGAAAAACTTTGGGCAATTTGGCGAGGTGTCATTCGCAAATTATCAGCTAGTCGCTGATGCGAATTCCGGTAGTTGCATCAAAGTGATGCACCCTGTTGGCGCGCGGCGTCAAAGTGATGGTTTGGCCCAGCGCCGGTGGGGCGGCGGCTTCTTCGGTTCGCACCACCAGCTGCTCCCCACCCAAGTCACCCAGGCGGCAGTACAACAGCCGCTCTGCGCCTAGCATTTCAATCGATTCAACGACTGCTTGCCAGCCGCCTGAGCCAGCATCGAGGTCAATGTCAAGGTGTTCAGGCCGAATGCCCAAAATATGCCCCGGCTTTGTGCCTGCCGCGTTTTTCAAAAGGTTCATCGGCGGTGAGCCCATAAAGCTGGCCACAAAGGTGGTGGCGGGGCGGTGATACACCTCCTCAGGCGTTCCAAACTGCTCCATGCGGCCCGCGTTCATCACCATCATGCGCTGTGCCAGAGTCATGGCTTCGACTTGGTCATGCGTGACGAAGAGCGATGTGATGCCTAGTTCGCGGTGGAGCTTTTGAATTTCCAGCCGCGTTTGCACGCGCAGCTTGGCGTCCAGGTTGCTCAGCGGCTCATCAAACAAAAACACGCGCGGCTGGCGCACGATGGCGCGGCCCATGGCCACGCGTTGACGTTGACCGCCCGACAGCTCGCGCGGCTTGCGTGCGAGCAGATGGCCCAGCTCCAGAATGCCCGCCGCTTTATCGACTCGGGTTTTGATTTCATTGACCGGCACTTTGGCAATTTTCAAACCATAGGCCATGTTGTCAAACACGCTCATGTGTGGGTAGAGCGCATAGTTTTGAAACACCATGGCAATGTCGCGCTCTGCTGGCTCCAGGTTGTTCACCACCTTTGCGCCAATACAAATTTGCCCGCCAGTGATTTCTTCCAGCCCTGCCACCATGCGCAGCAGGGTTGACTTGCCGCAGCCCGACGGCCCGACGATAACGATGAATTCATGGTCAGCGATTTCAGCGTCTATGCCGTGCAGGATTTGCATCGCAGCCTTGCCTGTTCCGTAGCGTTTGGTGATGTTTTTTAATGAGATGGAAGCCATGTTATTTTTCGGTGTCTACCA
>JAYWFR010000072.1:0-2194 GCA_043778695.1 Polaromonas sp. | reverse complement strand
AGCAGTTGTTCTCCATAAGCCAGCGCCCGCTTAACGTCAGCCTGGTTGCAGAAGTCGGCGTAGCCCAATGGCGACTCTCCAGCACGTTTAGCCACATCAAACGCGGTAGTCAATGCCAACAAACGCACCTCGCATTGTCCTGCCACCTGTCGCAACGCTCGAATGACAGGCAGGCACATTTCGATGTGTCCTCCCCCATAGCTGACAAAGAGCACTTTCATGGCGCTTCGCCCCACAATGCCAACGCCGCCAGCGCCCGCAACTCACGCGTGTAATTTGCTGCACCTGTACGGTGCTTTTCCAGCATTAAATCAATCTCTGAGGCAATAAAAACGTGCGCTAGCAGCTCACTTTTTTGTAGCGTATTCCTTAGCCACGGGTAACTTGCATCTTTGAACCAGTCGCCGACCGGCACGGTAAACATTTGCTTTTTGCGGTGCGCCAAATTCTCACCAATCAATGGCGCAGCGGCTTTTTTAAACCAGTGCTTTTTGTCGCCTTGGCTTGACAGCTTGGTAGCACCGCGCGACTGGAAAGCAAACTCCATCATGCGGTAGTCTAAAAACGGCGTGCGCGCCTCAATGCTGACGGCCATGCCCATGCGGTCGGGTTTGACTAAATTATTGCCGCTGAGCAGCAGCTGCATATCCAAATACAGCGCCTGATTGACGCGGTCAAAATGCTGCGCTTCGTCAAGCCAAGGCTTGGCGGCTTGCTCAAAGCTGTCTAAGCCATCTAGCTGCTTGCGCACATGCGGCTGGTACAGCGCGTTTTTTGCGGCGGTTGAAAACAGTGAGATTGAATCGAAATACTGCCGCTGAAAATCAGCACCCGGCATGGTTTGCGCATCAGGCCTTGCAAAAAACGCTGCGTATTTGTCGTAGCCCGCAAAAAGCTCGTCGCCCCCATCACCTGTTAGCACCACCTTGACGTGCTTGGCCGCCAGCTCACTGACCCGAAGCGTGGGCATAAAAGAAGCATCGCCGTGCGGCTGGTCTAGGTAGTGCAGCACTTTGGGCCACGAGCCGAGCATGTTCAGTTCGGCCACTTCCATCGTATGGTCGCAGCCAAAACGTTGCGCGGCTTGCAGGGCAAAGGCTGACTCGTCGTAACGCGGGTCTTCAAAGCCGATGCAGAAAGTTTTGACTGGCCGCGTGACGTGTCGCGCCATCAGGCCAACCACCGCGCTGCTGTCAACGCCGCCCGACAAAAACGCACCAAAGGCCACGTCAGCCCTTAACCGTATTCGCGTAGCGGCGTCCAGAATCGACATGAATTGCGCTGACCAATCGTCAAATTCAAAGTCGCGCTCACGCTGGTCGGCCAAGCTCCACCAGCGCTGGGTTTGCACGCCCGCTGCGCCTGGCTTGCGGGTAAATTTCATCCACGTGCCGGGCATGACGTGCTTGATATTGTCGTAAATCGTCCACGGTGCGGGAATGTAGTTAAACGTCAGGTAGTGGTGAATTGCTACTAAATCAATAGCTGCTCGCCCTTGATTTAATTGGGCTACAGGCAAAATTGCCTTGATTTCTGAGGCAAAAAGCAGCTGCTGCCCATCGTCCAGCATATAAAGCGGCTTAACGCCAATACGGTCGCGCACCAGGTACAAGGCATCTTCACGTGCATCGTCAATCGCAATCGCAAACATGCCGTTGAGCTTGCTGACAAAGCCGATGCCCTCGCGCTCATACAGCCGCAAAATCACTTCGGTGTCTGATGCGGTTTTGAGTTGCACGCCCTGCGCACGCAAGTCGTTGGCCAGTTCAATGAAGTTAAATATCTCGCCGTTTTGCACCACGGCGACCTGGCCGTCGTCGCTGACAAACGGCTGGTGCCCACCGCCAATATCAATAATCGACAAGCGCCGGTTGCCAATGCCCACACCGCGTTGCGGCTGGTGCCAAATGCCTTGGTCGTCGGGCCCACGATGCACCAGCTTTTGCGCCATCGTCTCCAGCGCGGCGTCACCCAGCGGCGTTCGGTTGCGGCTCCAGTAGCCAAATATGCCGCACATCAGTTGCCGCCTTTGCCGCTGAGTCGGCCCAGCGTGCGCCACAAGATTTTGATGTCTAGCCACAGGCTTTGCTCGCGGGTGTAGCGCAAGTCCAGCGCCAGCCGATCTTGATGGGTGCCCATTGAACGAATCTGCGCCTGCGCCAGTCCGGTAATCCCAGGCAGCACACTGCAGCGC
>JAYWFR010000071.1:0-5409 GCA_043778695.1 Polaromonas sp. | reverse complement strand
AACACCATGTGCTCGGCGTCTTCAATCACACTGAGCTGTGCACGTGGCGCATGAATTGTTACGGCTTACATGGCCGCGTGTTGCGCCACATCAGCCCCGGCAAGAGCAGTAAAGGCAGGGGCGGCGCTTCTTTTTTCATTCACCAATTTTGCGCCGCAAAGCTTCAAAATGAAAACACCATCGCTCGCTAGCAGTTAGAGCAAACACGTATAGCTGGTCGATGGCTATGCAAATATGATGTGGCGTGGACATCACATGGACTTAAAGCAACTGGAATATTTTGTTCGCGTGGCCGAGCTGGGCAGCTTTACCCGCGCCGCCATAGCGCTAAATATTGCCCAGCCCGCTTTGAGCCGTCAAATTCGCCTGTTAGAGGTCGAGTTGAGGCAAAACCTCTTGAGGCGCAACGGTCGTGGCGCATTGCCGACCGAAGCTGGCAACCTGCTACTCAAGCACGGGCGCGGCATTTTGCATCAGGTCGACCTGGCGCGTGAAGAGCTGGGCGCGGTGCGTGGGGCTCTCGCTGGCCGGGTGTCGATTGGCCTGCCGCCTAGCCTGTCGCGGTTGATCACCGTGCCGCTGTCGCGCGCCTTCAAGCAGCAGCTGCCGCAGGCGCATTTGACGCTGACCGAAGGCTTTTCAGTGCTGCTGGTTGAAGGCCTTCGGGTGGGTAATCTTGACATCGCGGTGCTGTACAACGCCGAGCATTCGCCGGACGTGGAAATGACACCACTGCACACCGAAGAGCTGGTTTTGATTTCAAGCACGAGTACGACACAAAAGACCAAAAAAAGCCAACCCATCACCTTGGCACAAGTAGCGGATCTGCCGCTGATTCTGCCCAGCCGCCCAAATGCGTTTCGCATGTTGATTGAAAGCGAGATGAACGCAATTGGTCGAAAACCACAGATCACGCTAGAGGTCGACGGCCTGAACGCGATTTTGAGCCTGGTCAAAGAAGGCATGGGCCACGCGGTGCTGCCCAGCTACACCCTGAGTAAATTTGACGACCCCACACCGCTTGTTGTGCGCAGCATCAGCCAGCCGCGCATAACAAGCCAGTTGATGCTGGTGCGTGCGGCTCGCAGGCCAAGCACTGAAACTCAAAAAATCGCCGTCGAAGTGGTGAAGTCAGTGCTGATTGACGCCATGAAGCCCTACAACTGAAGCTGAATATGAAATCAAATGTTGCGCACCCGCTGCTCATCACAACCGTATTTGCAGCATCAGCTTGCCATGCACAAACCAGCCCAAAAGCCGGCTTGACGAGTAAAAAGGCAATATCAACCCCGGCCACACTTAATGCATGTGGCCAACTGATCATGCGTGAATTGGCGCGGTGAAAGCCGGTGATCCAATCTGGGCGCTCATACACCGATGAAGAGCGGACTAAAAGCGAAATTGAATCGGGGCAAAATAAACCCATGGCATCTACTCCCTTTTGTTTATCTGGCGTCATGGGCTGGCCCGTCGCGCATTCACGCTCCCCCCTCATCCACAACTACTGGTTGAAAAAGTACGGCCTCAAAGGCTCGTACGTGCCGCTAGCCGTTGCGCCCGGCACGCTGGGCACCGCCATTGCCGGCTTGAAGGCGTTGGGCTTTAAAGGCTGCAACATCACCCTGCCGCACAAGGTTGACGCCATGGCCTTCATGGACGAGGTTGACAGCGTTGCCAAGCGCATGGGCGCGATAAACACCATCGTGGTGCGACCTGACGGCTCGCTCAAAGGCTATAACAACGACGGCTATGGCTATATCCAAAGCCTGCTGGATGCTAAAGCTGATTGGCGAGCCGACGCCGGGCCCGTCACCGTGCTGGGTGCGGGCGGCGCAGCACGCGCCGTGGTGCTGAGCCTGGCCGACAGCGGTGCCAAAGAAATCAGGCTGCTGAATCGCTCACCCGCTGCCGCCCAAGCAATGGCAAATGAGTTTGGCGATAAATTTGGCGAAGTGGTCAAAGCCATGCCGTGGGCAGACCGCCATGCGGCGCTAGACGGCGTGGCATTGCTCATCAACACCACCAGTCAAGGCATGGTGGGTAGCCTCGCACTCGACCTGGACTTGAAAGCCTTGCCCACAAGCGCGCTGGTGTCAGACGTGATTTACATCCCACTAGAAACCCCCTTAATTGTTGCCGCCAAAGCACGCGGCAACCCAACAGTAGGCGGCCTGGGAATGCTGCTTAACCAGGCACGGCCCGCATTTGAGGCCTGGTTTGGCGTGCTACCAGACATCACGCCAGAGCTCAGGCGGATCATTGAAGCAACGCTTTAGTTGGTTTGGTAATTGGTAATTGGTAATTGGTAATTGGTAATTGGTAATTGCTACTTATTTAGTAGCTGCATGCGAGCTAATTTGCTGGGCTTGGCGGCTAAATGGTGAATTTTTGCCTTCAAACCGCTTCCACGCGGTCAGTTTGACACCAGAACTGCCTAAATTTGGATAAATCAGGCAGTTTTTAGACACTTGCCAGATGTCTTTTAAGACTGCAGCCTAGGTTTTTCAGAGGCAACCAGCTATTGATTTAGTAGCAAGTACGGTTCATGCTACTTGCGCAAACCCAGCTTCACACTAACAGCATCGTCAACTGCTTGCATGTCTTTCTTTGAGAGTTCTCCCAGCCTCGATTTCAGTCGCAATTTGTCAGCCGTCATGATTTGATCGGCCATGGCTTAGCTCAGTACGCCATCCACCGATACCAGCGCGTTGCCTGGGTAGACGCGTTCAGTATTCGACATCAACGCTACAACGATGACGCGCGACAAATTGCGATTGGCAGCGTCGTTGCTGATGATGACGGCAGGCCGGGTTAAACGGTCCTCGGTATCGACGGCAGGATCAAACTCAACCCACCACACCTCACCGCGCTTCATTCGCTATGTCCCCGATCAAACCGTCGATCCACTCGCCCGCCGCAGCCTCGTACTGCTTATCAGCCGCCATGGCCCGGTAGCCGTCATCCAGCGCAGCGTTTTGCAGAACGTGCATAGATCTGCTCCTGAATGTCCATGATGCTGCCGATGATTTGCAGGCCGAACTGATTGGCGACGCTGTCGGCTACCTAGCAGGGAATGACAAAAATGCCTGCGCCTGCTTGGCCGAAGGCTCTCGGGAGAGCGGTGTCGATAAAGTGCGCGGATTATCTGGAAATTGAATAAGTCATGCTGCTCCTCACCACAACCCTCTACCCAAGGGGGCGATGGAACAAGAAGATAACCCTCTAGCCCAATAAAAACGTGGGCAAGCAGCTATTGAATATGTAGCATCAATCCATCTAAACGCTACTGCCGAGCCATCCGGATATTGACTGGCAATGCCTGCGGGTAGCTGGTACGAAAGGGGTTGATGTCCAGGCCGCCGCGCCGGGTGTAGCGGGCGTACACCGACAACTTGATCGGCTTGCAGCGCGCCCACACGTCCATAAAAATGCGTTCCACGCAGTGCTCATGAAACTCGTTGTGGTTGCGAAAGCTCACCAAATATTGCAGCAGGCCGCCCTGCTCGATCTGGTCGCCGGTGTAGCTGATCTGCACGCTGCCCCAATCCGGCTGGCCGGTCACCAGGCAATTGCTTTTGAGCAGATTGCTGGTGAAGACCTCGCTGACTGGCGCTTCATTGGGCGTCACTATCAGCAGGTCGGGCGCAGGCGTGTAGCGGGTGCAGTCGATGTCAAGCCGGTCCAGGCTCAGGCCGTCGAGCTCATGCACGGGCTCGCGGTCGAACAGCTCCGGGCCGAGCAGGCTGACGCCGATGGTGGGTGGGGCACTTTGCGCAGGCCCGGCCACACCGCGCACAGGCGGGGCAGCACCTGACGCATTGCAGCCAGGTTCTGGGGACGGGTTTGCCGCAGGCCCGCCATCCCTGCGCCAAACCGCCTCGCTCAAATCAGCCCGCAGGCGGGCTTTGACATCTTCTGCACTGGCGAACTTTGTGTTGTTGAAGCTGTTGAGGTAGAGCTTGAGGGACTTGCTCTCCACAATGTTCAGGGTCTCGCACGGCACGGTGAAATGGGCAATCGCCAGCTGCGGTTTTCCACGCAGGTTCAGCCATGAAAGCTCAAACGCCGTCCACATGTCGGCTCCAAAGAAAGGCGGCGTGGCGCCAATGCCGATCTCGGCGCGTTTGCCTGCCCGCGCGATGGGAAACAGCAGGCCGGCGTCGTATTGATCTACATACGGCGTGGCCTTGCCCAGTTGCGAAAGCTCAAGCGCAGGCATGGTGTTTGAGGGTGTGCGGGTGACGCTCTGGCAACGTTGTGGTGGCGCGCTCACACCGCTTTGAAGTGCGGAACCAGCGAGCCGAGCAAGCGCTCCACCACACCCGGCGGCAGGTCATGCCCCATGCCTTCGATGGGCACAAACTGGGAACGGGGAATGCGCCGGTGGGTGTCTTGCCCGTGGGCGAAGGGCACCAGCGCATCGGCCTTGCCATGAATCACCAGCGTGGGTGCCTGGATGTTTTTCAAAGCCTCGGCACGCCCGGTGTCGGCGGCGATGGCCATCATCTGCCGGTTGATGCCCTCGGGGTGGTAGCTGCGCTTGAAGGCCAGGTGGGCGCGGCTGCGCACCTCGGCCTCGGGCACCGGGAAGGCGGGGCTGCCAATCACCTTGAGCAGCTTGACGTAAAAGTCGCCAATGGCTTGCTCCGACATGCTGGCGGGCCGGCTCAAGAGCGCGCGCATCACCTGGGGCCTGGCCTGCGGCAGGCCGCGCGCGCCGCTGGTGCTCATGATGCTGGTCAGGCTGGCGACGCGCCCCGGCGCTGCCAGGGCCACGCGCTGCGCGATCATGCCGCCCATGCTCACGCCCACAATGTGCGCTTTTTGAATCTTCAACGCATCCATCACCCCCACTGTATCCAGCGCCATGTCGCTCAAAGAGTAGCTGGATTTCACAGCCATTCCCAGGCGAACTCTCAATCCCGCCCACAACAGATTGGACGTGCCCAGCGCATCAAAATGCTGGCTCAGCCCGATGTCCCGGTTGTCAAACCGGACAACCCGGTAACCGGCATCCACCAGGGCCTGCACAAATGGCGCGGGCCAGGCCACCAGCTGCATCGCCAGGCCCATGATGAGCACCACCACGGGACGCTCCTGGCCGTTTGCGTTCAACCCGGCTCCGCTGTCTTCGGTTTCGATGCTGATTCCGTTTGCTATTGTTTTCATATCTAACTATGTATACGGGACGTTGGCTACAGCCTAATTGATCAAATTATCCAAGTTGCCAGAATTTGAGCCGAATTCAACCGGATTGGGCTGTTTTTTCAAATCACCACCGCTATTTTCCGCCGAAACACCTGCCGGTCGGGTGTGGACCCTTCAGCGTAAAACGAATAGCCTTCCTGCGAAAACTCTTGCAGCTTTTCAGGCGCCTGAATTTGATGGGTGATGGCGTAGCGCGCCATC
>JAYWFR010000070.1:0-2202 GCA_043778695.1 Polaromonas sp. | reverse complement strand
CACCTGTCCCTGCAGTTATCGTAGTGATTGTTTGGCTCACCCAACCGTTGTTGCCAGTGAAGGTAAAACCACCCACACCGCCATTGCTGATCTTTGTGATCTGCAACGTTGGCTTTGCCGCAACTGTGGCACTGGCACTTGAATTGTCATTTGTATCGCCAGGGTTATAATCAACAATGCTGGCGCTGTTCGGTAGCACAGCACCGTTGGCTGCACCTGCTGCTACAGTTTGTTGGAATGTGAATGTTTGTTGTTCACCAGAAGCCAAACCCTGCGGACAGGTAATTGTCCCCGTGGCGTAAGCGCAAACACCAGCAGGGCCAGTCGATGTAAAACTCACAGGCGCAGAAAGATTTGTAACGGGTGCCGCATCTGTCACGATCAATGGATTTAGTGCGGTATCATCCGGGCCTTGCATCGCTGCCAAACCGTTATTTGTAACCACCACAGTCCAAGTCAACGTTTGGCCATTCGTAACCAAAGGTGATGAAACCGTTTTGGTAACGCCTAGATCATAGCATTGCATTACGAGTGGAGTGCTGGCGGCACTTACCGTGTTGGTGCCCACAATATCTGTGGTGCCCGAAAGTGTCGAACGAGTTAATGTCGAAGCCACATTGGTGATGCTCGCGCAAGAAGCTTTGTTGGAAATCACTTGTTCGTAAGTGATCGTTAAAGATTCACCCACGTTTAAACCGCGCGTGCCACCCGTTGGTGCGCCTGGTGCTGCTGAAGCATCATAAGGCCGCGAACACACTGTGCTAGTCGGCATTTGAGAACCAACCACAACACCAGTGCAGTTTACTGGGCCTGACGCCATATTGAGATTGCTGCCGCCGCTTGTTGCCATCGACAGAACTTTATAGGCAACTGGTGCTGTGCCGTTGGGGCCGGCAGGCAATGTATCTGCCAATGACAGCGTATCGCCACGTGTCATCGGATCTGGGCCAGTGTTTGTAACGGTCACGGTCCAGGTTGTTTTAGCACCGGCTTTAACGCCAGCTGGCGAGGCAGTTTTTCCAACTATTAAATTGTATTGGCAAGGAACCCAGTCAATCGAGGTTGAACCCACAGTTCCGTTAGCGGCGGTTGTTGGTGCTGCGGGGCCAGAAGCCCCAGTAACAGCCGTAGGCGCAGGCGCGCCCACAGTTGGTGAAGTGGCAATAACAAAGCTGGAGCCTCCCCCGCCGCCGCCAGCCGTTGAACTGGTGCCTACCGTTGAAGCACCACCGCCGCCGCCAGAATAACCGCCGCCGCCGCCGCCGCCCGTGTCATTGTCTGTATCGAGACCACCATTTCCACCAATACCACCTGTTGGTCCAGCACCACCGGCCGTTCCATTATAGGCCGCGTTGGAAGAGTTGACGCCACCTGCGCCACCTGCGGTGCCAGCTGTGCCACCCGCGCCACCACCTGCTGTTCCTGCCGTTTGGTTGCCTACGCTGCCATTAGCACCAGCAACTACGGCGCCCGGAGCGATAGCCGCCGTAAAACCACCAGCGCCGCCTGCGCCTGCAACTTGATGCGCTGCGCCACCGCCGCCTCCGCCGCCAGCAACAATAAGAACGTTCCCGGCCACAATAACAGCCGAGCTGCCGCCGCCACCTCCGCCGCGATGGGTGACACCTGCGGGCAAATTACCAGCTGCACCACCAGCCGTATAGCCGGTGCCACCAGGGCTTGTTGCGCCCGCAGTGGTTGCAGTATTGACCACGCCTCCCGCACCCACAGCGCCGGTAACTGCTTGCAAGGGTAAAACTTTGAATGTGGCGTTGATAGCAGCACCGGTTCCACCCAGACCGCCGGTGACTGCTGCCGCAGGCGCAGAGCCACCGCTGGCGCCCGTGACCTTCATAACGGCGGCGCAAGTGCCATCCGGAACGGTCGTCACAATTGTTCCGGCAACTAATTGGCTAAATGAAGCTGCATTCGGCGCGGGGTCAGCAAGGGCTTGGGTGTTGAAATAAACGGTCAGCAGAGCAGCGACCAAAACGATCGACTGTCGCAGCAGCGACCAAGCGACGATCAATTCAACTGCAACGATTTGCAGCACGGCCCGATATTTTTCATGCGTTAAAGCTACTAAAGGCCGAACCGATTGCGCCGCAAACAAATTTACCATCGACCACTATAAAGGCACAATCAGCCACCTGACTAAATATGTACCTTCCCCCCCATTTTGGTTGCCAAACGCACTCAACA
>JAYWFR010000069.1:0-2210 GCA_043778695.1 Polaromonas sp. | reverse complement strand
GAACGGCTGCGCTAAGTCAACCGGTTTGTCGGCGTAGCTCAAGCTAAGTGACCCGCAAATCTTTTGCGCCACATCCCGAATCAGCGCCTCGGTAAACGTCATCAAGTCCTCGTAGTTCCACCACGCGGCGTAAAACTCCATCATCGTGAACTCAGGGTTATGGCGAACGCTGATGCCTTCATTGCGGTAGCTGCGGTTGATCTCGAACACGCGCTCAAAACCGCCCACAATCAGCCGCTTCAGGTACAGCTCAGGCGCGATGCGCAAAAACATTTCCTGGTCAAGCGCGTTGTGGTGCGTCTTGAACGGTTTGGCATTGGCACCGCCCGGAATCGGGTGCAGCATGGGCGTTTCAACTTCCAGAAAGTCATGCGTCACCATGAATTCACGAATGCCGCTGACCGCCTTGCTGCGCGCCATGAAACGCTTGCGGGCTGACTCGTCGGTGATTAAATCCACATAGCGCTGGCGGTATTTGACCTCTTGGTCGGCCATACCGTGAAACTTGTCGGGCAGCGGGCGCAGGCTTTTGGTAACGAGGCGAATGGCCGTGGCATGAATCGACAACTCGCCGGTTTTGGTTTTAAACAGCGTACCTGTGGCCCACACAATGTCGCCCAAATCCCAGTGCTTGAATCCGTTGTGAATATCCTCGCCCACGCCTTCGTTGTTGATGTACACCTGAATGCGGCCGCCCGATGGGCCAAACGACGCGTCTTGCAGCGTGGCAAAGCTGGCCTTGCCCATCACGCGCTTGAGCATCATGCGGCCTGCCACGCTGACGGTAACGGCTAGCGGCTCTAACTCTTCTTTGGTTTTGCTGTCGTACTGGGCAAACAGGGCTTCAGCGCGGTGCGCAGGCTTGATGTCGTTGGGGAAAGCGATGCCTGCGGTGCGCAGGGCGGCCAGCTTTTCACGCCGCTCAACCATCAGCTGGTTTTCATCTTGCGGGGCGGGTGATGTGACTGAGGCTGCAGGCTGGGGCGTGGTTTGAATGGTCATGTAGCGGCTGTTGGTTCGGCTGGTTTGGCAAATAACAACTGATTTTAAGTTTTTACTTGGCGTGCCAGCCAAATACGCCGACATACAGGCTCTACAGCTGGGGCCTGTGCCTTGATAATCGGGGCAATGTATTTGCGCGCTGGTCTTTTTTCGCTTGCTCTGCTGCTGGTCAGCCGGCTGCTGGGGCTTGCCCGCGAGTCTGCATTGGCGGCGGCTTTTGGCGCCAGCGGCATGGGTGACGCCATCATTGTGATGTTCACGCTGCCTGACTTGTTGGTGGGCGTGCTGGTCAGTGGCGCGCTGGCGTATGTGCTGTTGCCCGCGTGGGCGGCGCAACCGGCGCAAAGTCGAACCGATAAAACCAGCTTATTAACGTTGACTTTGGCGCTTGGCGGCGTGGCGGTCGGCGCACTGGTGTGGGTCTTCAGACAGGCTATGGTCGCGGCGCTGGCACCGGGGTTGCCCGTCGACATGGCGGCACTGGCTGCCGCTTCGTTGGGCTACAGCGCTGCTGTACTGCCACTGGCCATGGTGGCCGCGCTGTGGGCCACACGCCTACAGCATGGGCGTGATTTTGTCGGTATGTATGCCGCCAATGTGGTGGTTAACTTAATTTTGGTGACCGGTTTACTGGCCGTGGGCGGCGGTTTGTGGGCTTTTCGCGGTAATGGGTTGAACGTGGTCAACGCATTGGGCGGGTGCCTGGTAGCGGCTATGGTTTTGCGGTTGCTGTGGCTGGCATGGCGGCTGCATAAAACCAAGCCGCCCGCAACTTCTGCGCGCCCTACAAAGTCGCAAACCGCCTGGCCACGCGCGCATTTGTGGCTGTGGGCAGCGCTGGCTTCGAGCCTGGTGCTGCTGCTGCCGCTGGTGGCACGCAGTTTGGTGTCGCAGTCAGGCGAAGGCGCGCTGGCCAGTTTTAACTACGCCTGGAAGCTGATTGAACTGCCGCTGCTGCTGGCGATTCAATTGGTAGCGACCATTGCTTTCCCGGCCATTGCAGCGGCGCCCGCCGATTCGCCCGAGCGCCAGCGCGCTCTGGCCATGGCCTTTGCCTTGGCCTGGAGCTTGGCGTGCGCGGCTGTAGCGGTGGTGGCTGCGTTCGCTAAGCCGCTGGCCAATGTGCTGTTTGGTTGGGGCAGCATGACCCCTGCGGGCATTGATGTTATTGCCCATTGGGCCGCTATTGGCGTGTGGTCGCTGCTGCC
>JAYWFR010000068.1:0-12768 GCA_043778695.1 Polaromonas sp. | reverse complement strand
CAATATGGCGTTGGTGCAGAGGAGAGTTCGCCTTCATGCGTGCATTCATGCCGCCAAGGCCGTTAGATTGGCTGGCGAACTCGACGTTGTGCCAGCTGGAAAAGCTCTCCAGCTGCGTCCATCCTTGCCAAGCAGTGGTAAATGGACATTTGTGGCCCGATGCCTTGAGCTTGGCGGCCGCAAGCGCCACTTCTGGCCAGGTTGACGGGGCTTTGTCAGTTGGCAGGCCAGCGGCTTTGAAGGCGTCTTTGTTGAAGTAAAACACAGTCGTTGAGCTGTTGAAGGGAAAGCTCAGCATCTGCCCGTTTGGTGCGGTGTAGTAGCCTGCCACAGCTGATACGTAAGTGGTCGGGTCAAACTTGTAGCCCGCGTCCTTCATGACCTGCGCCACCGGCACAATCGCGCCTTTGCTGGCCATCATCGTGGCTGTGCCGACTTCAAACACCTGCAAAATATGCGGCGCATTGCCAGCGCGAAACGCTGCAATGGCGGCCGTCATTGATTCGTCGTAAGTGCCTTTGTACGTCGGCACGATTTTGAAGTCTTTTTGGCTGGCGTTGAAGTCTTTGGCCAAGTCGTTGACCCATTCACCGTTAACGGCGACCATCGAATGCCACATTTGAACTTCAGTCTGAGCCTGACTGGCTAGCGGCATGCAAATGGAAATCGCGGCCAAAGCGGTGGCTGCAAAGCGGTATTTCATAAAAACTCCAAATTTAAAGATGAACAATTCAGCATAAAAGCTGTTTGTGACGCTTTTATTTAAACGACTCAAGGCTAGATTTACAAGCGGGGTTTCCATAAGACCGCGGAACCGACTGTCGTTGAACATCTCCCCCTGCGGTAACATCAGGCGTGACCTCGGGTATACCCCCTACAGCCATTGACTTCTCACGATGAACGCTCCCACCAAACTTGAAGAACTGACTGTTTTTGCGCTTGACGTAAAACCGCAAGAAGATCGCATTCGCGAAATTCCTTACAACTACACATCATTTTCAGACCGCGAAGTTGTCATTCGCCTGCTCGGCAGTCGTGCCTGGGACTTGCTAAACCAACTGCGCGGTGAGCGGCAAACTGGCCGGTCGGCCCGCATGCTGTACGAGGTGCTGGGCGACGTGTGGGTGGTGCAGCGCAACCCGTATTTGCAAGACGACATGCTGGACAACCCGAAACGGCGCAAGCTGCTGGTTGAGGCTCTAGAGCACCGTTTGAGCGAAGTTGAAAAGCGCCGCACGCCGGGGGTAGATACCCAGCGCGATGCGGTGGTGGGTGAGCTGTTGCAAGCTGCGCGTGATGCTGTGACGCGTTTTGCCGCCTCGTTTGAAGAAATTTATGATTTGCGCCGCTTGGCGACCCGCAAGCTTGGCAAGCTGACCGAAAAAGACAATATCAAGTTTGATGGTTTGTCGCGCGTGTCGCACGTCACCGACGCGACCGATTGGCGGGTCGAATACCCGTTTGTGGTGCTGACGCCAGACACGGAAGTTGAAATGGCCGACTTGGTTAAAGGCTGTATTGATTTGGGGCTGACGATTGTCCCGCGCGGCGGCGGCACGGGTTACACCGGCGGCGCGATTCCCCTGACCTGGAAATCAGCCGTTATCAACACCGAAAAGCTCGAAGCCATGACCGAGGTCGAAATGGTCATGCTGCCGGGCTTGAGCAAACCCGTGGCAACGGTGTGGACCGAAGCAGGCGTCGTCACCCAGCGCGTAGCCGATGCGGCTGAGCGAGGCGGCTTTGTGTTTGCGGTCGACCCTACATCGGCAGAAGCATCGTGCATTGGCGGCAACATCGCCATGAACGCAGGCGGCAAAAAAGCCGTGCTGTGGGGCACGGCGCTCGACAACCTGGCCAGCTGGCGCATGGTCACGCCTGATTCGCAGTGGCTTGAAGTCACTCGGGTCCATCACAACCTGGGCAAGATTCATGACGCCGAGTTGGCCAGTTTTGAACTCAGGTATTTTGAGGCCGACGGCAAAACCTTTGTGCGGCAAGAGCGGCTGGACATCCCTGGCAAAAGCTTTCGCAAAGAAGGTCTGGGCAAAGACGTCACCGACAAGTTTTTAAGCGGCTTGCCCGGCATTCAAAAAGAAGGCTGCGACGGCTTGATCACCAGCGCTCGCTGGATAGTGCACCGCATGCCTGTGAACACCCGCACGGTGTGCATGGAGTTTTTTGGCAATGCCAAAGACGCGGTGCCCAGCATTGTTGAGATCAAAGACTTCATGTTTGCCGAGCAAAAACGCAGCCAGGCAGCTGGCTCGCCGGTGCTGTTGGCAGGGCTGGAGCACCTGGACGATCGTTACCTGCGCGCCGTGGGCTACGCCACCAAATCAAAGCGTGGCGGCTTGCCGAAGATGGTGCTGATTGGCGACATCGCAGGCGACGATGCTGATGCAGTAGCGCGCGCGACGAGTGAAGTGGTGCGCATTGCCAACTCGCGCAGTGGCGAAGGTTTTATTGCCATCAACCCCGAGGCACGCAAAAAGTTTTGGCTCGACCGCAAGAAAACCGCCGCCATTTCGCGCCACACCAACGCCTTCAAAATCAATGAAGACGTGGTCATCCCGCTGCCGCGCATGGCTGAATACACCGACGGTATCGAGCGCATCAACATTGAGTTAAGCCTGGCCAATAAAATCAAACTATGCGACGCCCTTCAGGCGTTTTTAAGCAAAGGCAATTTGCCGTTGGGTAAAGCAGAAGACGCCAGCGATGTGCCTTCGCCCGAGATGCTCGAAAGCCGGGTTGCTCAGGCGCTGGCGCTGGTGGCTGACGCGCGCGCACTGTGGGCCGGCTGGCTGCAAAACGTCGACACGCTTTTTGACCACTTGCAAGACCATTCGCTGCGTGCCAGCTGGAAAACACAACTCAGAGCGCCGCTCCAAGCGATCTTCACCGGTGGCGCGTTTTTGCCGATCTTTACCGAGTGCGTGGCGATTCACAAACGTGTGCTCAAAGGCCGCGTGTGGGCTGCACTGCACATGCATGCGGGTGACGGCAATGTGCATACCAACTTGCCGGTGAACAGCGACGACTACGAGATGCTGCAAACCGCGCGGCATGCGGTCGAACGCATCATGGTGCTGGCGCGGTCGCTCGACGGTGTGATTTCAGGGGAGCACGGCATTGGCATCACCAAGCTTGAGTTTTTGACCGATGCGGAGCTGAAACCGTTTGCCGATTACAAGGCGAAAGTTGACCCCGAGGGGCGTTTCAACAAAGGCAAGCTGCTACGAAATAAAGAGCTGCTAGCGCAGGTATCTCCTGGGCTACAGGCCAAAAATACCGGTAAAAATGACCAAAAAGAGCCACTTTTGGCTGACCTCACGAATGCGTACACGCCCAGCTTTGGTTTGATGGGTCACGAATCTTTGATCATGCAGCAGTCAGACATTGGTGCGATTGCCGCCAGCGTGAAAGACTGCCTGCGCTGCGGCAAATGCAAACCGGTGTGCGCCACCCACGTGCCGCGCGCCAACTTGCTGTACAGCCCGCGCAACAAGATTTTGGCGACGTCGCTGTTGGTTGAGGCGTTTTTGTATGAAGAGCAAACTCGGCGCGGCGTGAGCATCAAACACTGGCAAGAGTTTGAAGACGTTGCCGACCACTGCACCGTGTGCCACAAATGTTTGAGTCCTTGCCCAGTGGATATCGACTTTGGCGAAGTCTCGATGAACATGCGCAACCTGCTGCGCAAGATGGGTCAAAAGACCTTTCGGCCCGGCAACGCAGCGGCGATGGTGTTTTTGAACGCGACGAATCCGCAAACCATCAAGTTCATGCGCAGCGCAATGGTGGGTGTCGGTTTTAAAGCCCAGCGCCTGGCTAACAACCTGTTCAAACGCCTGGCGCGCAAGCAAACTGAAAAGCCGCCAGCAACCAAGGGTGCCGCGCCCATCAAAGAGCAGGTGATTCACTTCATCAACAAAAATATGCCCGGCGGCTTGCCCAAGAAAACCGCGCGCGCCTTACTTGATATTGAAGACAAAGATTACGTGCCCATCATTCGCAACCCGAAAGCCACCACGGCTGAGACGGAAGCGGTGTTTTACTTCCCCGGCTGTGGTTCTGAGCGGTTGTTCAGCCAGGTCGGCCTGGCCACACAGGCCATGCTGTGGCACACAGGCGTGCAAACCGTGTTGCCACCCGGCTACCTGTGCTGTGGTTACCCGCAAAAAGGCAGCGGCCAATTTGACAAAGCCGACAAGATCATCATCGACAACCGGGTGCTGTTTCACCGCGTGGCCAACACGCTGAACTACCTCGACATCAAAACAGTGGTGGTGAGCTGCGGAACCTGCTACGACCAGTTGCAGGGCTATGAATTTGACAAAATCTTCCCCGGCAGCCGCATCATTGATATTCACGAATATTTGCTTGAAAAAGGCATCACCCTGCGGCCTGAAAATGGTGACGCTGAATTTGGAGGAAGGGGCTACTTGTTCCACGACCCATGCCACAGCCCGATGAAACTGCAAGAGCCGATGAAAACCGTCAAGGCGCTGCTGGGTGACAATATCTTGAAGAATGAACGCTGCTGCGGCGAGTCCGGCACGTTGGGCGTGACGCGGCCTGATATTTCAACCCAAGTGCGGTTTAGGAAGGAAGAAGAATTGCAAAAGGGTGAAGCCGCGCTGAGCGAGTTAATGGGAAGCGCCGCAAAAGGCGCGGGCGTAGCGTCAAAAAAGCAAAACGTCAAAATTTTGACCAGCTGCCCCAGCTGTTTGCAAGGCCTGTCACGCTTTCAGGACGACATGAAAAACGGGCTGCTGGAAGCCGACTACATCGTGGTTGAAATGGCCAATCAAATACTGGGCAAGGACTGGCTTCAAACCTACGTTGACTCGGCCAATCATGGCGGCATTGAGCGGGTGCTGGTTTGACAGTAGCTGGCTGCCCGCTGTGCGAAGCCGATGGTGGGTTGCTGATTTTCAAGAACCAGCAATTGCGCGTCATTCAGGCGGTCGAAGCAGGCTTTCCAGCTTTTTACCGCGTGGTGTGGAATACGCATGTGGCTGAGTTCTCAAGCTTGTCGCCAGATGAACGTAACGCCTGCATGAACGCCGTGGTGGCGGTTGAACAGGTTTTGCGTGAACAACTCAAACCCACCAAAATAAACCTGGCGGCGCTGGGCAATGCTGTACCGCATTTGCATTGGCATGTGGTGGCCCGGTTCGATTGGGACAGTCACTTTCCGGGATCGGTGTGGGCGGCGCCGCAGCGCGCAGCGGACGCCGAAAAGCTAGCCCAACTCGCGTTGCAATGCGAGCAGGTCAATGGCTTGTTGGCTGCAAAACTGCTAGCCTGAATTTTTAAGAAAGCAACACGTTATGGCAGGCCTACAAGCAGATTCACCGACGCCTACAGCGTTGACAGTGCACAGCAAATCGCGTTTGCTGGAAGTGGCTTTTTCAGACGGTGCTGAGTTCAAAATCCCATTTGAATTAATGCGTGTTTACTCTCCTTCAGCTGAAGTCCAGGGTCACGGCCCGGGCCAAGAAGTGCTGCAAACCGGCAAACGCGAAATCGGCGTGGTTGAGCTGGAATCCATAGGTAACTATGCGGTCAAGCCGGTGTTCTCGGACGGCCACGACAGCGGTATATTTTCATGGGACTATCTTTACAATTTAGGTGCTAATCAAGACCAGTTGTGGAGCGACTACAACCGCAGGCTTGACGCTGCTGGTGTGTCGCGCGACGCACCGATGGTGGCAGCCGGCGGCCACAGTTGCAGCAGCCATTGATGGGTTTGCGTTTGGCTCGTTGTTTTTGCATCACAAAACACCGCAATTCCCCGCGTCTGACTAGGGTTGCAGCCTTGCAATCCGGCTTGTGCCCCCTAACATTCGCGATATGAGCACCACACATTTTGGTTTCCGATCAGTTGAGGAAAAAGACAAGGCCATAGCTGTGCGCGGTGTGTTTGATTCAGTGGCGTCCAAGTACGACGTGATGAACGACTTGATGTCGGTTGGCATGCATCGCGCCTGGAAAGCCTACACCGTGCTGGTCGCCAATGTGAAGCAGGGCCAGCGCGTACTGGACATCGCTGGCGGAACTGGTGATTTGGCGCTGGCGTTTGCCGCCAAAGTTGGCTCGACCGGCCAGGTGGTCCACACCGATATCAACGAAGCCATGCTTCGCGAAGGCCGTAACCGACTGTTGGATGCGGGCGTGAGCCTGCCAACATTGGCTTGCGATGCCGAACATTTGCCGTTTGCAGACGGCTGGTTTGACTTGGTGACGGTGGCTTTCGGTTTGCGCAACATGACCCACAAAGATGCCGCACTGGTTGAGATGAGCCGCGTCCTCAAACCGGGCGGAAAGCTGTTGGTATTGGAGTTTTCCACTGTAGCCAAGCCATTGACAAAAATTTACGATTGGTATTCGTTCAAGGTGCTGCCGAGATTGGGCAAGCTGGTGGCCAATGACGACGCCAGCTACCAATACCTGGCCGAATCGATTCGGATGCACCCCGACCAAGACACGTTAAAGGCCATGATGCTCAAAGGCGGCTTTGGTCATGTGGACTATCACAACCTGTCGGGCGGCGTAGTGGCATTACATGTTGGAATCAAGTGTTGAAATTTCGTGGGCATCCATTTGTTGATGTCCTGTAATTAAGTTTTGAAATTCAAGGAGACGTTATGAAAATCTGGTCTGTTGTTCTTTCAGTCGCGATGGCATTGAGCTTCGTTTTGGCCACCACCAGCGCTGATGCCGCCCGCCTTGGTGGCGGAAAGTCGACTGGCAAACAGTCGTCAAACGTAACGCAACGCGAGGCCGCCAAACCAGCCACGCCGCCTGCGGCAGCTGCGCCCGCCGCGGCGCCTAAAAAGCCATGGGGCGCGATGCTGGGCGGCTTGGCGGCTGGCTTGGGTCTGGCTTGGCTGGCTTCGTCGCTCGGTTTGGGTGGTGCTATGGGCAGCATTCTGATGTTCGCTTTGCTCGCCATCGTGGCCGTGGTGGTGATTGGCTTTGTATTGCGCAAATTGAAGGGCGGCGGCGCAGGCCAAAGCAACTCTCCTTTTGCTACGCAAGGGGCGGGCAATGCGGCAACGCCGAAAAGCTACAGCCCTGAAAATGTGGGCAACGATGCATCAGCCCGCCCTTGGGAGCGCAACAGTATGGCGTTTGACGCCACCAAGCCCGCTGGTTCTGGTTCGATGATCGGCTCCGGCCTGGCGGGCTCGCAGGCATGGGGTGTGCCTGCTGATTTTGATGCTGATGGGTTTCTCAAAGCTTGCAAAGCAAATTTCATGACGCTGCAAGACGCCTGGGACCGGTCCGACATCAACAGCTTGCGCTCCATGATGACTGACGACATGCTCAGCGAAATCAAGACACAGCTGGCCGAGCGTGAGTCGCACACTGGTGCTGGTGCGAACAAGACCGATGTGCAAATGTTGGACGCCAAGTTGCTGGGCATTGAAGAATTGGCGGATATGTATATGGCCAGCGTCGAATTCTCGGGCATGATTCGTGAGGACTTGTCAAGTGGCGCCAGCCCTTTCCGCGAAGTCTGGAACATGACCAAACCACGTAATGGTGTTGGCGGCTGGTTGGTAGCGGGCGTACAAGCTCTGCAATAAGCAGCCCCTAACTCTTTGCTCACTTCGTATAGCTCTCTGCACCTTGCAGGCCGCCGCTTGCCAGAAGCGTCGCTTCTGTAGCCTGCCCGAACCTGCTCAATCAGGTTCGGAGCAGTAGGCTACAGCCCCGACGGGGCGCTGCGCCTACAGCCCGGCAATGTCGGCTCTGTGTCCTCTGTTTGAAGGCAATAAGACCTTTAAATTGACGTGATCATTGAGGTGATTTTTCTAATCTGAGTCAAAATCGGGAGCGTATGACCAACACGTTCCCTTTTCCATTTCTAGAGTCCATTGCCACCCGTTTTCAACCGCCCGCTTGGGTGGTCAGCGAGACGCAGCAGCGCTTGGTGCTTTTTTTAAACCACGTCCTGATGCAGGAAAAAGAGGCGCAAGATCGTCTGGCCCGCAAAAAGGGCAGTGTGCTGCATATTCGCTGGGGCTTGTTTGCGCTTGACCTGCTCATCACGCCGGCCGGTTTGCTTGACAAAGCCAGCGCTGATGCCAAACCTGATTTATTAATTGCGGTGGCTATAGAGTCGCCGATGGTGCTGCTGCAATCAATCATGGCGGGCAAGCCGCCACCAGTGAAGATTGAGGGCGATGTGCAGTTGGCGGCAGAATTGGGTTGGCTGGCTGAAAACCTGCGCTGGGACTTCGAAGAAGATTTGTCTCGCGTGCTGGGTGACATACCCGCACATGCATTGGCAGATGCGGCAAAGCGGGCCGGCCAAGCGCTGAAATCGTTTTTAGCGACAGCACCCGGGAGTCCGTTTAAGGCCACTGGTGACACCGCTGTCAACCAGCCGAACAAGGCCGCTTCATGAGCCGTATTTTCAGGGGCATCTTTATCGTTTGGACGGTGCTGCGGTTTGGACTAGATGAGCTGGTGTTGTCAGGTTTTCAAAAGCCGTGGATCAAATTCATCCGGCGGACCGTGTCGATTGGCCGCAACTTGCGTGCGCCGCGTGGCGAGCGTTTGCGAGAGGCGCTAGAAAGCTTGGGCCCCATCTTCGTCAAGTTTGGCCAGGTCTTGTCGACACGCCGCGACTTGCTGCCGCCCGATATTGCTGACGAGCTGGCCAAGCTGCAAGACCGTGTACCGCCGTTTGAGTCCGCTTTGGCTGTTGGCATCATCGAAAAGTCTTTTGGTCGCCCGTTAGATAGGATTTTTGCTAGTTTTGACCAAACGCCGATTGCCAGCGCCTCCATTGCGCAGGTGCATTTTGCAGTGCTGCCTGACAACGCCAACGGAAAGGGGCGCGAAGTCGCCGTCAAGGTGCTGCGGCCTGGCATGAAGCCGGCCATTGAAAAAGACCTGGCACTGATGCACATGATGGCCGGCTGGGTTGAAGGTGCATCGGCAGACGGCAAGCGCTTGAAGCCGCGCGAAGTGATTGCTGAGTTTGATAAATATCTGCATGACGAGCTTGACTTGCTACGCGAAGCCGCCAGTGGCGCGCAACTGCGCCGCAATATGGCAGGGCTTGACTTGGTGATGATTCCCGAAATGATTTGGGACTACTGCATGCCAGACGTGATGGTGATGGAGCGCATGAAGGGCGTGCCCATCAGCCAAACCCAGCGTTTGCGCGACGCGGGCGTTGACATGAAAAAGCTTGCCCGTGATGGCGTGACGATATTTTTCACCCAGGTGTTTCGCGACGGGTACTTTCACGGTGACATGCACCCAGGCAACATTCAAGTCAGCTTGGCGCCTGATACGTTTGGGCGTTTTATCTCGCTCGACTTTGGCATCGTTGGCACGCTGACCGAGGTCGACAAAGAATACTTGGCGCAAAACTTCAGTGCGTTTTTCAGGCGTGACTACAAACGCGTGGCCGAGCTGCACATTGAATCTGGCTGGGTACCGCAAACAACACGGGTTGATGAGCTGGAGTCCGCCATTCGCGCCTGCTGCGAGCCGTACTTTGACAGGCCACTCAAAGAAATATCGCTGGGCCTGGTGTTGATGCGCCTGTTTCAAACCTCGCGCCGTTTTCACGTTGAGATTCAGCCGCAACTGGTGTTGCTGCAAAAAACGCTGCTCAACATTGAGGGCCTGGGCCGCGAGCTAGACCCTGACCTAGACTTGTGGAGCACGGCCAAGCCATTTTTAGAAAAATGGATGATCGAGCAAATTGGGCCTGAAAAGTTGCTGGCTCAGCTCAAGGCTGAAGCGCCGTCCTATGCCAAGTTGTTGCCGCTGCTGCCCAGGCTCTTGTCAGACTACTTAAAGCGCCTGCCAGACGCCAATCAGCGAGGTTTGGTAGAGCTGCTGGCAGAACAAAAACGCACCAACAAATTGCTTCAAGGCATTATTTACGGGGGTGTGGGGTTTTTGCTGGGTCTGGTGGCCATGCAAGTGCTGCTGCGCGTTCGGCTGTTTTAGGCAAACCCTTATAATTTAAGGTTTTGCTGCTCGGTGCTACCGAACGCGCAACCACCTGACTATTTGCCCTAAATCATGCCAATTTACGCCTACAAATGTGAGTCCTGCGGGCATGCCAAAGATGTTTTGCAAAAAATGTCCGACGCACCGTTGGTGGTCTGCCCACAATGCGGCGCGGCCACGTTTAAAAAGCAGCTAACCGCCGCTGGTTTTCAGCTCAAAGGCTCTGGTTGGTACGTGACTGACTTTCGTGATGCCAAGTCGAGTGGTAAGTCGGATGGCAAGTCGGACGATAAATCGGACGGTAAATCGGACGGCAAGGGCGGCGACAAGTCCAAAGAACCTGGCGGCTCCGGCAAGGCAGATGCAACCGCGGGTTCGACAGCAACCGCAACGCCAGCAAAGTCTGACGCAGCAACAACCTCATCATCATCTGCTGCCCCAGCGCCCGCCGCAAGCCCCGCACCTGCGCCCAAGGCCGCAACATGATGGCAGCGGTCCGCAAATGGTTGCTGGCCGGGCTTTTGGTACTTGTGCCGCTGGCCATCACTGTGTGGCTGCTCAATTGGTTCATCGCCACGCTAGACCAAACCCTGCAAATTTTGCCGGGCAACTGGCATCCTGACAAGCTTATTGGCTTTCACATTCCCGGTTTCGGTGTGCTCTTGGCCTTGGCGATTGTGCTCATCATTGGAGCCGTTGCCAGCAACTTTTTCGGCAAGAAATTAGTCAGTTGGTGGGACTTGCTGCTTAACCGCATTCCCATCGTTCGCTCGATTTATTCCAGCGTCAAGCAGGTGTCTGACACGCTGTTTTCTGAAAACGGAAACGCGTTTCGCAAAGCCTTGCTGGTGCAGTGGCCGCGTCAAGGGGTTTGGACGATTGGCTTTCAAACCGGCGCGCCCGGTGGCGACGTCGTCAATCATTTGCCAGGCGACTACCTCAGCGTTTACGTGCCGACAACGCCTAACCCGACGGGTGGCTACTTCGTCATGCTTAAACGCGAAGACTGTATTGAACTCAAAATGAGCGTTGATGAAGCGTTGACTTACGTCATCTCAATGGGTGTCGTCGTCCCCGGCAGTGCTGCAACTTACAAACCGAAATAATCATTTATCTATGTCCTCACAGATTAGCTCCAAAATGCGCTCCCACTATTGTGGCCTGGTGACCGAAGCCTTGATGGGCCAAACTGTCTCCCTTTGTGGGTGGGTCAACCGCAGGCGTGACCACGGCGGTGTTATTTTTGTCGATTTGCGCGACCGCGAAGGCTATGTGCAAGTCGTGTGCGACCCAGACCGTGCCGACACGTTCGCCACCGCCGAAGGCGTGCGCAACGAGTTTTGTATTCAGGTCAAAGGCCTGGTGCGAGCCCGCCCTGAAGGCACTGCCAATGACAGTTTGAAGAGCGGCAAGATTGAAGTGTTGTGCCACGAGATGACAGTGCTGAACCCAAGCGTGACACCGCCTTTTCAGTTGGACGACGACAACCTGTCAGAGACCACGCGACTCACGCACCGCGTGCTGGACTTGCGCCGCCCCTACATGCAAAACAACTTGATGCTGCGCTACCGTGTGGCGATGGAAACCCGCAAGTTTTTAGACACCAATGGCTTTATTGATATTGAAACCCCGATGTTGACCAAAAGCACGCCTGAAGGTGCACGCGATTATTTGGTGCCCAGCCGGGTCAACGAAGGCATGTTTTTCGCGCTGCCGCAAAGCCCGCAGCTGTTCAAGCAATTATTGATGGTGGCCGGGTTTGACCGTTATTACCAGATCACTAAATGCTTTCGCGACGAAGACCTGCGCGCTGACCGGCAGCCCGAGTTCACGCAGATCGATATTGAAACGTCCTTCATGGGCGAACAAGAAATTCGTGACATGTTTCAGGGCATGATCAGCAGCATTTTTAAAACTGTCTTGAACACTGACTTGGGCGACTTCCCGGTGATGGCTTATGCAGATACGATGCACCGCTTTGGCTCCGACAAACCAGATTTGCGCGTCAACATGGAGTTCACAGAACTCACCGATGTGATGGCGGACGTCGACTTCAAAGTCTTCAGCGTGCCCGCCACCACACCCGGCGGCCGTGTGGTTGCTTTACGTGTTGCTGGCGGCGCGGAAATGCCGCGTAGCGAGATTGACGCTTACACCGAATTCGTCAAAATTTACGGTGCCAAGGGCTTGGCGTGGATCAAGGTCAATGACATTGCCAAGGGCAAGGGCGACGAAAAGGCCCTCCGGTGGCCGGGTTTGCAAAGTCCCATCGTCAAAAACATCCATGATGCAGCCATCGCTGAGATTTTGAAGCGCACCGGAGCTGCCAATGGTGACTTGCTATTTTTTGGTGCCGACAAGGCCAAGATCGTCAATGACAGCATCGGTGCATTGCGCCTGAAAGTCGGCTTGAGCGCGTTGGGTAAAAAGCTGGGTTTGTTCACCGCAGGCTGGAAGCCGCTATGGGTGGTCGACTTTCCGATGTTTGAGCACGACGAAGCCAACAACCGCTGGAGCGCTGTGCACCACCCGTTTACTGCACCTAAAGACGGTCACGAAGACTGGATGGACACTGACCCTGGGCGCTGCATTGCCAAAGCTTATGACATGGTTCTTAACGGTTGGGAACTCGGCGGCGGTTCAGTTCGTATCCACCAGGCGGATGTGCAGAGCAAGGTGTTTGATGCGCTCAAAATCGGCCCTGAAGAAGCGCAAGAAAAATTTGGCTTTTTGCTAGACGCACTGCAATACGGCGCGCCACCGCACGGTGGCCTG
>JAYWFR010000067.1:0-5457 GCA_043778695.1 Polaromonas sp. | reverse complement strand
TTGAGAAAAGTCGGGGCGCTGGCGGCCGCATGTCAACCAAGACCACAGAATTTGGTAGTTTTGACCATGGCGCGCAGTATTTCACTGTGCGCGATGCGCGGTTTGAAAAAGCCCTGGCCATCAGCCCGCAGTTGGTGCGCCGCTGGAGCGCCAACACAGTGCGCATTCTCGATGAGGCTGGCCGCGTGGTCGCGTCGAGTTTGCCGCCAAAGGAAGCGCATTGGGTGGCCACGCCCGGCATGAACTCGTTGGTAAGACATTGGGCCAAGCCGCTGATCGCCAAGGATCGATTGCATTTTGAAACCCAGGTCACCCGCATTCAAAGCGACGTGCTCAGCCCCAAACGCTGGCAGCTTCAAACCGAAGGACCGGCCACCACAACAGTGCATTCGGGCTTTGATGCCGTCGTGATGGCTGTGCCGTCTGCCCAAGCCCATGCGTTGCTGTTGTCGTCGCAGGTTGCCAAACCGTTTATGGATGCCATTGCCAAAGTCAGCGTCGCCCCGTGCTGGACGCTGATGCTGGCTTTCCCACAGGCATCGCAGCCCAACCTGCCGCACCTGGGGCCCCAGTGGAACGCGGCCCGCAGCACGCACCACCGCATTGCCTGGCTGGCGCGCGAGTCGTCCAAACCCGAGCGTGGCGGTGTCGAGCGTTGGACGGTTCAAGCCAGCCCCGATTGGTCGACTCGCCACCTGGAAGACGACGCCGAGCGCGTCAAGGCCAAGCTGCTCAAAGCGTTTACCGAAGTCACGGGTATACGCGCCGAGCCACCTTTTGCGCAGGTGCACCGCTGGCGCTACGCGCAAACCACCGCACCCCTGGTTAATTTCACAAATGAAAGCCACTTGTGGGACGCCAAGCTTGGAATTGGCGCTTGTGGTGACTGGTGCCTGGGGCATAGAGTGGAAGACGGGTTTGTTTCTGGGCTTGAATTGGCGTTGGCTGTTTTGTAAAAATTTCTTGTGGCAGTATCGGGCTACATCGGCAGATTTGCGCCCTCGCCTACTGGGCCATTGCACGCGGGCTCGTTGGTAGCAGCTCTCGCAAGCTGGCTGGACGCCAAAGCCCACGGTGGCCAGTGGCTGGTGCGCATAGAGGATGTCGACACAACTCGCTGCGTGCCCGGGGCGGGCAAGTTCATCATGCAGCAACTGGCGGCGTTCGGTTTGCAGCCTGACGAGCCGCCTGTCTACCAGTCAGAGCGCAGCCGCCTGTACCAAAGGGCATTGGAGCAGCTCATATCGCAATCGCAAGCTTATCCGTGTGGCTGCTCGCGGCAAGATATTCAAACTGCTGTGGCAGCGGCTGGTCAGCTGCGTGCACGGCATGACGAGCTGGTCTACCCTGGGACTTGTAGAGGTGGCTTGAACGGGAAAATCGGCCGTTCCTGGCGATTTTTAAGCACTTTTTACTCTTCAAATAAGCCTCAATCCCAAATAAATATTGCGCTAGCAGCTTCTGATTTAGGAGCAGATTGTGTTTTCTGGTCAGACCGTCGTTTGGGACCGCAAAGCCAAAACGTCTGTTTAGCGGCTGGCGACTTTGTGCTCAAGCGTGCAGATGAGCTTTGGTCTTACCAGCTGGCCGTGGTGGTGGACGACGCCGCCCAAGGCATCACCCACGTTGTGCGTGGCGTGGACCTTGCAGACAACACGGCGCGTCAAATTTTGTTGCAACGAGCCTTGGGTTTGCCGCAGCCGCAGTACTTGCACACGCCCCTGGTGCTGGGTGCCAACGGTGAGAAGCTATCAAAACAAAACGGTGCGCAGCCGCTAGACACCCATCGCCCTGTTCTGGCGCTGAAATCAGCAGCATTGACGCTTGGCTTGCAGGTGGACGCGAATTCCGTGACGGAATTGCTGGCTGTCGCCCGGCGCGCTTGGCGGGCAGATTTAGAATAGTGGCTGATATTAGCTAGTCTACAAATTAACCATGCTTTCATATATTTACCGCTGCGCAGCAAAATTAAAAAAAGCTTGTGCCATTTTTACGCTGCACCACTTGCTGGTAGTCGCAGCGGCGCTGATCGCTTCTTTTGCTGCTTTTGCTGCTTTTGCGCAAGTGTGCGCCACGCCCGGTAAAGACATTGCTGTTACTTCAATCGCAGGTACTGTCAACAGTTACTACCCAGGCACAGCTGCTAGCGTAGCCGCAGGCTCGCAAACAATTGCCATTGGCGCTATTTCAACGGGTGGAAGCAGCGCGCCGATTGCGGCGGGTGATTTGCTGATCGTCATACAAATGCAAGGCGCGCAAATCAGCAGCTCAAACAGTGACTGTTACGGCGATGGCGTTGGCACAGCCGGGTGCACCACGCGGAGCACAACCTCGGCATCCTATGCAGGCGGTAACTTGACCAGCAATTATTTCGCGGGCAATTGGGAATACTGCACCGCCACCACCGCTGCGAGCGCGTCGGTCGGCGTTGCTTGCGCAGGCTTGGGTGGCGGTACGGTCAATGCGTATAAAAGCGCGGCGTCAACCGGCGCATCAAGCGACGGCAACTACAGCTACCAAGTGGTGCGCGTACCGCAATACACCAACGGTGCCTTGACCGGCAACCTGACAGCGCTTGCGTGGAACGGTTCAGCTGGCGGCCTGCTGGCGTTACAAACCAACGGGACCGTCAACTTAGCTGGCTTTAACCTTGACGTATCCGCCAGCGGCTTCAGGGGAGGTGGCGTTAATTTCACGGCACCTTACGGCCCGCCTGTGCTCGACCCGGTCAATGGTTCCAGTTTTTATATTGCACCCACAGGCACTCTGCCAGGTGGCGAGCGTGAAGGCTCGTTCAAAGGCGAAGGCGTTGCTGGCACGCCTCAGCTGGTCTACAACGGCGCAGCTCAAATTAACACCGGCATTGACGGTTACACAGGCGGCTCGCGCTCCCGCGGCGCACCGGGCAACGCGGGCGGCGGCGGCAATAATCAAAACTCAGGTGGCGGCGGTGGGGGCAATGGCGGGCAAGGCGGGCAAGGCGGTGGCGGCTGGAATGACGCATCACGCCCCACGACGTTTCGCGATTCTGGGGGTTTTGGCGGCGATGGTGCCAGCCGTGTTGGCAATAACCTGAATTTAAGCGTCTCGAGATTGATCATGGGTGGCGGCGGTGGCGGTGGGCACGTTGACGGCGGCGGTACGAATTGTGATTTGGGCGCGTGGGGCGGCAACGGCGCTGGCATCATCATCGTCAGAGCCGCCGCGCTGGCGGGCACTGGCAGCTTGCTGGCCAGCGGTAACAATGGACTTGGCCCCAATGCAGCAGGCAACTGCACCGACGCTGCAGGCGGTGCTGGCGCTGGCGGCACCGTGTTGGCAGCTGTCACGTCAGGTCTATCTGGCCGCGCCATCAATGTCAACGGCGGCGCAGGCGCCGCATCCAGCTACTCTCAGCGTGGGCCGGGAGGCGGCGGCGGCGGCGGTGTCGTTTACTACAACAGCGGTGCGGGCAGCCCATCCATCACGGCTACTGGCGGGCCGAATGGCTTGGACACCCCCACGATCACGCCGATCTCGCCGTGGTTTGCAACAACTGGTACCGTCTCAATACTCACCGCGTCAACGACCTCATTTACCGCCAGCTGCTCGACGGTTTTGGACGTGACCAAAACCAATGCTGTCAGCTCAGTTCAAGCTGGCGGCACCACGTCGTACACCGTGACGTTTATCAATTCAGGCGCCACTGCTGCAAATGGCGCTACGGCCAAAGATGTCCCAAGTCAAGGCTTGAGCTGCACAGTTTTCAGTTGCTCGGCCAGCTTGCTGCCAATACCCGCCAGTTGCCCTGCAGCGGCAGCTTGGCCCAATTTACTGACTGCCACTGGGCTAACAATCCCGGTGTTACCCGCAAAAAGCAGCGTCACCTTCATCGTGAATTGCAACATCACGGCCACGGGACAATAGGGGTCATGACAACGCCCGCTGCCCTGCCAAACCCGCGAACAAACTTACCCACATCAAATGCAGCGCTGCACCGGACCATCCGCAGCTTCGTGCTGCGCACCGGCCGCACAACGGCAGGCCAGGCCAAAGCCTTCGATACCCAAGGCCCGCAGTACCTGCTGCCCTACACGCCCGAGCTGTGCAGCTTTGAGTCAATCTTTAAACGCAGTCTACCAAGCGCTTGCCCTACTGTGCTTGAAATCGGTTTTGGGATGGGTGAAGCCACGGCGCAAATTGCTCTTAGCAAGCCTGACACCAACTTTTTATGCTGTGAGGTTCACACGCCCGGCGTGGGTGCGTTGCTCAAGCGAATTGAGGAGCAAAGCCTGGGCAATATTCGGATCCTTCAGCATGATGCGGTGGAGGTGATTGACCACATGCTGGCATTGGGCAGCCTGGACGGCATTCACATTTTTTTTCCCGACCCGTGGCACAAAAAAAAGCATAACAAGCGCCGTTTGATTCAAGCCCCATTGATTGCCAAGCTGGCCGCGCGCCTTAAGCCAGGTGGCTATCTGCACTGCGCCACCGATTGGCAGCCTTATGCCGAGCAAATTTTAGAGGTGCTGGGTGCAGAGCCGTTGCTTGCCAACACAGCATCTGATGGTTACGCCGCCAAGCCCGATTACCGTCCGCTCACCAAGTTTGAACGCCGGGGCATTCAGTTGGGGCATGGCGTGTGGGACGTGGTGTTCAAACGCGTGTGATTGCGCTTCACGGGCTACCTACAAAAAACGGCGTAGGCCCCAGTTGCGTCGGCCTGCCCGCAGGCGATTGGCCGACCATTACCGATTTTTTGGTCGAACGATTTCCGGCAGTTGGCCGCAAAGTATGGCTTGAGCGCATGGCCAGCCAATTGGTGGTGGACGAATTCGGTGTGCTGGTCACGCCACATCGGCTGTACCCCAAGCATCTCCGGATTTACTACTACCGCGCTGTCGATGAAGAACCACGCATTCCATTTGAAGAAGTCATTGTTTTTCAAGACGAACACCTGGTCGTGGCCGACAAACCGCACTTTCTACCTGTCACGCCATCGGGCCACTACCTGCAAGAAACCCTGCTCGTGCGGCTTAAAAAGCGGCTTGGGCTCGACACGTTGATCCCCATCCACCGCATTGACCGTGAGACTGCTGGGCTGGTGCTGTTTAGCGTTAACCCAAGCGAGCGCAATGCTTATCAAGGCATGTTTAGAGACCACGCCGTAACGAAGCACTACGAAGCGATAGCTACTTGGCGTGATGGTTTGACCTGGCCCATCACCCGCAAAAGCCGCATCGCTGAGGACGTTCCGTTTTTCAGGCAGCGCGAAATGCCAGGCCAGCCGAACAGCGAAACCCACATCGCCGTGATGGCGGTGAGTGGCACCCAGGCCAGGTACGCATTGAGCCCAATAACGGGTAAAAAACACCAGCTGCGCGTGCACATGAATGCGCTGGGTTTGCCAATTCTGAATGACCGCATGTACCCGCCAGTGGCTGATACGCCGCGCGACGACTACAACTTGCCGCT
>JAYWFR010000066.1:0-2222 GCA_043778695.1 Polaromonas sp. | reverse complement strand
CAGGCGGAGACATTCATGACAAGCGATTCCTGTTTACTACTTATTTAATAGCTGCAAGCCCACGTTTTATATGCGCTATCAGCTACTTTGGTAAAATTTATGTTGTTATGGCGGTTACAGCAATGACAAAACACCAAGCCTTAATGCGTCGTGCAACCCTTTTGTGGCCAGTGCACCTCACCCAGTCCGATGTTAGCTTGAAGGCAACGCTGCGCTGCCCCTTTGGTCGCAAAGTACAGGTTTCTTGTCTAGGCTTTGGCGGCATAAACAGCGGCGCGACGCAGCGACATGTCAGCTAGCAGTAGCATGGTCTTTTTTTAAGATACTTACTGATTAAAACTGGCGATGGCCCAAGTAAGATGCGGGTAAGCAGCTCCTAATTCAGGAGTAAGTCTAAAGCGCCTTGCGCGCTGTGGTCAAGCGTTGCTCCAAGTAAGCGCCGTAAAAATCTGGGACAGCGATACCGACCAAGCGCTCGGCCAGCTCTTGCCCTAGGCTGCCTAAAAACAGCACCGTAGGCGTCAAGCTGGCTTTGAAGGCCTTGGCCTGGTGCGCTGCTGTGCTGGGCAGGCCATCAAAGCCAAGCAAGAGGGCGCTACGGTTGGTAATGTCAAGTTGCCAGGCTTGCAAGTTAGCCTCGGGCAGCAACGGCATCAGGTAGTTGCGACGCACCAGCTCGCAGTACACGCAACCGGGCAGGCTAATCAGCAGCACCAACGGCTGGCCCTGGGCTTGTGCACGGCGCGCGGCATCGGGCAGCGATGTGGGAACGGGAAGAGCGGTTTCTTTGGCTTGCGCCCACTTCACGGGCAGTACCCATGCGCCTGCAAGAGATTTCGCAAGTGTTGTGGAGAATCGCCTTCTGCTGATTTGCATGTCAAATCACACGCTGATTTTTCAATTCAGACAGCTTGGCGTCGGGGTAGTTCAATACGCTGCGCAGTACCTCATCGGTGTGCTGGCCCAGCAGCGGCGGCGGCAATCCGCCCGAGTCCGGTGTGCGCACGGGCGTGGCGCTGAGTTTGATGGGACTGGACACCAAGCGCAAATCGCTCAAGTGCGGGTGCTGCCAATGTGTGACCATTGTGCGTGATTCAATTTGTGGGTCTGCAAACACTTCGGCCAGGTTGTTGATGGCCCCGCAGGGTACCTTTGCCGCCTCTAGCGCGGCCAGCCAGTCGGCTTTGCAGCGCGTGCGCATCACCGACTCCAACATCGGCACCAGTTGCACGCGGTTTTTTACCCGGTCGCGGTTCAACGCAAACAGTGGGTTCACACCCAACTCGGGTACGTTGGCTACATCACAAAACTTGCGAAATTGCGAATCGTTGCCCACGGCGAGGATGATGTGGTCTCGCGCCGCCGCTGCGGTGCCATCCGAATGATTGCCATTTGCTGTGGGCGCAACTTCAAAGACCTGGTAAGGCACGATGTTCTGATGCGCGTTGCCCATGCGGCCCGGCACATTGCCACTGACCAAGTAGTTAGCCCCCAGGTTGGCCAGCATGGCGACTTGGGTGTCGAGCAGCGCCATGTCAACCTGCTGGCCCTCGCCGGTTTTTTCAGCATGACGCAGCGCGGCCAATATGCCGACAGTGGCGTACATGCCGGTCATCAAATCAGCCACTGCCACACCGACTTTTTGCGGCCCACCCTGCAAGTCGTCACGCTCGCCGGTCACACTCATCAGCCCGCCCATGCCCTGAATCGCGTAGTCGTAGCCGGCCCGGTCAGCATAGGGGCCGGTCTGGCCGAAGCCGGTGACTGAGCAATACACAATGCGCGGGTTGATGGCTTTGAGACTGGCATAGTCCAAGCCGTAACGCGCCATATCGCCGACTTTAAAGTTCTCAACAAACACATCGCAATGCAGCGCCAGCTCGCGTATCAGAGTTTGCCCCGCAGGCTGCGCAATGTCGCAGGTCACGCTGCGCTTGTTGCGGTTTGCTCCCAGGTAGTAGGCGGCCTCCGGCGTGTCATTGCCTTGTGCGTCTTTTAAAAACGGCGGGCCCCAGGTGCGGGTGTCGTCACCTGTTTGTGGGCGCTCAATTTTGATGACGTCGGCACCCAAATCAGCCAGGGTTTGGGTGCACCAGGGGCCTGCCAGGACGCGGGATAAATCGAGGACGCGGATGCCGCTTAAAGAGTTCATTGACCTATTTTGCACGGATTGACAGCGTACGAGCCAGTAATTGCCTGTAAAGTGACATGTTCACTTATCA
>JAYWFR010000065.1:0-30805 GCA_043778695.1 Polaromonas sp. | reverse complement strand
ACTCTTTGGTAACGCCGACACATGCGCTTCACACGGCGGCAACAAGATTACTTAAAGGACTAACACCATGAGACGTTTGGCTGGCTTGGTATTGATTTTTGTGGGTACGCTTTTAACGTCTTGCGGCGGTAGTGGCTCAGACGTTGTGGCCTCCTTGACACCGGTCGTCACTGCAGCCCCAGTCTTGGTGCCTGCAACACCGACTGCAACCCAGCTTATCGGCTCGGGCTATCCGGGAGATCCAGTCAGTTGCACGATAGCTGACCAAAAGCGCTGGCTAGACGATTACATGGCTGACCAATATTTCTGGAACGCCAACCGGGCCACGCCCAGTGCGGCAGCTGCTACCCTAGACGCATACTTTCAGTCGCAGTTGTTTGTACCGACTGACCGTTACAGCTACACCCAAGAGCTGGGAGCATTCACCCAGTTTTTCACCGAAGGCACACGCACTGGCTTCGGCTATTCGCTGGCTTTTGCTGACACGACACAAACCAAGCTTCAAATCCGACTTGTTGAACCTTTGAGCCCGGCAGCTGCTGCCGGCTTACAGCGTGGCGATACGGTGTTGGCTATCGACGGTTTTAACCCAACAAATATTGTTAACGGCTCTTTGACAGCAGTGTCTACTGCTGGCATCACACGTACCTTCACTGTAGAAAATTCTCTAGGCACGCAGCGTACGTTAACCGTGGTGTCGCGTAACTTCCTGCTGTCGCCCGTGTTGACTGACAAGGTGCTGACCGCGGCCAGCGGCGTCAAGGTGGGTTACCTGGCATACCAAGAGTTCACAAATTTAAGCTTGTCAGCCTTGGGGGCTTCGTTTAATCGGTTTCGCGCCGCAGGGGTCACTGAGTTGATTGTTGACTTGCGCTACAACGGTGGCGGCAGCGTGAGCGTGGCGCGGGCATTGGCCAGCATGCTTGGCGGCACGGCGCTCGATGGCAAAGTGTTTGCAAGTCTTCGCTTCAATGCGCAGAACGTTGCGAGTAATTTTGACTACCCATTTTCCGCCAGCGCAGCGTCGTTGCCGACCGCTCCACTTGAGGGGCTGACGCAAGTCATTTTCATCACATCGCCCAACACAGCGTCTGCCAGTGAGCTGGTGGTTAACGGATTGTTCCCGTTTAAAAAGGTTGTCACCATCGGTGCTGCCACTTATGGCAAGCCATTTGGTTTTCAACCGCGAAGTGCTTGCAACACGGTATACAACGCCGTCAATTTTGAAACCTTCAACGCGGCTGGCGCGGGCCGCTACACCAATGGATTGCCAGCCACCTGCACAGTGGCCGATGACTTGAGCAAGGCTCTGGGTGACCCGGCCGAGCGGCGCACTGCTGCTGCACTGGGCTACATACAGACCAAGACCTGCCCAGCGGTTGCCGCAACTGCCGCCGGAGATTTACAGGCAGTTGGGCAAAATGACTTGCTAAACCCACCAATTCGGGTGCGAGCAGCTACCCGTTCTGTAGCAAATCAAAGAAATTCAGAGCCCGCGTTTGGCGAGGTCAACCCGCCGCGAATGGTCGTGGATTGACCCGAACGCTGGCTGCTGGCTACATCAGCAAATGCTCGCCTGCGTTGTCGCCGCCCAGCGTCACGTAATTCACCTTGCGGATATCCATCAGCTTTTTGCCGCCCGCGTAGCTGATGGCGCTTTGGATGTCTTCTTCCATTTCGCGCAGGGTGTCCGTCAGCTTGCCCTTGACGGGCTCCAAAATACGCTTGCCCTCAACATGCTTGTACTCGCCTTTGTTGAAGTCTGAGGCACTGCCGTAGTATTCTTTGAAAAGTTGCCCATCGACCTCCACGGTTTTGCCCGGGCTTTCTTCAAGGCCTGCCAACATTGAGCCGATCATCACCATGGTTGCGCCAAAACGAATCGATTTGGCAATGTCGCCATGCTCCCTGATGCCGCCATCGGCAATGATGGGCTTGGTTGCCACGCGGGCGCACCATTTGAGCGCTGACAACTGCCAGCCGCCGGTGCCAAAGCCAGTTTTCATTTTAGTGATGCAGACCTTGCCCGGGCCAATGCCAACCTTGGTCGCGTCCACGCCCCAGTTTTCTAAATCAATCACAGCCTCCGGTGTCGCTACGTTACCTGCTATCACAAACGCAGTAGGCAGCTTTTGTTTGATGCAAGCAATCATGCGCTGCAAGCTGTCGGCATGGCCATGGGCAATGTCAATCGTGATGTAGTCTGGCTTTAAGCCGCTGGCCACCAGCTGGTCGACCACGTCGTAGTCAGGCTGTTTAACCCCAAGTGAAATGGACGCATACACGCCCTGCGCTTTCATGGCTTTGACAAAGGCCACGTTGTCCACCTCAAACCGGTGCATCACATAAAAATAGCCGTTTTTAGCCATCCACACACACAGTTCCTGACTGATGACGGTTTTCATATTTGCCGGGACAACCGGGATCCGAAAAGTATGGCCCCCCAGCGTCACGCTGGCATCGCATTCAGACCTGCTGTCAACGCGGCACTTGCGCGGCAGAAGCAAAATGTTGTCGTAGTCAAAAATTTCCATGGTGTTGAAGTCCTGCGGTCAGCTTGGCAGCGTTAAAACCAAACATTGTCCGCCTAGCCAGTCAAGAAGAAAAGCTACATGCCAGTCGATGAGCAGATAAGGTTTTATCGACTCTGCAAGCTTACTGACCGGTCATTAATTAGAATCCGACGGATGAAAAAAACACCATGCCGTCACCTTGTTTTGATTTTGGGCGATCAGCTAGACGAATCTTCCAGCGCCTTTGATGGCTTTGACCCAGCGCAGGATGTGGTGCTGATGGTTGAGGCGTTTGAAGAGTCGACCCATGTTTGGTCGCACAAAATCCGCACGACCTTGTTTTTATCAGCCATGCGGCACTTTGCCGAAAGCTTAAAGCAGCGTGGCTGGTCGGTCGACTACCGAGCGCTTGATTCACACGGCGATAAAACGCTGGCCGATGGCTTGCTGGCGGCGCTTGCGCAGCATTCCCCCAGCGCCGTGCTGGGTGTTGAGCCGGGCGACTTGCGGGTGCGGCAACAACTTGAAGCTGCTATAAATACTGTAGCTATTAGCCCACGTAAAACAACGGCTACAGCACCAAAAGCCTCAACAAATTCAGCTTTGACAGGCATTGATTGGCGCGAGGACAAACACTTTTTGTGCAGCCTGCCGCAGTTTAGAAGATGGGCTGGCGCATCTACCAGCCTGCGCATGGAGTTTTTTTACCGCACCATGAGGAAGCAATACAAGGTGTTGGTCGAGGGCAAAGCCGACGACCAACCCGTGGGTGGCCAATGGAACTTTGATGCCGACAACCGCAAAAGCTTTGGAAAAGCCGGTCCACTTGACGTCCCCAAGGCGATTGCCTACAAGCCTGACGCCATCACAAAAGGCGTCATCAAACTCGTCAACACCCACTTTGCGGACCATCCTGGCGCGCTAGATGACTTCAATTGGCCAGTAACGCGCGCCCAAGCCTTGGTTGCTTTGAGCGACTTCATCAGCAACCGCCTACCCCAGTTTGGCCCGCATGAAGATGCGATGTGGACAAACCTTGACTTTGGCTGGCATTCATTGCTGTCTAGTTCGTTGAATCTGAAGCTGCTCAGCCCGCTAGAAGTTGTTCTGGCCGCTGAAGCCGCGTATAAAAAACACGACCTTGATTTGGCCAGCGTTGAAGGCTTTATTCGCCAAATCCTGGGATGGCGTGAATTTATGCGAGGCGTGTACTTTTTAGACATGCCTGAGCTCAAAACCGCCAACCATTACGGCCACACCAACGCTTTGCCCAAGTGGTACTGGACTGGCGACACCCAGATGAACTGTATGAAGCAGTCCATTGGCCAAACGCTTAAAAATGGCTATTCGCATCACATTCAAAGGCTGATGATCACCGGCATGTTTGGCGTCACAGCGCAAATCAGCCCGCAGCAAATGTGCGATTGGTATTTGGCCGTATATGTTGACGCAGTCGAGTGGGTAGAGCTGCCTAACGTTGTCGGCATGGCGCTGTTTGCCAATGGCGGGCGCTTCACGTCCAAGCCCTACGTGGCCAGCGGTGCTTACGTCAAACGCATGAGCAACTACTGCAGCGGCTGCAAATACGAGCCAGACGTGCGAGTGGGCGCTAACGCTTGCCCGATGACCACGCTGTACTGGAATTTCCTGGACAAACACGAAGAAACCTTTGGCAGCAACCCGCGTACCGCGCTGATGGTGAAAAATCTGCAGCGCATGACGCCTGAATTGCGGTTGCAGGTACGCGAGCGAGCAGGCGAAATGCTGGCTAACCTAGACGCTTTATAAAGGTGTCGTCAGCCCCTATTCAGACAAAGCCCCTAAGCTTTCGTCGGGCTGAATGAAACCGGATGCTGCATTGCAATAGAATCCGAGGGTTTACCAGACTCGGCAGTCAAACTGGCGAGTTACCGCGCAGTTACCACGAAGCCATTGACCCCGTAAAAACAATATCGAAAGACATGCATGTCCGAATCACTAGCCACCGCTAAAAAGCGTCCTGAATTCCGCAACATCAATGCCTTTACCGATTTGCCCAGCTACCGTTTGCCCGTGGCGGGCATTGTGTCGATCTTGCACCGAGTTAGTGGCGCGCTGATGTTTGGCTTGTTGCCGTTTATTTTGTGGATGTTTGATAAATCCATCTCGTCGGAAATCTCGTTTGCCAAATTTAAAGGCGCCTTCAACCTGGGCATGTTGGGCTTGCCCGGTTTTGTCTGGAAGCTGGTGGCACTGGCACTGATTTGGGCGTACCTGCACCATTCGATTGCAGGTCTACGCCATTTGTGGTCAGACACCCATCACTCGGCGGTGACCAAAGAGTTTGGCAAAAGCTCAGCCATCGCCACATTGGTGGCTAGCGTTGGTTTGACATTTATTCTCGGCGCGAAATTGTTCGGCCTGTATTGAGTTAGATTAATCAGGAGCACAACATGGCAATTAATCACGGAACCAAACGCATCGTTGTCGGTGCACACTACGGCCTTCGCGACTGGCTGGCGCAGCGCATTACCGCTGGCCTGATGGCACTTTTCACCACGCTGGTTGTCGGTCAAGTTATGTTGACCAAAGGGCCGATCAGCTACGACAAGTGGTCAGGCATCTTTTCATCGCAGTGGATGAAAGTGCTGACTTTTACCATCATCATTGCGCTGACTTACCACGTGTGGGTCGGCATGCGCGACATCTGGATGGACTACATCAAGCCCGTCAGCGTACGCCTTGGCTTGCAAGTATTCACCATCGTGTGGCTCACGGCCTGCGCAGGCTGGGGCATCCAAGTTCTCTGGCGTCTTTAAAAGTATCAAGCTATTTTGCTTTCGTCCAACAGCTGAGTTGAAAAACAAACATGTCTGCAACCTCCAAACTCCCTTCACGTAAATTTGACGTCGTCATCGTCGGCGCAGGCGGCTCTGGTATGCGCGCCTCATTGCAGCTGGCGCGCGCTGGCTTAAACGTCGCTGTGCTGACCAAAGTCTTCCCGACCCGTTCGCACACTGTGGCAGCGCAAGGCGGCATTGGCGCGTCGCTCGGCAACATGAACGAGGACAACTGGCATTACCATTTTTTCGACACCGTTAAGGGCTCTGACTACCTGGGCGACCAGGACGCGATTGAATACATGTGCCGCGAAGCCCCCAAGGTGGTGTATGACCTGGAGCACATGGGCATGCCGTTTGACCGCAACCCGGACGGCACGATTTACCAGCGCCCGTTTGGTGGCCACACCGCCAACTACGGTGAAAAAGCCGTCGAGCGCGCCTGCGCAGCTGCTGACCGCACCGGCCACGCTATGCTGCACACGCTGTACCAACAAAACGTGAAAGAAAAAACCAACTTCTTCGTTGAATGGTTGGCGATGGACTTGATCCGCGACGCCGCGGGCGACGTAGTTGGCGTGACTGCACTCGAGATGGAAACCGGCGACGTGCATATTTTTGAAGCCAAAACCACGCTGCTAGCCACGGGCGGTGCGGGGCGTATTTTTGCTGCATCAACCAATGCGTTTATCAACACCGGCGATGGCCTGGGCATGGCCGCACGCGCTGGCATTCCGCTGGAAGACATGGAGTTTTGGCAGTTTCACCCCACCGGCGTTGCTGGCGCAGGCGTGTTGCTGACCGAGGGCTGCCGCGGCGAAGGCGCGATTTTACGCAACAGCGATGGCGAGCGTTTCATGGAGCGGTATGCCCCCGCCTACAAAGACTTGGCCCCACGCGACTATGTGTCACGCTGCATGGACCAGGAAATCAAAGAAGGCCGTGGCTGCGGCCCGAACAAGGACTACATCAACCTGGACATGACGCACCTGGGCGCAGACACCATCATGAAGCGCTTGCCGTCGGTGTTTGAGATTGGCCACAACTTTGCCAACGTTGACATCACCAAAGAGCCGATTCCTGTCGTGCCCACCATCCACTACCAGATGGGCGGCATACCGACCAATATTCACGGCCAGGTAGTCACGCAAAACGCCGATAACAAGAGCGAAGTAGTCAGCGGCTTGTATGCGGTAGGCGAATGTTCTTGCGTCAGCGTTCACGGCGCGAACCGTTTGGGCACCAACTCGTTGCTTGACCTGCTGGTGTTTGGCCGCGCGGCGGGCAACCACATTGTTGAGCACAACAAAACCTCCGTTCAAAAACCGCTGCCTGCGGGCGCTGCCGATGCCACATTGGCTCGCATTGCCCGATTAGACGACGCCACAGACGGCGAGTACGCGCAGGACGTGGCCAACGACATTCGTGCAGCCATGCAAAAGTATGCAGGCGTGTTCCGCACACAAGTTAGCATGAACGAGGGCGTGGTTGAAATTGCCAAGCTGCGTGAACGCGTTAAAAAAATCGGTTTGAAAGACAAGTCAAAAATCTTCAACACCGCCCGCATCGAGGCGCTTGAAGTTGAAAACTTGATTGAATCAGCAGAGGCCACCATCGTGTCGGCAGCCGCTCGCCATGAGAGCCGCGGCGCGCATTCAGTCAACGACTACGGTGACACCCCTGCCCACCCGAATGGCCGCAACGACACTGACTGGCACAAGCACACGCTGTGGCACAGCCAGGGCAACCAGCTCACTTATAAGCCCGTGCAAATGATCCCGCTGAGCGTTGATTCACTGCCGCTTAAAGTACGCAGCTTCTAAGCCGCTAACAGCCACCTTTACATTTTTACCAAAGCAAACACCATGACAACACGTACCTTCAATATTTACCGCTACGACCCAGACACGGATGCCAAGCCGTACATGCAAAAAGTTGAAGTCGAGCTGGACGGCAGCGAACGCATGCTGCTTGACGTGTTATTCAAACTAAAAGCGCAAGTGCCCAGCATCAGCTTTAGGCGATCATGCCGCGAGGGTGTTTGCGGCTCGGACGCGATGAACATCAACGGCAAAAACGGTTTGGCTTGCCTGACCAACATGCGCACGCTCAAAGGCGACATCACGCTCAAGCCGCTGCCTGGTCTACCCGTCGTGCGTGACCTGATCGTCGACATGACTCAGTTCTTCAAGCAATACAACTCGATCAAGCCATATTTGATCAACGACAACGTACCGCCTGAAAAAGAACGCCTGCAAAGCCCGGAAGAGCGTGATGAACTCAACGGCTTGTACGAATGCATTTTGTGCGCAAGCTGCTCGACCAGCTGCCCCAGCTTTTGGTGGAACCCCGACAAATTCGTCGGCCCTGCAGGCTTGCTGCAGGCCTACCGCTTTATTGCCGACAGCCGTGACGAAGGCACCGCGGAGCGCCTGGACAACCTGGAAGATCCATATCGTCTGTTCCGCTGCCACACCATCATGAATTGCGTTGACGTTTGCCCGAAGGGCTTGAACCCAACAAAAGCAATTGGCAAAATCAAAGAGATGATGGTTCTGCGTTCCGTTTGATAACCGTAAAGATAATGAATAAAAAATTAACCGCCAGCGCGCTAGCAATCGCACTACTGGTCGCCGGATGCGCCGGTCGACAGGCTAACCCAGTTACTGCTATTCAAAGTGGAGACGAAAAACTCACTTGCGAGCAAATTGTTACCACGCTAAAACTAAACACATCTGAAGTAAAAGGACTTATGGGCGAAAGCTCAAGTAACACGGGTAAAAATGTTGCCGCAGGTGTTGGCGCCGTGATCTTTTTTCCTATGCTGTTTTTCATGGACACAAAAAATGCGGCTGGTGACGAGGCTAGGGCGTTAGTCAGACGAAATGAGGTCTTGTACAAACGGCACAACCTGATGAGCTGTACGCCCGGCATCGAAAATAAAAACACAGACGAGATCATTTTGGTTTGGGGTCAACCAACCGAGACTCCGGCGACGGCTAGCGTCAAATAGACGGTTACCGTCAAAAGCTAACTTTGAGCTATTTTTGAATGATCAAGTCCGATTTTCCAGGACAAAAGAGCAGCGCTTTGTTAGATGAACGCGCTTTCAGCAAGCTACGCTGGCGCAGCAGGCGCGGCTTGCTTGAAAACGACTTGCTGATCGAAAAGTTTTTTAATCGTTTTGAATCATCCCTCACCGTTGGTCAAGCTAAGGGCATGACAGATCTTATGGCGCTGTCTGATAACGACTTACTTGACCTCTTGCTGCGGCGCAAAGAGCCACACCAATTGATGGGGGCTGAAAGTCAGGCAACCGCCTCTACTTTTGAGGCGCTCGAGGTCTTAAACTTGCTTCGCCCGGCCACCGTTCAGTAGCGCATCTGATCAATCACTTCACTTTTATCCAACCGAAAGAAGCACACCATGAAGCTCGCCGATAACAAAGCCACCTTATCCTTTAGCGACGGCAGCCCCAGCATTGAGATGCCGGTCTACCACGGCAGCGTTGGCCCCGATGTGGTGGACATCCGCAAGCTGTATGCGCAAACCGGCATGTTCACTTACGACCCAGGCTTTTTATCGACGGCGTCGTGCCAGTCAGCCATCACGTATATCGACGGCGACAAAGGCGAGTTGCTGTACCGTGGCTACCCCATCGAGCAGCTGGCCACCAACTGTGACTACATGGAAACCTGCCATCTGTTGCTGTACGGTGAGTTGCCAGATGTTGCGCAGAAAAAGGACTTTGTGTCGCGCGTGACCAACCACACCATGGTTAACGAGCAAATGCAGTTTTTCTTGCGAGGTTTTCGCCGTGATGCGCACCCGATGGCCATCATGACAGGTCTGGTTGGCGCGCTGTCGGCTTTCTACCATGACAGCACCGACATCACCAATCCGCAGCACCGCGATATTTCGGCCATCCGCCTGATTGCCAAGCTGCCCACGCTCGTATCCATGGCCTACAAGTACACGCAAGGCCAACCTTACATGTACCCGAAAAACTCATTAAGCTACGCGGGCAACTTTTTGCACATGATGTTTGCCACACCGTGCGAAGAGTACAAGGTTAACCCGGTGCTGGAGCGTGCTTTGGACCGCATCTTTATCCTCCACGCAGACCATGAGCAAAATGCATCGACCTCAACGGTGCGCCTTTGCGGCTCATCAGGGACCAACCCATTTGCAGCCATCGCTGCAGGCGTGGCCTGCTTGTGGGGTCCGGCCCACGGCGGCGCGAATGAGGCGGCGCTGAACATGCTGGGTGACATTCAAAAGAACGGCGGCATCGAAAAAATCGGTGATTTCATTAAACAAGTCAAAGACAAAAACTCGGGCGTCAAGCTGATGGGTTTTGGCCACCGTGTTTATAAGAACTACGACCCACGCGCCAAGCTGATGCAGGAAACCTGCAAAGAAGTGCTACTAGAAATGGGCCTGCAAAACGACCCGCTGTTCAAGTTGGCGATGGCACTGGAAAAGATCGCGTTGGAGGACGACTACTTCGTCAGCCGCAAGCTCTACCCAAACGTCGACTTCTACTCAGGCATTGTGCAGCGCGCCATCGGCATCCCCGTGCCGTTGTTTACTGCTATTTTTGCGTTGGCCCGCACTGTCGGCTGGATTGCCCAATTGAACGAAATGATTGGCGACCCCGAATACAAAATTGGCCGCCCGCGCCAGTTATTCACCGGCTCGGTATCACGCGATGTGAAGCCATTGGCGCAACGCTGATCTGTTTTGAAACCCTTACAGTCCCGCTGAAAAAGAGCTCAACAGGCCTTGTTGAGGGCACAGGCAGGCAGCGTTTTAGTTAAGCAAAACATTCGTGCCCACTAATGTCGACTTTGCCAACTATTGCTGCGACCTGCTGGCTAGCGTTGGTCGATGTGTTCCAAAGCGCATGTTTGGTGGTTACGCCCTCAGCGCCGACGGGTTGACGATTGCGATTCTTGCGGATTTGGGGGATGGCGAAAAGCTGTGGCTCAAGGGTGACGACAGCACGCGCGGCCAGTACGTAGCTGCAGGCTGCAAAATGTTCACTTATCCGACGAACGGTGTACCGCGTTCAATGAACTACTTCAGCAGCCCGGAGGACGCAATGGACTCGCCTGATGCCATGCGGCCGTGGGCGGCGCTGGCACTTGGCTGTGCTTTACGGGCGCGGACTGCAAAGGGTTTGGTCAAGCCGGAAAAGCCGTACAAGGCAAAGAAGGCGAAAAAAACTGTTAATAAAACGGCTGCCAAAGCGACACTCAGTAGCCTAAGGCCTAAGGCCTAAAGCATAGAACCTAGAACTACCGAAGCCGCAGCTCCGCCGCGCGAGCATGCGCCTGCAAACCCTCACCGTAAGCCAACTCTGCCGCAATCTTGCCGAGCACTTGCGCGCCCTGCTCGCTGACTTCAATAATGCTGCTGCGTTTTTGAAAGTCGTACACGCCCAGCGGGCTTGAAAAGCGCGCCGTGCCGCTGGTGGGCAGCACGTGGTTAGGGCCGGCGCAATAGTCGCCCAAACTTTCACTGGTGTAGGCGCCCAGAAAAATCGCACCCGCGTGTTTTAGCAGTGGCTCCCACTTGTGCGGGTCAAGGCTTGAGACTTCTAAGTGCTCGGGCGCAATGCGGTTGCTGATGTCGCAGGCCTCGGCCATGCTGCGGGTCAAGATCAAAGCGCCTCTGTCGTTCAACGATTTTGCAATGATGGCGGCACGTGGCATGGCGGGCAGCAGCCGATTAATCGCCTCTTGCACTGCTTCAATGAACGCCGCGTCAGGGCACAGCAAAATGCTTTGCGCTAACTCGTCATGCTCGGCCTGGCTGAACAAGTCCATCGCCACCCAATCGGCGGGCGTGCTGCCGTCGGCGATGACCAAAATCTCGGATGGCCCGGCGATCATATCGATGCCAACGGTGCCAAACACATGCTTTTTTGCGCTGGCCACGTAGGCGTTGCCAGGGCCGGTGATTTTGTCGACCTTGGGCACGGTTTGCGTGCCATAGGCCAGCGCGGCAACGGCCTGTGCGCCGCCAATCGTGAACGCACGGGTCACGCCAGCGACGTAAGCGGCAGCTAGCACAAGTGCATTTTTTTCGCCACGCGGCGTAGGGACCACCATGATGATTTCGCCCACCCCAGCCACGTGTGCGGGAATCGCATTCATCAATACCGAAGACGGGTACGCCGCCTTGCCGCCAGGTACGTAGATGCCGACGCGATCTAGTGGTGTGACTTTTTGACCGAGCAAGGAGCCGTGCTCATCACGGTAGCTCCAGCTTTGGCCGTTGGCTTTCTTTTGCGCTTCATGATAAGTGCGTACGCGTTGAGCGGCAGCTTGAAGTGCGTCGCGCTGGGCTGCGGGTATCGCCTCGAATGCGGCTTTGAGCTCGGCTTGGGACAATTCAAGCACACCCATGGATAACGCCTCAAGCCCGTCAAACCGCGCGGTGTAGTCGAGCACTGCTGCATCGCCGCGTTTTTGCACGTCCGCCAAAATATCGGCAACGCGATGTTCTATCGCGGCATCGGTGGCGGCAGACCAATGCAAACGTGCTTGAAATTCAGCCTCAAAATTGCTTGAAGCCGTTGAAATAAGTGCGGGAGCAGCTACTAAAGTCATAGCGATTATTTACTTTTCTTTTTGACAGCCAAGGCAAGCGCGTCAATGATTTTGCGGATCGGCGCTTGCTTTAATTTCAGCGCGGTCTGGTTGACCACCAGGTGCGAGCTGATGTCCATGATGCGTTCGACTTCAACCAGGTGGTTGGCCTTGAGGGTGTTGCCCGTGGACACCAAATCCACAATCGCATCGGCCAGCCCGGTCAGCGGAGCCAGTTCCATGCTGCCGTAGAGCTTGATCAGATCAACGTGCACGCCTTTGGACGCAAAAAAGTCACGCGCAATGGCCACATATTTGGTAGCGACCGTCATACGGGAGCCCTGCTTCATGGCCGCCGCATAGTCAAAGCCTTCCCGCACAGCCACGCTGATGCGGCACTTGGCGATTTGCAAATCTAGCGGCTGATACAGGCCCTGTGTTCCTGACTCGAGCAGTGTGTCTTTACCCACCACACCCATGTCTGCACCTCCGTACTGCACGTAGGTGGGCACGTCAGTGGCACGCACCAGCAGCACGCGCACGTCAAGTTGGTTGGTGTCCAAAATCAACTTGCGTGACTTGTCCGGGTCGTCCAGCACCTGGATTCCTGCGCCTTTAAGCAGTGGCAGGATGTCGTCAAAAATTCGACCTTTGGACAAAGCGATCGTTATCAAGACTGCGCCTCCTGTTTTTCTATGCTGATCATGTTTTGATTCTTTCGATATCAGCGCCGAGGCCGCGCAACTTGGCCTCCATTTGGTCATAGCCGCGGTCCAGGTGATAAATACGCTCTATCAGCGTCTCACCATCGGCTACCAAACCAGCAATCACCAGACTAGCCGAGGCACGCAAGTCCGTCGCCATGACAGTCGCGCCCGACAGCTTTTCTACACCTTCGATAATGGCAACTTTGCCTTCAATCTGGATTTTGGCACCCAAGCGCAGCATTTCATTGACGTGCATGAAACGGTTTTCAAAAATGGTTTCTGTCACTGTTGCAGCGCCATGCGACACCGCATTCATCGCCATGAACTGTGCCTGCATGTCGGTGGCGAAGCCGGGGTACTCGGTGGTGCGAAACGACTGGGCCTTCAGTCGGCCAGTAGATGCGATGTGCATACCGCCCTCAATGGCAGTGACAGTTGCGCCTGCTTCACGCAGCTTGTCAACCAGCGCGTCTTGGTGGTCAGCACGCGCATGCAGCAGCGTCACATCACCACCGGTGGCGGCAACGGCACATAGAAAAGTGCCGGTTTCAATCCGGTCAGCCACCACCTGATGGGTGCAGCCTTGCAAACGCTCAACGCCCTGAATGCGAATACGGCGCGTGCCGTGGCCTTCAATTTTTGCGCCCATTTTGATGAGCATTTCAGCCAGGTCGCCGATCTCGGGTTCCTGCGCCGCGTTTTCTAAAATCGTCTCGCCTTCGGCTAGCGTTGCCGCCATTAAAAAGTTTTCAGTGCCCGTCACTGTCACCATATCGGTGGTGATGCTGCAGCCTTTCAGGCGTGTTCTACCTTTTGGCAGCTTGGCAATCATGTAGCCGTGCTCGACCACAATGTCAGCGCCCATGGCCTGCAGGCCCTTGATGTGCTGGTCCACTGGGCGCGAACCAATGGCGCAGCCGCCGGGCAGTGACACGGTAGCCTCGCCAAAGCGCGCCAGAAGGGGTCCAAGAGCCAACACCGAAGCGCGCATGGTTTTGACCAGCTCATAGGGCGCTTCAGGCGAAGTCAAAGCGCCAGCGTTGATGGTGACAGTGCTCGAAACGACTTTGCTGCGCTCGGCAACCACTCCCATATTGCGTACTAGCTTGAGCATGGTCGACACGTCCTGCAAGCCAGGTACGTTTTCTAACGTCACCGTGTCAGCCGTTAGCAGAGCAGCGCACAACTCTGGCAGAGCCGCATTTTTGGCACCTGAAATAGTGACAGTGCCGTTTAGCTTTTTGCCGCCTTTGATGAGTAACTTGTCCATGATTTATTTGTTTGAGTTACTTGCCCACTCGGCGGGCGTGAAGGTTTTCATCGACAGCGCATGCACCTCGTTGGTTTGAATACGACCGCCCAGCGTGGCGTAAACTTTTTGATGGCGCTGTATCAGGCGCTGGCCCTCAAAGCTGCTGGACACAATGGTGGCATACCAATGCTGGCCATCGCCTGAAAGTTCAATGTGCTCACACGGCATACCGCTTGAGATGATGGATTGGAGTTCTTCGCTGGTCATAATTTTTAGTGCCTGATTTTGTAGCCGGTACGCAGCATGTTCACCGCAATCGCACTGACGACCACAAGCGCGGTCGAGACGATACCCAGACTGAGCCAAGGCGACACATCACTCACGCCAAAAAACCCGAACCTGAAGCCATCAATCATGTAAAAAAATGGGTTCAGGTGGCTAACGGTTTGCCAAAACGGTGGCAGAGAATGAATTGAATAAAACACACCACTTAAAAATGTCATCGGCATGATGACAAAGTTTTGAAATGCCGCCATTTGGTCAAATTTGTCGGACCACAAGCCAGCAATCACGCCCAGCCCGCCCAGCATGGCGGCGCCCAACACGGCAAAAAGCACGATCCACAATGGGTAAGCAAAGTCTGGCCTGCCAAAATAAGCTGTCACGATAAACACGCCCGTGCCAACCAGCAAGCCACGCGCAATGGCAGCACCCACATACGCGAAAAACCAGTGCCAGTGCGACAGCGGGGTGAGCAGCACAAACACCAGGCTACCCATGATTTTGCTTTGAATCAGAGACGACGAACTGTTGGCAAAAGCATTTTGCAGCACGCTCATCATCACCAGACCTGGTACTAAAAAAGCGGTGTAGTTGATCGTGCCGTACACCTTGACTTGACCTTCTAATACATGGCCAAAAATCAGCATGTACATGACGGCTGTCAGTACCGGTGCGCCTACGGTTTGAAAACCGACTTTCCAAAAGCGCAGCGTTTCTTTGTATAAAAGCGTCCGCATGCCGTTCATGCTGGCACTCCAGACTTCTCAGACATCACGTCGAGGAACACGTCTTCCAGGTCAGCCTTGCGAATCTCCACATCAACTGCTTCCAAACCTGCTTCCCGAATCGCAGCCAGGTACTGCTCAATCTCATTGGCGTTGTGCGCCGGAAACTGCACAATTCTTCCAGTAATACGCGCCTTGTCAGCCAAATACTTGGGCAACTCGCTATCAATTTTAAAGCGCAGCACGTTGGACGATGCGGCCTTAAGCAACTCAGACGTTTGCGCCAGTGCCACCACCCTGCCCTGCTTGAGCATGGCGATGCGGCTGCACAGTGCCTCGGCCTCCTCCAGATAATGCGTCGTCAGCAGCACCGTACTGCCTTGCTTGTTCAGCTTGGCGATGAACTGCCACAGTGTTTGGCGCAGTTCCACGTCAACACCTGCGGTCGGCTCGTCCAGCACGATGACTTGCGGTTTGTGAACCAGCGCTTGGGCCACCAATACGCGGCGCTTCATGCCTCCTGAAAGCTGGCGCATGTTGGCGTTGGCTTTGTCAGCCAGTCCCAGACTGGCTAGCAGCTCGTCAATCCACGCGTCGTTGTTTTTAATACCGAAGTAGCCCGACTGAATGCGCAGCGCCTCGCGGACGCTGAAAAACGGGTCAAACACCAGCTCCTGAGGCACCACGCCCAGCGTGCGGCGGGCTGCAGCGTAGTCAGCCAGCACGTCGTGGCCATGCACGATCACATGGCCACTGGTGGCACGTGACAAACCCGCCAGTATGCTGATAAGTGTTGTTTTACCTGCCCCGTTTGGCCCGAGCAATCCGAAAAATTCGCCATGCTGAATGTCAAAACTCACGTCGTCCAGCGCCTTGACTGATGCGCCTGACTGACCGCGTTTGGTGGGGTAGGTTTTAGATACTGATTTGAAGGAGATAGCTGGCATGAGCCACTATTTTACGGGCTCAAACGGCTGATCAAGGCTCCTCTGCGAGATAAGCTGGGGTCGGCCAGCTTATGGCGCTTGCGGTATCAACTCTGCAACACCGTACAGGCCTGCGAGCTGACCCAGCTTTTGCGGCAAGCCTTGCACCGCAAAGCTCTTGCCTTGGGCCACTGCTTCGCGCCTACAAGCCAACATCACGGCCAACGCGGATGAGTCAACCTGCGTCAACGCGCTGACGTCGAGCAGCACACCATCAACTTGGGTGGCCACTTGCGCCTTGAGTCCACGCGCAGCTTCAAGCGCTTGGGCATGGGTCACAACGGCAGGCAAGCTCAACATCGGCGACTCCTCAAGACTTCTTGGCGGCGTTAGACCTGTTGCGCTCGGCCAAAGAGGAAATCAATCCGTCGATCCCTTTGGCGTTGATCTCTTGCGCAAACTGAGTGCGGTAGGTTTCAACCAGCCAAACGCCCAACACGTTCAAGTCATAAATCTTCCAGGCAGCGCCAACTTTTTCTAGCCGGTAGTCAAGCTGAACCGGGTCACCCCGGCCCAGCACTTCAGTACGTACCACCACTTCGGTATCCGCCGCCGCCGCACGCAGCGGTTTGACGCTGATGGTTTGGTCTTTGACCTGAGCCAGCGCGCCGGAATAGGTGCGGATCAACAGCGTCTTGAACTCGTCCTGCAGCTTTTTTTGCTGCTCGGGCGTGGCTTGGCGCCAATTGCGGCCTACTGCCGCCGCGGTCATGCGGGTAAAGTTCACGTTAGGCATGATCTGGCTGTCGACCAGGGTCATGACTTTGCTCATGTCGCCGGCCTGCACTGACTTGTCAGACTTGATGTTGTCCAGCACTTCAGACGACACGCGTTTGATCAATGCGTCTGGCGACTCGTCTGCGGCGTGCACAAAATGTGCGGCAACCAAAGTTGTGCTGATAAGAAGAGCAGCTAACCGGACAAGAGATCTACGGAGCATGTTGGACTTTCAAAAAGTTGCTGTGAACCCAATTAACGCATCACGGCGCTGTGGGTCTACAGTCGTTAGGCTTTATTTAGCGGTTGGCGCCGGCAGGTCAAAACGCTCTTCCTTGACCGGGGCTTCCTTGCCGATCGAGCTGGCCCTGCGCTTGAGGTAGACGTCTCGGCTAAAGGTGTACCTGTCAAGCGCGGCCTCGTCCAGTGCATTGGTCGTGCCCAAAAGTTCGGCTCGTTTGTCCAGAATTCGCAGTGCAGTCAGGGAGTTGCGCGTAGGCACGTTTCGCAAGTTATTGACCAGGTCAGTCTGGCCGTCTACCAGTGTGCCAAAAGTATCCCGCACCGAAGAGGGCCCAAAGACGGGCAGCACCACATAGGGGCCAGCATTAAAGCCCCAAACCCCCAAGGTTTGTCCAAAGTCCTGCTTGTTTTTTGCCAAACCCAATGGGCTGCCTAAGTCCAGCAAGCCGCCCCATCCGAACACCGTGTTGACGCTCACCCGCATGAATGTTTCGATGGTCTCTTTGGGCTTGAACTGGAGAAAATTGTTGGCGACCGACCAAACATCGCTGATGTTGCCAAAAAAGTTCTCAACGCCGGTTTGAACAATTGACGGCACTGCTTTGTCGTAAACCGTCGCAACGGGCTTGATCAGGGCGCGATCCAGACCGTCGTTGATTCCAAAGACGACCCGGTTCAGCGGCTCCATGGGGTCAGCTGGGTTGGCGTTCGGGCCGGTCGCGCATCCTGGCGTTATTAGGGCTGTCAAGCCTAGCAGGGCAACGTACAGCGAATATTTGAAAGTCGGCATAGATAAACTCATTTTTTGTCGCTGCTTGCTGGCGCAGTTGCCTCGGGCGTTTTTGCATCAGCTGCTTTGCTGAACAAAAACTGGCTGATCAGATTTTCCAGCACCACCGCCGACTGGGTTTGTTTGATCACATCGCCCGCCGTCATGTTTTTATCGCTTGCGCCCGCTTCAATGCCGATGTACTGTTCTCCCAGCAGGCCGCTGGTCAGGATCTTGAGCGATGAATCTTTGGGGAAGGCATATTTGCTTTCCATCGCCATGTTGACACTGGCTTGGTAGGATTTGTCGTCAAATGTGATGTTTTCAACGCGGCCAATGACCACGCCAGCGCTTTTGACGGCGGCTCGCGGTTTCAATCCGCCGATATTGTCGAATTTGGCGGTAACTTTGTAGGACGTGTCAAAGTTCAAGCTCAATAAATTAGCTGACTTGAGTGCCAGAAACAAAATGGCCAACCCGCCTATCAGCACGAACAAGCCTACCCACACATCAGTTTTTGAACGTTGCATCGTTTTTTCTTTCAAATCCCTCGCCGCAGCTGGCTATTTTGGCACGACTGCAAGCTAAATGCTGAACATCAACGTGGTCAGCAAAAAGTCCAAGCCCAATACCGCCAGCGATGCCACCACCACCGTTCGGGTGGTGGCCAGCGACACGCCTTCAGGCGTGGGCTGCGCTTCAAAGCCCTGGTACAACGCCACAAACGTCACAGTGACGCCAAACACAAAGCTTTTGATAACGCCGTTGCCCACATCGCGCCACACGTCCACGCCGCCTTGCATCTGGCTCCAAAACGAACCAGCGTCAATGCCAATCATCACGACGCCGACAATCCAGCCGCCAATAACGCCAACTGCACTGAACACCGCCGCCAGCAGAGGCATGGCGATGATGCCGCCCCAAAAGCGGGGTGCCAAAATACGGCGAACTGGGTCAACCGCCATCATTTCCATCGCGGATAACTGCTCGCCAGCTTTCATCAAACCAATTTCAGCCGTTAACGCCGTGCCGGCACGGCCGGCGAACAAGAGCGCTGTGATCACTGGCCCCAGCTCACGCACCAAGCTAAGCGCTACCAGCAAGCCCAGCGCTTCAGACGAGCCATAGCGCTGCAGCGTGTAGTAGCCCTGCAAGCCAAGGACAAAACCAACAAACAGGCCAGACACTGAAATAATCGCTAGTGAGTAATTGCCCAGAAAGAAAATCTGGTCTCGCACCAGGCCAAACCGCTTAAGGGCCGGGCCGCTGATAGCTAATAGCTGCATCAGCAAGCGCGTGGCATGCCCCAGGTGCGCAAGCTGTTGGCGCACGGCCAAACCTAGATGCGACAGGAAATTGGGTTTAGCCTGACTCATAACTGTTGGCCTTTTAAATGGGACGCAGCTGGGCCAAAATCAGCCGCCACATCCGGGCCTGGATAGTGAAACTTGACCGGGCCTTCGCTCAGCGCGTTGACAAACTGGTGCACCAACGGATCGGTGGAATGGCGTACCTCGTCGGGCGTGCCTTCAGCGGCAATGCCGCCGTTGGCCAGAATAATCACCTTGTCGGCGATGCGAAACGTTTCTTCCAGGTCATGCGACACCACTATCGACGTGATGCCCAGCGTGTCGTTAAGCTGGCGAATCAGTTGCGCCGCCGTGCCAAGCGAGATCGGGTCCAACCCGGCAAACGGCTCGTCATACATGATGAGTTCGGGGTCGAGCACGATGGCCCGCGCCAATGCCACCCTGCGCGCCATACCGCCTGAGATTTCACTGGGCATTAAATCACGTGCGCCGCGCAGGCCCACGGCGTTGAGCTTCATCAGCACAATGTCACGGATCAAATCAGGCGTTAAATCAGTGTGCTCGCGCAGCGCAAATGCGACGTTGTCAAACACATTCAGGTCAGTGAACAGTGCGCCAAACTGGAACAGCATGCCCATGCGGCGACGCGCGGCGTAAAGCTCGGTTTGATTGAAGTTAGAGACGTTTTTTCCGTCAAACAGCACCTGCCCGGCGCTGGCTTTTTGCTGGCCACCAATCAAGCGCAGCACCGTGGTTTTACCGCCGCCCGAAGCGCCCATCAGCGCGGTGACTTTACCGCGCGGGACTGACAGCGTGACCTTGCCCAAAATGACACGGTCACCGCTGGCAGCGCCGTTATTGGGGTATGAAAACGTGACGTCCTTGAATTCAACCAAGGATTGGGGATTGAGCTGGCTCATTAAAAATCAGAAACTGGTAGGTGCAGACGTTTGGGCTGGATCGCCTTGATCATAAGGGGATCACCCACCCCGAATCAACGGAGGCTGAACGCGAAAGAACCCAAAATACCTAATTTTGAGCCTTCTGGTTTGAATCTATGGTCACTTAACGCTGCAAACCCAATAGTAATTAGGGCGAGCAGCTCTGTAATTTATAGCGGTCAGAGACCCACCGTAACTTCAGGCAGCTACAAAACGGGCGCTGGCATCGGCCACCATTTGAGAAAGTGTTGCATGACCTAAGCCATGCGACTGGGTTCCCAGCGCGCAAATGCAGTTTGCGTAAAGTGCCGCTAAAGCAGCGCGCACATCGCGTGGGCTTGGTCTGCATCTGCTGTCGGCGACCGGCTAACAAAAGCTTCCAGACCACTCGGGATACGCGTGCCCCCTGCCATGCAGTTGGCACCTAGCGGCGCAGGCAAGCTGCGCACTAGGCGGCCCAGCCCAGCCGTGCGTGCAGCTCCGGCAGTGCCTTGCGCCTCGCCAAAGGCGGCGCGAGCAGCGCCGTAAACCCCAGCAGCGTTTTCGCTGCCATCGTTGCAAGCCGACAGGGTCAACGCTAACGTAACGCACAGACAGGTCCCGCCGATCCGGGCGACCCTCGAGGTGTCAAACGATGTGACTGTTGACCACAAAAGATCTTTTTTCATACAATTCTCCTTTTATTTACAAGGTACTAAAAATGCTGAAAGCCATAATTCGTCTGCGCTAGCAGCTATCAAATAACAAGCAAAACGGGTTTGGCCGTGATGCTGGTCAGATAAAACTTTAGGGCGAAGCGCTCTACTTGTGCATTCCCCGTTGGGGGAGCTTTTGAAGGTTTTACTTTTGATGACATGGTGCGATTTACGCGAAGGGGCGCGCGCCACGGGCGTTAGGCTTTCGGCATTAAGCTGACGGCCAATCGACGCGAGTTGCCATGGCTTTAGCGGTCAAGTCGCGCGCATCATCAGCAACCGAATGGCCAGTGCGGCAAACAGGCCGCCCAGCAAAAAGCGCGTTGCGTGTTGCCAAACCGCGCCACGCTCTGTTAACAGCGGTTGCAGGCGGGAAACAACGCACACCAGCAGACCCATGACCGCGCCGTTGATGGCGAGCTGCAGTGCGCCAAGTTGGAGGCTTTGAGCCATCAGCGCGCCGCTTTCTGGCCGCAAAAACTGGGGCAGCAAAGTTGCGTAGAACAGCACCGCCTTCGGGTTAAGCAAGTTGACTAAAAAGCCCGAGCAAAACAGAGCCAAGCGTGGTGCTGGTGGCAGGCTGGATATCGCGAGTGACGCCGCAGATGTGCGGTTCAACATCCGCCATGCCAGCCAGAGTAAATAAGCTGCTCCCGCGTAACGAATCGCCTCAAACGCCGCCGGGGACGCCAGCAGCAGCGCAGTGAGCCCCAGCGCAGTTGCCAAAATATGCACGCAATATGCGGTAAGCACGCCAGCCAGCGAAATGAGCCCGGCCCGACACCCTTGGCACAGCGTGCGTGACAGGCAGTAAGCCATGTTGGGCCCTGGAATCAACACCAGCACCAGCGCCGCCAGCGCAAACCATAAAAGATCGGGTGAAGACTGCATAAAGTGCTCCGCATGGGCTGCAATACTGTGTAAGTAGATAACTCGAGTCACACTGTAAAAAGCCACGTGCGCTAGCGCCATTCCCCCTAAGGGGATGGGTATGCAGTTAAATTCAGATTAAAAAATGCCGATGAGCCACGTTTTACGTGCGCTAGCAGCTACTGATACCATAGCACTTTGATGCAATTCGTAACAAAACCGGTTTGCGCGATGCGTCAGCACTATTGCGCATAGTGCAAAGTATCAATAACCAGACACGCGTACAGCGAGCGCCAGCGCGGCTAAATTAAGGCGCAATTCGCCTAATGCGCTATTTGTCTATGGCGCTATTTGTCTATGGCGCCATGTGTCTATGGCGCATTTAGTTGCACGGCCAATTCTTGCCAGTCAGCGCAAACAGAAGCCGCGTAAATTTCACGCAGATGTTTTTTCAACGCCTCTTTGCTGACCTGGTGCTGGCCAGCGCAGTCCGCCCGGCTGCCGCCACCCGCTGCGAACATAGCAATGCGGCTTTGAAGTGGCGACAAGCCCAGCAGGGTGATGTTGCGCACAATATTTAGTACGGCCGGCTTTCTAAACTCAACTGTCACCAAAATATTGTCGATTCCCGACGGCGTCTGCCCAAAAGCCGCGCCTTGGGCGACGGCATGAACGGTCGGCTTGATCCAGCTTGCCGACATAGCCAGTGTTCCGCCCACGACGTCGACACTTGACCGCACCACCGCCGCCGCCCCCGCCCCCACCCCCGCCCCCGCCCCCGTCGCGCCAGCCTTCAACGCCAAACACAGTTGTGTGATGAAGTTTGGCGGCGTTGTCATCTGCCCGATGAGCCCAACGCCTTGGTCGAAAAGCCTCGCCAGACGGAGCAGTCGAATGGCTGACTCGTTGATCATGTTGATTCGATCACCGTCTGCAGATACCAGCAAATGCCCCGTGTCGTCTGCACCATGGGCTGGGCGAGCAGCACGACCTTCACCCTCACCTTTAACTTCGGCGCCTGCTGTTTTGACAACCGCCAACTGCAACGCGGGGGTCAGGCCGTGAAGCCGCCGTGCGTCGGCTTCTAAAAAAGGTTGATCCTTGGTTCTAAAAAGCTCAATGACCAACCTAGTAACGCCGTCAAGGTCTACCCTCAGGTCAAGGCCAAAATGGTGATTGCAGGGCTTGAACAACAAGTTGTAAGTGTTCGACTTGAAAAAAGCCGTGTCAACATTCAACATGTTGCCCACCGCACTAGCCTTGTTGTTTACCAGCCAAAAAAGAGTGAGTTCATGCGGGCCGACAAAGAGTTCTTGATAGTTGTTTAAAAAAAGCTCTTGCGTGGCCACAGGTGCCGAGTCATGAAAGAACCCTGCCGGTACGCCGCGCTCGTCAAACCAACCAATAAAGCAGCCCTCAGCACCCAGCAATTGCCGAACGACGCTGGCCAGTGCAGGCGCGATTGGCTCAATGCCCAAGCCGGTGCGCACCAGAAGGTCAAGCTGCTTGCGGGCGGCAGCGTGTGTCGCAGTTGGCATCAGATACAACTCCCAATTTTTTAAAATGGTGTCGCTGCCTTTCGGCACTGCCACGGCGTTAAATGCGCTGCTTGAGTAACGGCAGCATTGCGATCCGCGGCTGGCATGTCACCTGCTGATCCCGTCCAAGTGATGAGTGGTGGCCTTTGCGTCAGGAAAGATTAGCACGACAAAAGCCGCTTGCCTAGCTAAATGTGTGCGGTGACTCACTTTGAGAGACGTCAAAGCCGCGCCTGCCGCTTTGGCATAGGGGCGCAATGGCAGCTGACCGGGCCAGCGTTGCCCGGCAGTTACGGCTCGATAATCACAGACCAAGACGGCTCAACTCAAGCAGCACAAACCATCATTCGGCGCCAACTATGAAGTGAAACTTCGCTGTAGCGCAGGTAATACTTGCGCTAGCAGCTACTGAATAAATAGCGAAAAGTCTCGGATCAACGGGGCAAATCGCTAAATCCCATCAAAAATTCATCGACGGAACGCGCTGCCTGGCGGCCTTCGCGAATCGCCCACACGACCAAGCTTTGGCCACGACGAATGTCGCCTGCGACAAACACCTTGGGCACGTTCGTCGCATAGCCACCGATAAACGCGTCGCTGGCTTTGGCATTGCCACGGTTGTCTTTGTCGATGCCGAAGGATTCCAGAATTGATGCGACGGGTGACACAAACCCCATGGCCAACAGCACCAAGTCGGCTTTGAGCGTTTGCTCAGACCCAGCAACTTCAACCATCTTGCCGTTGACCCATTCAACGCGCACGGTTTTAAGGCCGGTGACTCTGCCTTTTTCGCCCAGCAATTCTTTGGTCGAAATAGCAAATTCGCGGTCGCAGCCTTCCAGGTGGCTGGAACTGGTGCGGAGCTTGGCGGGCCAGTACGGCCAGGTCATGGGGCGGTTTTCTTCTTCCGGTGGCTGGGGCATCAGTTCAAACTGGGTCACGCTGACCGCGCCGTGGCGGTTGCTGGTGCCTACGCAGTCGCTGCCGGTGTCGCCGCCGCCAATCACGATGACGTGTTTGCCGTCAGCACGCAGTTGGCCTTTGACCTTGTCGCCAGCGTTGATCTTGTTTTGCGATGGCAAGAATTCCATCGCGAAATGCACGCCGTCCAGGTCACGACCGGGCACGGGCAGGTCGCGCGACTGCTCGGCGCCGCCGGTCAAAATCACTGCGTCGAAGTCTTTTTGCAATTGCTCGGGGCTAATCGTTTCTTTCGCCCAGTTGGTGACTTTGGAGTCTTTGGGCAAGCTGCCGACCATCACGCCGGTTTTAAACGTCACGCCTTCCGCTGTCATTTGCGCCACCCGGCGATCAATGTGGATTTTCTCCATCTTGAAGTCTGGAATGCCATAGCGCAACAAACCGCCGACGCGGTCGTTCTTTTCAAACAGCGTGACGTCATGACCGGCGCGCGCCAGTTGCTGGGCAGCGGCCATGCCAGCGGGGCCGCTGCCAACGATAGCGACTTTTTTGCCCGTTTTGTGCTTAGGCAATTGCGGTGTAACCCAGCCTTCGGCCCAGGCTCGGTCGATGATGGCGTGCTCAATGGATTTGATGCCGACTGCGTCGTCGTTAACGTTCAATGTGCAAGCGGCTTCGCACGGTGCGGGGCAAATGCGGCCGGTAAATTCGGGGAAGTTATTGGTGCTGTGCAGCGTGGCAATCGCGTTTTTCCAGTCAGCACGAAACACCATGTCGTTAAAGTCAGGAATGATGTTGTTGACCGGGCAACCCGTGTTGCAAAACGGCGTGCCGCAGTCCATGCAGCGAGCCGACTGGTCTTTGGCTTGTTTGTCGTCCAGGCCGATGACGAATTCTTTGTAGTTTTTCAGGCGCTCTGGCACGGGCTTGTAGCCCTCTTCCAAACGCTCAAATTCCATAAAACCGGTGATTTTTCCCATGATGATTTCCTGTTTGTCTGACTAAATTTTGTCGATGCTCTGTCTTTACTCCCTCCCCTCCCGGGGGAGGGCTGGGGTGGGGGCAAGCGCAGAAAAGGTTTTGCTAATGTCCTTGCCCCCATCCCTGCCTTCCCCCGGGAGGGGAAGGAGAAAGAGGAAGGCAAATCGTTATCTTATTTATATCTTTTAATTCTCTAGCACCCTAAATACGTGCGCGAGAAGCTCCTAAATTGATAGTAACTGGCTGCCTTTACTTTATTTAGCACCCACCGGCTCACGATTGGTCTCCACCTGCACCCGCGTTGTCTCAGTAGCCGCGTTCAAGCGGCGGTCCCGGCGCTCGAGCAGGGCACGTTTGTACTCGTTCGGGAAGACCTTAACAAACTTCAATCGCGACTCGGCCCAGGTATCCAGCAACTCGCGTGCGCGCTTGCTGCCAGTCCAGCGGTTGTGGTCTTGCAACAGGCGTTTTAGCAACGCTTCATCGCTTTCTTCCGCGTGCCAGTCCGACTTGTCGTGCGTGTGTTGCTCGGCTGTGGTTACCACTTTGTCCATGCTGACCATCGACGTGTTGCAACGCGATGCAAATTGGCCGTCTTCGTCATACACATAAGCCACGCCGCCGCTCATGCCAGCTGCAAAGTTGCGGCCGGTTTTACCCAACACGGCCACCGTGCCGCCAGTCATGTATTCACAGCCGTGGTCGCCTGTGCCTTCGACGACTGCTGTGGCACCTGACAGGCGCACCGCAAAGCGCTCACCAGCCACGCCGCTGAAGAACGCCTCGCCAGTAGTAGCGCCATACAACACGGTGTTGCCGACGATGGTGTTTTTGTGCGACTCGCCCCTGAAGTCAATGCTGGGGCGCACCACGATGCGACCACCTGACAGGCCCTTGCCGGTGTAGTCGTTCGCGTCACCAATCAAGTACATGGTGATGCCTTTGGCCAAAAATGCGCCGAACGACTGGCCGCCCGTCCCTTCAAGCTGAATGCGCAGGGTGTCGTCCGGCAGGCCTTCGGGCCGCACGCGGGTCAGCTCGCCCGACAACATCGCGCCAACGGTGCGGTTGACGTTGCGGGTAGTCTCAATGAACTGGACTTTTTCACCCTTTTCAATCGCAGCTTTTGACTTTTCAATCAAGCGCACGTCAAGCGCCTTTTCAAGCGAGTGGTCTTGGGTGGACGTGTGCAAGCGCGGCACGTCAGCAGGCACATTCGGCTGGTAAAACAGGCGTGCAAAGTCAAGGCCGCTGGCCTTCCAGTGCTCAATGCCTTTTTGCGTGTCTAGCAAGTCGGCGCGCCCAATCAGCTCGTCAAACGTGCGCACGCCGAGTTGCGCCATCAACTGCCGTGCTTCTTCAGCCACAAAGAAGAAATAGTTGACGACATGCTCGGGCTTGCCGCTGAATTTTTGGCGCAGCACCGGGTCTTGTGTGGCGACGCCAACCGGGCAGGTGTTTAGGTGGCATTTGCGCATCATGATGCAGCCTTCCACCACCAGCGGTGCGGTTGCAAAGCCGAATTCATCAGCGCCCAGCAGCGCGCCGATGACGACGTCGCGGCCGGTTTTCATCTGGCCATCGGCCTGCACGCGAATGCGGCCGCGCAAGCGGTTCAATACAAGCGTTTGCTGCGTTTCAGCCAGGCCGATTTCCCATGGGCTGCCTGCGTGTTTGATGCTTGACCAAGGCGAAGCGCCCGTACCGCCGTCATGGCCTGCTATCACAATGTGATCAGCCTTGGCTTTGGTCACGCCTGCGGCAATGGTGCCGACGCCGACTTCACTGACCAATTTGACGCTGATGCTGGCACGCGGGTTGACGTTTTTCAGGTCGTGAATCAGCTGCGCCAAGTCTTCAATGGAATAAATGTCGTGGTGTGGCGGCGGCGAAATCAAGCCGACGCCGGGCACTGAATAGCGCAGCGCGCCAATGTACTCACTGACCTTGCCGCCCGGCAGCTGGCCGCCTTCACCTGGCTTGGCACCCTGGGCCATTTTGATTTGAATCTGGTCGGCAGACACCAGATATTCAGCCGTCACACCAAAGCGGCCTGATGCGACCTGCTTGATTTTGGAGCGTAGTGAATCACCGTCTTGCAGCGGCAAGTCAACTTCGACAACCTTGTCGCCGATCACGCTTTTAAGCGTGGCACCCTGCTTGATCGGGATCCCTTTGAGCTCCTGACGGTAACGAGCCGGGTCTTCACCGCCCTCACCCGTGTTGCTTTTGCCGCCAATGCGGTTCATGGCTACGGCCAGTGTGGCGTGTGCCTCAGTGCTGATAGAGCCCAGCGACATCGCGCCTGTGGCAAAGCGCTTGACGATTTCTTTGGCCGACTCGACTTCATCAATCGGGATGGCTTTGGCCGGGTCAATCTTGAACTCAAACAACCCGCGCAGCGTCATGTGGCGGCGGTTTTGGTCGTTGATAAGCTGGGCGTATTCTTTATAGGTGTTGAAGTTATTCGAGCGCGTGGCGTGCTGCAATTTGGCAATCGCGTCGGGTGTCCACATGTGGCTTTCACCCCGCACACGGAAGGCGTATTCGCCGCCTGCATCCAGCATGTTTTCTAACACCGGGTCATCACTGAAAGCCGCGCGATGCATGCGCAGCGCTTCTTCGGCAATGTCAAACACGCCCATGCCTTCCACCTGACTGGCGGTGCCGGTGAAGAACTTGGCAATCGTTTCACGGTTCAGGCCAATGACTTCAAACAGCTGCGCGCCGCAATAGCTCATGTAGGTAGACACGCCCATTTTGGACATGATTTTCGACAAGCCTTTGCCGATGGCTTTGGTGTAGTTGTAAATGGCTTTTTCAGTCGATAAGTCGCCCGGCAAACCGTCGTGCATTTCGGCCAATGTTTGCATCGCCAAGTACGGGTGAACGGCTTCTGCGCCGTAGCCTGCGAGCACAGCGAAGTGGTGCACTTCACGGGCTGAACCGGTTTCAACCACCAGGCCTGCCGTGGTGCGCAAGCCGACGCTGACCAGATGCTGGTGAACGGCCGACAGTGCGAGCAACGCAGGTATCGCGACCTGCGTCGCGCTCAAAGCGCGGTCGCTGATGATCAAAATGTTTTTACCGGTTTTGATCGCGTCAACCGCCTCAGCGCACAAAGATGCCAGCTTGGCCTCGACGCCTTCATGGCCCCAAGCAAGTGGATAAGTAATGTCGAGCGTGTAGCTTTTGAACTTGCCTTGCGTGTGCGATTCAATGTCACGCAGCTTTTGCATGTCAAGCACATTGAGCACCGGCTGGCTGACTTCCAGCCGCATTGGCGGGTTGACCTGGTTGATGTCCAGCAGGTTGGGCTTGGGGCCGACGAAGGACACCAGCGACATCACAATCGCTTCGCGTATCGGGTCAATCGGCGGGTTGGTGACCTGTGCAAACAATTGCTTGAAGTAGTTATACAGCGACTTGTTTTTGTTTGACAACACTGCCAGAGGCGAGTCATTGCCCATGGAGCCGGTAGCTTCTTCGCCGTTGGCGGCCATGGGGGACATCAAGAATTTGATGTCTTCTTGGGTGTAGCCGAAGGCCTGTTGTAAATCGAGGAGCGGCGTGGGTGCTGACTCAGTTTTTGGCAGCGCTACAGCAGCCTTCACGTCATCCAGCTTGATGCGCAGGTTGTCAATCCACTGCTTGTAAGGCTTGCTGTGTGCCAGCGTGGCTTTGATCTCTTCGTCATCGACCATGCGGCCTTGCTCAAGATCAATCAAAAACATCTTGCCGGGCTGAAGCCGCCATTTTCTAACTATCTTATGCTCTGGAATTGGGAGCACGCCAGACTCAGACGCCATGATGACCAAGTCATCATCGGTCACGCAATAACGTGATGGGCGAAGGCCGTTGCGGTCCAGCGTGGCACCAATCTGGCGACCATCGGTGAACACAATTGAAGCCGGGCCGTCCCATGGCTCGAGCATAGCGGCGTGGTATTCATAAAACGCTTTGCGTCGCTCATCCATCGTGGTGTGCTGCTCCCATGGCTCGGGGATCATCATCATCACGGCCTGGCTGATGGGGTAGCCGGCCATCGTCAGCAGTTCCAGGCAGTTATCAAACGTAGCGGTGTCTGACTGGTCAGCAAAACTGATGGGGTAGAGCTTTTGCAAGTCAGCGCCCAGCACGGGCGACGACATCACGCCTTCACGTGCTTTCATCCAGTTGTAGTTGCCCTTGACGGTGTTGATCTCGCCGTTGTGCGCGACGTAGCGGTACGGGTGGGCCAATGGCCATTCAGGGAAGGTGTTGGTCGAGAAACGCTGGTGCACGAGGCCGAGGGCCGACACACAACGCGGGTCTTGTAGGTCAAGAAAATACTCTCCAACCTGATTGGCCAGCAACAAGCCTTTGTAGACCACCGTGCGGCTGGACATGCTGGGCACGTAATACTCTTTGCTGTGCGTCAGGTGCAGGTTTTGAATGGCGGCGCTTGCGGTTTTGCGGATGACATACAGCTTGCGCTCCAGCGCGTCTTGCACAATAACGTCATTTCCACGACCAATGAAAATCTGTTTGAGGATCGGCTCTTTCAGGCGGACCGTCGGCGACATGGGCATGTCGCGGTTCACAGGCACATCACGCCAGCCCAGCAGCACCTGGCCTTCAGCTTTGACAGCACGCTCAAGCGCTTGCTCGCAGGCCAATCGCGATGCATGCTCTTTCGGCAAAAACACCATGCCGACACCGTACTCACCGGGTGGCGGCAAGGCAACTCCCTGCTGGGCCATTTCTTCACGGTACAACGCATCGGGCAGCTGAATCAAAATGCCAGCGCCATCGCCCATCAACGCGTCAGCACCCACCGCGCCTCGGTGGTCCAGGTTTTCAAGAATCTTCAAGCCCTGCTGCACAATGGCGTGCGACTTGTGTCCCCTGATGTGCGCCACAAATCCCACGCCGCAAGCGTCATGCTCATTGGCAGGCGAATACAAACCGTGGTCTTGAATGTGCTTGATTTCGGCTCTGGTTGCCATGGCGCGATCCTGTAAAAATGAAACTTAATGATAGACCCCAACAGACGCAATGCAAAACACTTTAATTAGGGTCAGATTCTAATTAAATCACCAATCAAAGCCTGCTGTTTAAATTAGGGACAGAACTACAAATTAAAATACGTCAACAAAATCAATCAGTTACGTTACTGCCTACCGACGAATGTGGTCGTCCAGCTGTATTTTGATGAACTCGCCTAAGCGTTTTCTTTTGCAAATCCGCAACAAAATCATCGCTGCCTAGGGCCCAGCCAGCAAGGGTAGCCTTTGTTAGAGCCGTTTGCTGATCGCTGCTGATGCCGACTCGCACCAAATCCGCATAAGCCGCCTCGCGGCCGAATGGGGTGTTGGCCAAGGCCCAGTACAAAGCATGCGGCGTGATGAGCTTGTCAGTGCGTAGCCCGACGTACGAGCCGTAACTAGACCACGGGTAGTCACGGGCGTCTTGCGCCAGACCAGCGCGCACGGGGTTCAAATCAATATACGCCATGCAAGCCAGCAAATAGCGGTCGGTTTGAATCAGCGTTGAACGGTACCGCCCTTCCCACAAAGTACCACTGCGGCCCTGCAAGTCATTGAAATAGCGGACATAACTGCGACCGATGGCTTGCATCATTTGCGGCAAACCAGTGTCTGTTTTCGGTGTGGCGAGCAAATGAAAATGATTGGTCATCAGCACGTAGGCGTGAAGTTCAACCTCGAATTTTTTGGCATTCGCATCGATTAGGCCCAGCAGGAACTCATAGTCAGCCACTGTTGTGAAAATCGCCTGCCGGTTGTTGCCGCGCTGGATGATGTGGTGCGGATAACCCGGCAGGGTCAATCTGGAAAGGCGGGCCATGGTGTGGGCGATGATTAAATTGAGTTGACGGTAGATTGGGCCTCAACCTCGATTTATCCGACCAGATCGATATGACCTAATCTATAAGACCCG
>JAYWFR010000064.1:0-5510 GCA_043778695.1 Polaromonas sp. | reverse complement strand
TCTTTCTTGATCTCTTCAGCCGTGATGCTGCTACGCGCGGCCAGCGGGTGGCTGCTGGGCACGGCCGCCATAAACGGCTCGTCATACAGCGGCGCAATAGCCAGGTTGGTGTCGGGGAAAGGCTCAGCCAAAATGGCACAGTCAATTTCGCCGTTGCGCAGCTCATCTAACAGTTTGACGGTGAAGTTTTCTTGCAGCACCAGCGGCATTTGCGGCAGCGTGGCAATCATCTGCCGCACCAGATCAGGCAGCAAATAGGGGCCAATGGTGTAAATCACCCCCAAGCGCAGGCTGCCAGCCAGCGGGTCTTTGCCGCGCTTGGCAATGTCTTTGATCTGCTCGGCCTGCTCCAGCACGCTTTGCGCCTGGCGAATAATTTCTTCCCCCAGCGGCGTGACAGTGATCTCATTGGCGTTGCGCTCAAATAATTTGACCTGCAATTCGTCTTCAAGCTTTTTAATCGCCACGCTCAGCGTGGGCTGCGACACATGACAAGCATCTGCACCTTTGCCAAAGTGCTTTTCACGGGCAACCGCAACGATGTATTTGAGTTCGGTCAGCGTCATGGTGTGATTGTCCGCTTTTGTTTAAAGAACCAGTGCAAGGACTGATTTGGCTGGCCAAGTGTCTAAATTTACTTTAAAAACCGTCTAAGGCCCAATAAAATAGCGCTTAACTAGCCCCTGAAAACATAGCACATTAGACCAACACCAAGGTGCGACAATCACGCAATGGAGTTGTTTATTCTGACGCTGGCTTCGCTGCTGGCGGGTTTTGTGGACTCAATTGTCGGCGGCGGCGGATTGATCATGGTTCCAGCGCTGTTCGCCGTATTTCCAACGACACAACCCGCCACGCTGTTTGGTCTGAACAAGGGTGCATCGGTTTGGGGCACAGCGGTGGCAACAGTGCAGTACACGCGCCGAGTCAACCTGCGCTGGACCGCGCTGCTGCCAGCAGCGGGCGCGGGATTTGCGGGCTCATTGGCGGGGGCCTGGCTAGTCACGCTGGTTGACGGCAGCTTTTTGCGCAAAGGCCTGCCATTTGTGCTGCTGGGCGTGCTGGCCTACACGCTGGTCAAAAAGGATTTGGGCCGCACCCACGCACCGCGCTTTTCCGGTTCGGCGGAAACGCTGGCGGCCTGCGGCATCGGCTTGGTGCTGGGTTTTTATGATGGCTTTTTTGGCCCCGGTACTGGCAGCTTTTTTGTGTTCTTGTTCGTGCGCTGGCTAGGGTACGATTTTTTAAATGCATCTGCCTCGGCCAAGCTGCTGAACACGGCGACCAATCTGGCAGCGCTGGCGCTGTTTGCTTACACCGGCCATGTTTGGTGGCACTTTGCGTTAACGATGGCGATTGCCAATGTGGTGGGCAGCTTGCTAGGCACGCGGCTGGCGCTCAAGCATGGCTCGGGCTTTGTGCGGGTGGTGTTTATTGTGGTGGTCAGCGCGCTGATTTTTAAAACCGGGTTTGATGCGTTTTTAAAGTGAGGTTCAAGACGTTTATTGATTTGTTCTGACCGCCACCTTGATGGCTTTTGACTCGGGCGTGCTGCCAACTTTTGGCGCAGCGGCAGGCGTAGCGGCCACTGGCTTGTCCACAGGCACCAGCCCGGCGACGCTGGCTCCACCGGGCAGCAAATTGGTCGTCTCAGACGCTTTGCGCGGCTTGCCTATCGGCGCGCCTGCTTGACCTAGCTTGACAGCGGCCATGTCTTCTTCGCTCGGGTACTGGCCAAGCAGCATGTAGTCAAACGCACGGCGTGCCAGTGGTGCGGCGGCGGCTGCTCCCCAACCGGCGTTTTCAACTATCACCGCAATGGCAATTTTGGGGTCATCCGCTGGTGCCATGGCAATGTACAGCGAATGGTCGCGTTGGGCTTCTTCTAGTTTTGCGCTGTTGTATTTGGTGTTGGCGCTTAGCGCCACGGCTTGTGCGGTGCCGGTTTTGCCGCCGCTCAAATACCCCGCCCCGGCAAATACCTTGGCCGATGTACCGCCTTGCGTGACGCCGACCAACGCTTTGCGAATCACGGCCACATGCTCTGGGCTGTAGCCTAAATTGACGGGCGTGGCCAGCGCCAAAGGCTTCATGCTTCGGGTCACCGAGTCTTGCGTACCAATCACCAAGCGCGGCTTGTGCTGAATGCCGCCATTCACGACAGAGGCGGTGGCCTGCGCCAGTTGCAGCATGGTGAAACTGTTGTAGCCCTGGCCAATGCCGAGCGAAATGGTCTCCCCAGCAAACCACTTTTTGGCTTCTGGTTTTTTAAAGTAGTGCTTTTTCCAGTCCTGGCTGGGCAGAATGCCGCGCACCTCACCATTGATGTCGATACCGGTGATTTGGCCAAAGCCCAGTGGCTTCATGAAGTCATGAATCGCATCCACACCCATCTCGTTGGCCAGCGAGTAGTAGTACACGTTGCTCGACTCAACAATCGAGCGGTTCATGTCCATGATGCCGCCCTTTTCATTTTCAGGGCTGCCAAAGCGCCGACCGCCGTACATGAAAAAACCTGGGTCGTTGATGAGTGTGCCGGCCGCGCGCTTGCCAGTGTGCAGCGCCGCCATGGCCATGAAGGGCTTGTACGTCGAGCCCGGCGGATAGGTGCCGCGTAACGCCCGATTCAGCAGCGGCTTGTCTGTCGATTCATTTAACGCCTGCCAGCTCTCTAGGTCAATGCCGTCCACGAACAAATTGGGGTCAAACGTCGGCTTGCTGACAAAGGCCAACACGTCGCCCGTTTTTGGGTCAATCGCCACCAGCGCGCCGCGCCGGTCGCCAAACATTTCTTCCACCAGGTGCTGCAGCTTGATGTCAATCGACAGCATGACGGTGTCCCCCGGCGTGGCGGGGCTGGTGGCCAGCTTGCGTACCGCGCGGCCACCAGCCGAGGTCTCGACCTGATCAACGCCGGTAGTGCCGTGCAGTTGCTGCTCAAAGCTTTGCTCCACGCCCAGCTTGCCAATGTAGTCTGTACCCCGGTAATTGCCTTCGTCGTCGCTGTTGTCGATAGCCTCTTTTTCCGTTTGGTTGATGCGTCCGATGTAGCCCACCACGTGACTGCCGAGCTCGCCATACGGGTAGCTGCGAAACAGCCGCGCCTTGATGTCCACTCCGGGGAAGCGAAAGCGCTGCGCGGCAAAACGGGCCACCTCTTCGTCCGTCAGCCGGGTGCGGATTGGCAGAGATTCAAAATTTTTAGACTCTTCACGTAGCCGCTTGAAGCGGCGCTTGTCGCGCAACTGAATGTCAATCACGGTGCTAAGCGCAGCAATCGTGTCATCCAGATTTCCAGCTTTTGACGGCGTGATTTCCAGCGTGTAGGCCGAATAATTGGTCGCCAGTACCACGCCATTGCGGTCCAGAATCAAGCCCCGGTTTGGCACGATGGGCACCACCGCCGTGCGGTTACTTTCGGCCTGCTCGTCCAGGTCAGCATGGCGGTAAACCTGCAAATACACCAAGCGCGCCGTTAGCAAGGCAAAGCAAGCCAACACCACCAAGCTGGCTACCAGCACCCGCGCGCGAAAGCGCGACAGGTCGGCTTCAACGTTACGCAGCTCAGTCATAGTGGACGATTTTCATCAGGGTTCGGGGCGCGTCTTTGCGGCACCAGCAGCAAGATGCTGACAACAGGCCACAACACAGACTCTAGCAGCGGTGCAAACAAAATGATCCAGCCTGGAAAAGCACCCCCACTGATGAGCCTGATCACCAACTCTACGGCATGAGCCACTGCAAACAACGGCAGCACCTGTAGCGCCTGCGACGGCACTGAAAACCACAACAAGCGGCGGTGAATCATGGTGGCAAAAAAGCTGAGCGCGGTGTAGCTCAGCGCATGCTGGCCGAGCAGCGACGATTGATGCACATCCATGCCCAAGCCGAACATGAAGGCCACCCCAATACCCACACGCAGCGGCTGGTGCACGTTCCAAAACACCAGCACCAGCGCCATGAAGTCAGGCATCCACGGCACACGGCCTAGCGGCAGCATGTTCAGCAGCAGCGCAGCAACCAGACTGGCCCAAATGAACAGGGGATTAGCTGGCAGCAGCAGGTGCTGACCGGATCGCATGATCATGTGGTCAAAGCTTTCATGCTCATTTGCTAGCTCCTTTTTTTGGAGCAACAACAGTCTCAGGAATGGGCCTCGACGGAATCTGCGTTGACACCGGTTTGACCACCATCACATGCCTAGCCCCGGTCACCAGCGCTTGCGGGGTGCAGTAAATTTTGGCAAAGGCCGATTCAGCCCGACGTTCAATCTTGCTGATTTTGGCCACCGGCAGCCCCGCTGGGTACACGCCGTCGACCCCACTGGTGGTGAGCAAGTCGCCCACCTGCACGTCCGAATTACTGCCCATGAAGCGCAATTCCAGGCCGCCGCTTGAAGCCGAATTTATGGGGTCGCCGAATGCCACGCTGCGAGCGCCGGTACGCACGTTCATCACGGGGATGGCCAGCTCGCGGTCAATCACCAGAGTCACTTCGCTGACCAGCGGGTGCACGCGGGTGATTTGCCCCAGCACGCCAGACTCGTCCAGCACTGGCGAGCCCAACGCCACGTCTTGCATCAAGCCCTTGTCAATGATGATTTTGCGGGTGTAGGGGTCAGCCGCGTCGTACAACACTTCAGCCGCCATGACCGACGTGGCCAGTTGTTCACGCAGCACCAGCAGTTTGCGCAAGCGGGCGTTTTCTTGCAGCAACTGCTCGACCTGGCCGGCCCGCAAAGATTGCAGAGCGAGCTTTTTGGCGGCTTGCTCGCTGCTCGAATTGGCTTGGTCGAGCCCGGTTAAATAAGCACTGCTGCTGCGTACCGCCCGCACCGGTTGGAGTGCCAGCCACTGCACCGGGTACAGCGCTGTGGCCAGCACCGCACGCACTGGCTGAGTGATGCGAAAGCGCAGATCTGCCACCATCAAAAACAGCGACAGGGCACTGAAAAACACCAACTTCGAGAACGCCGACGGCCCCTGCTTGAAGAAGGGCGGTGGGGAGCGGTCAAGGGTTCCTAAAGGCATGTCTTGCTACCGCTGCGCGAACTAAAAGTAGCGTGCGTTGGCTGCTTATTCCGACGTGAAGATCGAACCCAAACGATCCATGCGCTCCAGCGCCATGCCGCAACCGCGCACCACACAGGTCAGCGGCTCTTCAGCCACCAGCACCGGCAGGCCGGTTTCCTCGGCCAGCAGCCGGTCCAGATCACGCAGCAAAGCGCCGCCACCGGTCAGCATCATGCCGCGGTCAGCGATGTCTGCGCCTAGCTCGGGCGGGGTTTGCTCTAGCGCGTTTTTGACTGCGCTGACGATGTTGTTCAGCGGGTCAGTCAGCGCTTCTAAAATTTCGTTGCTAGAGATGGTAAAGCTGCGCGGCACGCCTTCGGACAGGTTGCGCCCTTTTACTTCCATCTCCTTGACTTCAGAGCCCGGAAAAGCCGAGCCGATGTTCTTTTTAATGGCTTCAGCCGTCGGCTCACCAATCAGCATGCCGTAGTTGCGGCG